>JAFIGH010000061.1 GCA_020831525.1 Opitutales bacterium
GCGCAAGTTTCATTTCATGTGGTTCACCAGGGCGCGCCCGGGATGTTGGCTCCTGAGAGACAGCAGCTTATCCGAGTGCCAATGGCGTCAAGGGCATCGCTGAGAAGTCTGAGAGCTGAATACCTAATTTTGCATATCTTTGCATTTCCGCCCGGATATGAAAGTTGGATGAACTCACCACGGCGATCGATATTGTGATTGACAGAGCCTTGGAATGCCGGTTGTCTTTCGAAGTGGTTAATGCATACTCACGCATAATCACGATTTCAACAGCATAATAGAACCTACAAAAATAATGAAAAGCCTGTATACAATAACTGCGATTTGCCTGCTCGCCGGCTCCTTGAGCGCGCAAGTCATCATCATTCCGAACGGGGACTTTGAAGATGGCGCCACGAACTGGGTCCACGTGGCCGGGAACGGGGATACAACTCCTGTAACTTTCGCTACGGGTGGCAACCCAGGCGGTTACGGCACGGTCACCCCCGTCGGTGGCTGGGGCATCCTCGTCAGCCCGACTCTCGCGGGCAACGTCGGTGGTGGTGTGCCCATCGGTGATCTGGGCCTGACGGCGGGCGAACCGGTAACGTTCGTTTACGACTCGATTAACCTCACCGGTCCGGGACCGGCCGGTGGCTTTAAATGGGAAGCCTGGGGCAACAACGCCCTTGTCGGCAACACCGGGGACACGTTTCCGTCCGTGATCGGCACTGGAACCACATGGGAAACCTACACGTATGACTGGGTCCTTCCCGCAGGCACGGATAAGCTCATCTTTGTCCCGCTGTGGGCGGGTGGAGATAACCCGAGCACGATAGGCTTCGACAATGTCGGGGTGATTCCGGAACCGTCGACCTACGCCGCGCTCTTCGGCCTGTTCGCGTTGGGCTTTGTCGCCTGGCGCCGCCGCCGCTGCTGAGCAAGTCCGTAGTTTGTTTATCGAAAGGCTCGCCACCGCAAGGTAGCGGGCCTTTCTTTTCAGAGGATGTGCGCACCGCCACCAAGGGAACCCGCATTGAGCCCCCGCGGCCGCTGGGGATTGAGGTTGGCCGCTGCCGTGCTCGTGCCGGTGTTCTGCCTTGGTCTCATGGAGCTGGGCCTGCGGGTAATTGGTTATGGTTATGCGACCGGTTTTTTCCTCGAACGGAAGATAGAGGGGACGGGTTACCTGATTCCCAACAGGCTCTTCACCCACCGGTTCTTTCCGTCCGGGCTGGCGCGGGATCCACTCCCGTTCCGGATGCTGGCGGAGAAGCCGGAAGGAACTTACCGGATTTTCCTCTTCGGTGAGTCGGCCGCCTACGGGGATCCGGAACCCGCCTACGGCATGGGGCGTTTCCTCAAGGCATTGCTCGAGATCCGTCATCCCGGGACAGAATTTGAGGTGATCTGTACCGCGGTCACGGCCATCAACTCACATGTGATCCTGCCGATAGCGCGTGATTGCATCCGCCGCGACGGGGATCTGTTGGTTCTCTACATGGGCAACAACGAGATGGTCGGACCCTTCGGGGCGGGAACCGTTTTCGGAAAACAGGCTCCCCGGCGTTCACTCGTCAAAACGCTCCTCCTCCTTCGGTCAACCCGGCTGGGCCAATTGCTCACCCGCGTGACGGAGAACATCGGCAAGCCGCAGGGCGGCCCGAACGCGTGGCGCGGGATCGATATGTTCGTCGAGAATAAACTCCGGTATGATGACCCGGGCCGGCTCCGAGCCTACCGGAATTTCGGGGACAACCTGCATGAGATTGTGGAGACCGGCCTGCGGGCCGGCATACCCGTGCTGCTCAGCACAGTGTCCACCAACTTGAGGGATTGCGCGCCCTTCGTTTCCATTCATCCCACCCTCGCGGATGCGGATCTGGCCGTATGGGAAGAGTACTATCAGGCCGGACTGGACTTCGAGGATCGGGGATTGATCGAGGAAGCGCATGGGGCCTACGAGGCAGCGGCCGCGATCGAGAGTGAACACGCCGAACTCCAGTACCGCATCGGAACGTGCTATCTAGCCCTGGGCCGGGCGGACGAAGCGGAGGCGGCCTTCACACGGGCGCGGGATCTTGACGCGCTGGCCGTGCGCGCCGACACGCGGATCAACCGGATCATCCTCGATGCGGTCGAACATTACCGGGGACGGGATCTGATGGGATTGGATGCCGCCGCCATCCTCGCCGGACAGACTGCGGATGGGCTCACCGGGCGGGAGACCTTTTACGAGCACGTCCACTTCACCGTCGAGGGCAACTTCAGGCTCGCCCGATTGATGGCGGACATGATCGGCCAACGGCTCCTTTCTTCTCCGGAGAATGTGCGCGATGCGGAGGCCGAGTTTCAAGCCTGTGCGGAGAGGCTGGCCTTCTCCTTATGGGACCAGAAGCGCGTCTGGAACGTCGCCCTTGAGCGCACATCGGTTCCCCCCTTCACCACGCAGTCCAGCCACGCAAGCATGATCGCCTACTTCGAGGAGCGCATGCTCGAGGTCGACCGAAGAACCACCCAAGCCTCATGGGGGGAGGTGCAGCGCGTCTATGAGCGCGCAATCAGCCGGCTTCCGGACGACACCCTTATCCGGTGGAATTATGCGCAGTTTCTCGAGCGGTCGGGCCGGATTCCCGAGGCCATCGTCCAGGGGCAGGCCATTTGCCAACGCCTCCCGGAAAATGCCTGGCCTCACTTCTTTGTCGGTTCCCTCATGGCACGGGAGGGGCGCATCCGTGAAGCCGTTCAGTATCTGCGGATGGCCCTGCGCATCCAGCCGGATGTTCCCTTTGCCCGGGAGGAATTGGACAGGATTGCCGCCGCTTATCCGAAGGCGATGTAAGGGTTGCCGGGCTCCCGGACGCGGCCCGCGGTCGGCACAAGGACAAATGGCGTTATTGATTTTCAGTTCTTGGGTGTGGTCGACGGTATTCTGCCTTCAGGTAGGGAAGGGTGCCTGGGTAGTCAGGCGGCCTTGGCCCCTGACCCCGGTGGCGCGCGGATAAGCTTCTGGCTCGCAGGAGTGCGGCTCTTTAGACCGCAAAGTACCGTTGGTATGCTCTTCGAATCTGGTCTTATCCGCGCCATTGGCCCCTGACCCCGATGGGGTGTTCGGTGGTGGCCCGATCTGTCCGGGGTCCGGTGTCAGGCGGCAAGCCGGCCTGACTACTTGGGGCTTCCCGGCGGGCCCGAATCTCCCGCTACGGCATCCCCGCAGATTTCACTTTGCCTCGGCGGGCGTGGATTTCCATGAGTTTGGGGAGGACACACCTGCAACGTAAGTGATAGTTTTCCTTTCTTCTCGAATTTGCCGGAGGACTTCGCAGATTTTGCTGGTTCCTTGATCCCCATGTCACCGGATTCCCTCACCACCCATCCCCTATTCGAAGCGTTCACCGATCCACACTCCGGCGTCGTGAGTCATGTTCTGAAGGCGGTCATCGCGCCCATCCAGCAGACCTTCTATTACACCAATCCCAGTCTTACGGCCGATGAACGCTGGTTGTGGATCATGACCGCATGGCCTCCGGCACCGTCCCGCACCCTTGGCCTTGTCTGCCTCGACCCGGGAAACCCCGTCGTGCGTCACTTTCCCCAAGCCCAGTTCCCGGGTGCCCTGCCGCTGGTCGCGCCGGATGGAGGGGTGTGGTTTGGCGCCGGGGCCGGTCTTTACCACATGAGTCAGGACGGCGAGGTTCGCCAGGTCTTCAAACTCCCGGAGGAGTACATCAAGGGCCGGGAATTGCGCCGTCTCGCCACCCACCTGTCGCTTTCTTCCGATGGCAAATACCTGCTGCTCGACGGGCAAGTCGGCGATCATTGGTTTGTCGGCACGGCCGCCCTCGCGGGCGGCGAGTTCCGTCTCATCCGTGAGTTTGCATCGCATCACAATCATGCTCTCTTCAGTCCCGTTCATCCGGACCTATTCACAATCGCGCACGATCAGTTCCGGCACCCCGTGACGGGCGAATTCACGCACCACACCGAGAGAACCCACTTGATGGACGTGACGGGGAATCGGTATGAGTGTGTCAATTCCCAATTCCGGTGCTCGCCTTTTCACGGCGCCTGCCATGAATGGTGGTCCGGCGATGGGAGGATCTGCTACATCGACTACGATACCGGTGCCTATGAATATGATCTGGATACGGGCATCACGAGCCACGTCTGGCGGGAGCCCCTGTGCCATGCCCACTGCAGCGGCGACCGCCGCTGGTGGTGCGCGGATGAGTCGCCCTACAAGTGGCGCGAGCAGCCGTGCAAGGTCCTGCTGTATAACCGCCTTACGCAGGCGCGGATTGAGGTCCGGTCGGCCATGCCGATGCCGTCAACGGACTACTGGGAAACCCGTCGCGTGTATCATATCGACCCCCATCCGCAAATCTCGCCCCGCGGCAACTACGTCGTGTATACCGCCATCCACCGCGGGCAACCCTCAGCCGCCCTGTGTCCGATTGAAGATGGCATCCGGCAGGCATTAGCCTGATTGACGATGCCTACAACGTAAGTGATCGACGATGCCAGCCCCCGGGACCTCGCGGCGGGCTTCGCCAAATTCGCCGCCCTCGCCCGGTCGGATCGCTGACCGGAAAATACCGGTCGCGCCATAGGAGATTCGCTACGTAGCGACGGAGCCCCGCCTCCGTCGACCCCGCCGCGCACCGGACGAAGCAACGGCGCGGCTGGGCGGCGGAGGTGCGATTGCGGGATGAGTAAGGATCCTGATAGGAAGTCCGCTGCAAAACTGGGGTTGACCGGCGGATGGAGAAACCTGGAGGGAGCACGCGGCGTATGCTTGAACGACCGCAGGCTCCGCAGGCGCGGACAAGCTCGCAGGTCTCGTTGCGAAGCTCCGGACGCGGCGAGAAAGTTCCGGCAGACAATTGCTTGTAGCCAGTGGCTTTTCCGAGTGCCATTCGCACCGAACCCACAGGCGTGTTCGGCGGTTGCCCCGATCTGTCCGCGCGCCGGTGTCAGGCGGCGGGGGTATCTTACACCGTAAGTGATTTTTTCTGTTTATGGATTATCGGACATTGAAGACGTAAAAATAAAGGTACAGGCGAAACCTGCAGAAGACTGTCGGTTTCCATTTCATGATTGCGGCCGGGGGCTCGCGTGCACCACCCGCGCCGCCGCCGGTCGACCCGCGGCTCTTCTCTCCTGTGGTGGGGCGGACAGCGGTGGGGGAGCGGATGCCGACGTAGCCGGGGGTCATTTTGGCCCCCGGAACCGTGTGGACGGAATGGATGAGGATGTAGCGGAGTCCGGGCGGGGTCGTGCGGGCGGGAACCCGACCGCTGGAAGGGACCCCGGCTACGGCGGACCGGGGACAGGTTCCGGACAGCGCAGCGACGGCATGTCGGATATTGGGGTTTTGCCGGCTTCACGAGGATGTTAGCGCTTGCGGTAATCGCAAGGTGACTACCAAGCTGCTTTTGTCATGAAAACAAGGTACGCACTGTCGCTACTGGGTTTTATCGTAATCGGGACGGTGAGTGGACCGGGAGCGCCCTTGCCGGATGATCCCGGGTGGCGCGAGATCGGGCCCCCCGCGGTGCCGTTGAACGCGATGAGTTATCTTACTGGGTGGGGAGGGCGGTTTTACGCGCACACCCACAACCGGGATGACAACTGGGTGAGTTATTCACCGGACGGCGTGCATTGGCTGGAGGTGCCGCCCGGCATGAGTGGGCAGACCGGAGCGGACGGCGAGCAATTGCGGTTTGCCAGTCTTGAAACCGGGGACGGGAAGCGGGTGCATGCTTTTGGATTGCGGCTGTACCGCGGGGGGAGCCCGCAGGAGTGGGAGCTTATTCCGGAAAACCGTGATTGGTTGAGTGTCGCGACGAATGTCATGGACGAAGCGATCGTCCGGGTTGGTTTGGTTCAGCTTGAAGGCCGCACGGAAACGGTGGCGGCGGTTTTGCGCGGGGACGGCTCGTGGAGTGAGGCGATTTTGGAGAGCAGTGAAAACGGATTTCACGGGCGTCTGCTCAAGATACCCGACGGCCTGCTCTATGCCGGGGGCGAGGCGTTTTGGACCCACCGCGGGGGAGGCGACTGGGAGGTTCATGAAGTGCCTGCGTTGCTTGATGGCGTGCCACGTGGTGAGATAAAGGGGGACGGGCCGTTCATGGTGAATTTCACCGGTACCGTCGGCTCGTTTGAAGCGGGAAATCTGCGCTTCATTTCGGTATTCGCGCGCAGTGAGGATGGCCTGGAATGGACCGACGCAACCACGGATGTTCTCACGAACCAAGGGAGTTTGACTTACATTCCGCCATGGTTCAGCAAAGATAGGTTGGTGGTGTCCGATGGCACCGCAATTACGGACACCTACGTGTCTCTGGATGGTGTGGATTGGGAGTTGTTTCGACCGGAAGGCCATGTCCGCGTGGCGGCATCAGCCGTTCGGGAAACCCACCGCGTTGGCCACCATGGTAACCGGATTTATGTTTTCGATCAGGTTGCACCGCTGCCCGCGCCGGATGTGACGGCCACGGATGGCCGTGGCGGAGTTCATCTGAGTTGGAGCGCCATCAATGGCGCGGATTACTATGTCGCGGTTTTGGCCAACCGGACTCTGCGGACGGATGACACCGAATTATTTATTCCCTCAGGACCGGGGGAAAGCGCTGCGGTGTCTCATCGGATCGACGCGCGGGTTTACGCGGTGGCCCCCGACCGTCATCCCGGTCTGTCGTCGGAACCGGTGTCAGCCACCGCTTACCGGGGCGATCTTCCGAGCCCGACACCGCCCGAAGACGTGTCCTTCACGCGACAGCTTTTCACCAATGCGTTTATTTTGTCGTGGCGCGCGTCCGGAGGCACAGCGATCCATGAGGTCGCGTGGAGTCCGGCCATGGATGGGGCGCAGCGTGAAACGATTGGGCGATTCCAGGTTTCGAACATCATCCTTCCCGTTGAGATCATACCTCCTTGTTCCACCGTTTACCTGTGGGTGCGTGGAAGCGATGGCATCGATACCTCCGCATGGTCGGAGCCGCTCGCGCTCTCCACCATGGATGGCGCGCGTCCGTGTCCGCCGGGGGATTTTTCCGTTACCATTGGTGAAGACGGCGAACATTTCCGCATGACGTGGTCCGCCGTTCCTCACGCAAGCCGCTATCAAATTGAGCGTAGGCGTGCGTCGGGGGATTCCACCGTGTTCGAGCTGATCGCGGAGCCGGCCTTGGGATGGGCGGCCGATGCCGACGCGTTTTTCGATACCACTTATCATTATCGTATCCGTGCCCGCTTGGTCCAACCATTCCTCGAACCGGTGTATTCGGCGTGGTCGCAACCGTTTGCCATCTCGCGTCCCCCCTCGGAGCGGGAGTCTTTGTCGCTGGCCCTGTTGGGGTGGGAGAGCCTCGGCGACGGACGGTTCATGGCGGAGGACATGGGCGGACTGCATATTGTCGAAGAGGGATCGGATTGGATTCGCCTTGATGAGGGGTGGCAGCTGTTTATCGGAGATGTGGATGAGCACCTGAATCTGGCCATCCACATACCGCACGGTGAAATCGGATGGGCGATGATGCCGATTGGAATGTGGCCATACCTGTGGTCCGTCCTTCACGGAAACTGGATTTGGGCCCCACCCGGAGGGCAGTGGATTTGGGATTTCCAGAGAGCCCGCTGGTGGGGGAACGGCGCGCCGTTTGAGTGACTTTATCCTTCGGTTGGAGTCAAGGCGGATGGTTTGCGTCAATCGGAGCCGGACGAACGATCTTTTCTGCCCGGCGGATGAGGTTCACTGCCGAGTTTTCCTTTCTTCTCGAATTTGCTGGAGGACTTCGCAGATTTTGCTGGTCCCTTGATCCCCCATGTCACCGGATTCCCTCACCAACCGTCCGCTGTTCGAAAGCGTTCACCGATCCACACTCCGGTGTCGTCAGCCATGTCCTGAAGCCGGTCATCGCGCCCATCCAGCAGACCTTCTTTTACACCAATCCCAGTCTTACGGCCGATGAACGCTGGTTGTGGATCATGACCGCATGGCCTTCCGGCGCCGTCCCGCACCCTTGGCCTTGTCTGCCTCGACCCGGGAAACCCCGTCGTGTGTCATTTTCCCCAAGATGACCTGCGGACGAGCATCACGAGCCACGTCTGGCGGGAGCCCCTGTGCCATGCTCACTGCAGCGGCGCGACCGCCGTTGGTGGTGCGGCCGATGAGTCGCCCTACAAGTGGCGGGAGCAGCTGTGCAAGGTTCTTCTGTATGACCGCCTTTCGCAGGCGCGGATTGAGCGCGGGCGCGTCGGCGTTAGCGGGCGCGCCGCCTCCGGCGTTGAAGGAGAAAATGAAGGGCGACAAAAACGAGAAGAACGCCCCCTCCGAGAAGGGTCGTCGCCTCCGGCACGACTGTCACATTGTGATAGGGTTGCAACCGGGCAATAGCCGTATAATCGGACGACGAATGCTGCGTCCATCGAAACCCGTAGTCATTGGATATATCTTGTCTCGTGATGGAACCGAGCGGCGCAAAGTTTTCCGAGCGGGTCGCCATTGCCCATGAGATGTCTTCTTTCCAGAAGACGAAGACCGGCGGGGCATACGCCATCGGAGTGAAGGCGCTTGACGGGCCTGCATCACTCGCCATGAACGGGGCGCTGACCGCCGCCGCCGTGGTGGGACGGGAGGTCGTCGACTCCGCTGTCCATGAGTTGAAGCCGCTCTCCATGCTGCTCCACTGGGAGGCTGCGACCGGATTGACGGTGATGGAAATGACTGACAGCGGTGCCAGCGGTTTGGGACCGGACACGTTGCTGTCGAAGCGGAGTTGCGCGGACGCGCCTGTGGTGAGCAAGGCGACGACCAGAAGTTTCGGTAGAGTTGTTTTCATGATTTAAAGTGTTTTTATGTTTTTTGGTGTTATGCGAATACTCTTATTAAAGCTTGGACGGCAGCGCTTTTGCGCGTGCCGGGCGCGGACAAAATCTGGCGGATGGCCGTGGGCGGCTGTCGCCCGGATTGCGGAGGTTTCACTTCCGCGAAGGATTAGCGGATATTTCAGGGATCCGCGGGTGTCACGCCCGTGACGCTTCCCTTGCGGGGGCGTTCCGGTCATGAGGAGCGCGTTCGTGTTCCGTTGACCGGAGGTTCGTTGCTCCGACCGCGAAAGCGTCGGGCCGCCCGCCGCCGCCGTCGCTCATGTAAATGAGGGGTGGCGTCTCGTTGCAACCGACAGGTGTGAAGGAAGTGGAAAAGTAAATACCGTTTTTCATTTTTGAATATTACTACATTCAGGTGATTCTGGCGATGGGGTGTAATCCCACCGCATGTGAGTCCGGAAAGCTTATCGACTTCTGGAAGGAGGTTTGTCGCGTCGCGGCGTAGCTGGACTGTTTTTTAGAGGCCCGGTGGGCGCTTGCTCAAGGCAGCCCGTTGCGGCCGGTAGTTTGTGCGTATGCGGGGCCAAATAATGGCCGGGCACCTCTACGGTGCCCGGCCTCGATCAGCGATGGGCGTCAGAGTTAGCGTGACAAATCCTTAAAAGAGAAGACCGACGCCGAAGGCGTAGCCCCAGCGGCCCTTGTCCCAGGCATCATCAATATCACCCGGGCGGTCAAAGGTGTAGCTGTAGCCGGCACGTCCGAACAAGAAGGAGCTACCCTTGAGGTAGTATTTCGCTCCTGTCTGAACTCCCAGCGCAAAGCTGTCACCGACGCTCTTGCCACCGTAGCGAACCCCGAAGTTGGGGCCGATAAATGGCCTGAACGGGCCTTGTAGGAAGTGATAGTCCGCTGCCAGAACCGTGGAGCCTGACCAGTTGCGCCTGCTGCCGATGTTGTTTATCGTCTGACGTGCTGAAAGCAGGACACGGTCCGTGGTGTAATAACCATAGGAACCTTCCAGGGAAAGGCTGCCGTTGTCGAAGTTGCGATCACTTTCACCACTTCCACCAAAGGTAATTTCCCTGCTTCCTTCCCGCGGTAAATCGGAGTCTTGGGCGGCGCTGGGAAAGTATGACTGTCCCGTGGCGAATGAGGCGATGAGTAGAGAGGCCGATACGGCCAGCGCAGTTGTTTTGAGTATTTTCATGGTTTTGTGTTTTGTGACTTCCTGACAGGAAATCCGAAAGGGAGAGATTACAGGGCCGGGGAGGTTTAATCCATGGGGTGTAGTCCCACCGACGAGTGCCTTTCGGTTTACACTTGGGACCGGAGCAGGCGAGAAACCGTGGTGGGTGGGACAAATCCCCATAGCCAGTGACTCGGTTACGTGTCATAATCCCTCCAAGAAATCCTTCCCCACAGGCTGCGGGACGGATGGTTGCCTCGACAGTCTGTCTGTCGGGTGGTTATCGGCCTTGTTTCAAGCAGCCCAATCAGAGAGAAATAATTATGACTACCAGAATCAAATCCAACATGAAATCAGTTAAAAAGAGCCGGGATCAACTCGTCGAAGACTTCAAACGCGTTATTGACGATTTTCATGATCTCACCGAAGAGAGCAAAAACGCTTCCGGCGCAGCCATTCAAAGGGGATATGACGCAGTGCAGGAAGATATAAAAGACGGAATGCATGCTATGCACGACATCGGGGGAAAAATCGCCGCAGGCGCTGAGCGTTGGAAAAATTCCGCGGGTGAAAAGATTAGCCACAACCCATGGCGTTCCATCGCCATCGCTGCGGTCGCAGGCCTCTTGCTGGACCGCTTCCTGCCGCACAAGAAGCGGTGATCGGTCGGATTTTCAACCAATGGGCATGAATCGATGGGCATGAATACAATGCGTTCCCTCTCCCTTGTCGGGCGCGCGATCGCGCGTCTGATTGAAATGCGCGTGTGCCTTTTCGCGGCCGAGTTCCAATTGGAGCGGATGCGTTTCATCCGTTGCCTTGTACTGTCGATTCTGGGCGCGACACTGCTTGGCACAGCCGTTCTTGCGGCAACCGCTCTGCTTGTCATGTCGGTAGCCGAGGAAAACCGGATCACCGCACTTGGAGTTGTCGCGGGGTTGCTCTTCGGCGCCGCTGCCTTATGTATCGGTGTTTCGTTACACTATGTCTTTGGCGGCCGTGCTCCGTTCAAAGCGTCGACCGACGCCATAAAGGAGGACGGGGAGTGCCTAATCTCGCTAATCAAAAAGTGATGGTTGCGGATCTTGCGCGTGAGGCCGGTGCTCAGCGCGCACAGCTGAATGATGCATGGTCTTCCCTTTGCGCATCCCGCAGCGCGGTTGTAACAACTATCAAAGTTGCCGTCGCCGCCGCGGACGCAGCGCCTCTTTTCTCTGCAATATACAGGCTCACCTTCGGCAGGTCCCAATGCCGTGGACGGTACTTGCGAACCCTCATCCGGAGGGTGTTTGAGCGAGAATGAAGCCGGAACCTTCTTTCCTTAGAGCTTTGAAAGTTTTCAAAGCATCCAAACAATGAGCCTCACACATCGCCGATGGGCGCAATGGATGTCCTTGAGGCAAGGCTCCGAGTCCGCTTCCGCTTCGATCCGGGACGAACATTTTACCATTGAACAACTGGGAAGGCACGCCGCGTCCCTCGCGGGCGAACACCGCATTGATCCGCAACGCGGGGCGAATCGATTGCTGCTGAGATTGTCGGAAAACGAGAGAGCCCTCACCCAAGCCTACAATCTTGTGAGCGAGGCCGAGTCCCGGCAGGTTGCCCCGGACGGAGAGTGGCTTTTGGATAATTTCTACCTCATCGAGCAGCAAATCCACGCTTCGAGGCTGCATCTACCCAAGACCTATAGCCGTGAACTGCCCCGCCTTCTGAACGGTCCGCAAGCGGGGTTTCCCCGGGTCTACTCCATCGCACTGGAATTGATAGCTCACTCCGATGGGCATGTCGATATGGAGAGCGTACGTCGTTTTGTTTTGGCCTACCAGACGGTCAGCCCGCTGAAGCTGGGCGAACTGTGGGCCGTGCCGATCATGCTCCGTCTTGGGTTGGTCGAGAGCCTCCGGCGCGTCTCGGAGCATATCGCCCGGCGCCGCCAGGACCGCAATCTGGCGAATGTCTGGGCCGACCGCCTGATCAAGGCTGGGGAAACGAAGCAGCGGGTCTTGCACGTCCTCGCGGAGATGGCTGAGACAGCGCCGCCTCTGAGCAACCACTTCGTGGAAGAATTTTCCTCCCGCATGCAGGGGCAGGGTCCGGAGTTGGCGACGGTGCAGAGTTGGCTCCAGCACCGTCTCTCCGGCGAGGGGCTCACGCGCGAAGAACTGCAGCGGATGGAAAACCAGATCCAGGCGGCGGATCAGGTCCTCATTGGCCACAGTATCGGAAGCCTCCGCTCCCTCGGAGCGATGGACTGGAAACAGTTCGTCGAAACGTTGAGCTTTGTCGAGAAGACGCTCCACACGGATCCCTGCGGGACTTATCCGCGCATGGATTTTGCCACGCGCGACCGCTACCGTCACCGCGTTGAGGAGCTATCGCGCCAATCCGGAGTCGACGAGGTCGGGGTGGCGCGCGAGGCGGTCCGAATGGCACGGGAACAACCGCCAACAGGGGAGGGGGGCGACAACCGCAGGAACCATGTTGGATACTACCTCATCGACAAAGGCGAAGGCGAACTCGAGTGTGCCTTGAAAGTCCGGTTTTCGCCGTGCCAGTTCCTTGCCCGCAGGGTGCAGCGGTTCCCCGTTCTTGTTTATGTCGGCTCGCTTGCTGCCATCACGGCAGCCACGCTCGCCGTCATTTGGGGATGGGCCGGATTATTCGCCCCCCACGACTGGCGGCTGTGGCTCCTTCTCATCCCCGGTATCCTCGTTGCCTCGCAGATGGCGGTTTCGCTCGTCAACATCGCCACCATGCTCCTCGTCGGTCCGCGCCCGCTGCCGCGTCTCGATTTCCTTAAAGGCATTCCGGATACCGAGCGCACGATGGTCGTGGTACCCTCGCTCCTTGGCGAACGGCAGGGCATTGCCGACCTGCTCGAGGGGCTGGAGCTGCGCTACGTCGGCAACCGGGATGCGAACCTGACCTTTGCCCTCCTGACGGACCTTTGCGATGCCAGCGAAGAGTGCCAGAGCGAGGACGGGGAACGCATCCGGCTCGTCCGCGAGGGTATCCTCGCGTTGAACGAGCGCTACCGTCCCGGTGGACCGCCCCTCTTCTACCTCTTCCACCGTCCGCGCCGGTGGAATCCGCACGAGCAACTGTGGATGGGCTACGAACGCAAACGGGGCAAGCTGGAGCAGTTCAACGCCCTCCTGCGCGGCGGTCCCAGCGACCGTTTTTCCGAAATGATCGGAGACCTCGCGCTGCTACCGACGATTCGTTATGTCGTAACGCTCGACACCGACACGGCGCTCCCGCGCGATGCCGCTCGCCGCCTCGTCGGAACGATGGCCCATCCCCTCAACCACCCGCGCTACGATCCGGAGACGGGCCGCATCGTCGAGGGTTACGCAGTTCTCCAGCCGCACACCCCGATCAGCCTGACGGCGGCAAACCGCTCGCGCTTTGCCCGCCTCAGTTGCGGAGAGGCGGGGATCGATCCTTACACCCGCGAAGTCTCCGACGTGTATCAGGATCTCTTTGCCGAGGGCACTTATGTCGGCAAGGGCATTTACGAAGTGGACGCTTTCCGCAAAGCCACGGAAGGACGCTTTCCGGAGAATCTTATCCTCAGTCACGATCTCGTCGAAAGCAGCTACGCCCGATCTGCCCTTGTATCGGATGTTGAACTACAAGAAGACCATCCGGCGAGTTTTACCGCCGAGATGAGCCGCCGCCACCGATGGATCCGCGGGGACTGGCAAATCGCCGGCTGGCTCTTCCCCCGCGTCCTTAAGGCAAAGAACGAGCGTGTCCCGAACAACCTCACCGCCCTCGGCTGGTGGAAGATTTTCGACAACCTGCGGCGAAGCCTCGTCCCTCCGGCTCTCCTCGCCCTCCTTGCCTGGGGCTGGCTTTTCATTCCGGAGGCAGCCGGATTCTGGACCGCGTTTGCGGTTATCCTGATTCTCCTTCCTGTCGTCGTTTCATCCTTCATCGAGCTAGTCAGAAAGCCCCGTGACCGCGACTGGGGGCAGCATTTCGGAACCACCATGCAAGGGCTGGCGCGGCGACTGGCTGAAGCCGGTCTCGAAATGGCCGCCCTCCCTTACCGGGCCGCGATTCATCTCGATGCCATTCTCGTTTCGGCCGGACGGATGCCCTTCACCCGGCGCGGACTCCTGCTCTGGCACACTCCCCGCTACGCAAAGCGAAACCGGTGCGCCACGCCGGGCGACTTCCTGCGCGAGATGTGGGTTGCTCCGGCCCTTGCCGTCGCCCTCTCCACCGTCCTTGCGGTAACGCATCCCGTGGGACTGTTTGTGAGCGGTCCCATCCTGCTCCTTTGGCTCGCTTCTCCGCTCATCGCATGGTGGATCAGCCGGCCGATCCAGGTCGATAGGGTGCGGTTGAGCGTGCCCCAGCGTTCCTTTCTCCGGGGTCTTGCCCGGGAGACGTGGCGGTATTTTGAGGTCTTCGCCACGGAGGAGGAGAACTGGCTCGCCCCGGACAACTACCAGGAAGTTCCATCGCCCGCCATTGCCACCCGCACCTCGCCGACAAACATCGGAATGGGTCTGCTCGCCAGTCTGTCTTCGACTGATTTCGGTTATCTCTCCACGGGCGAGTTTCTCGACCGCACGACCAAGGCCTTCGACTCAATGGACCGCCTCGAACGCTACCGCGGGCATTTCTACAACTGGTATGACACCCGTACCCTCGCACCGTTGCCGCCCAATTATATTTCGAGTGTCGATAGCGGCAATCTCGCCGGATCGCTCCTCACCCTGCGGGCGGGACTTCTGGAACTGAAGGACCGTCCGGTCTTCGCGGCCTCGGCGCTGGATGGTCTCTACGATACCCTCGACCGGATCAAGGTACCGGGATCGGCTGCCCTGCGGCGCATGCTTCAGTCGCCGCCCGCGACGGGTTTCGCACCTGCCCTCGCATGGCTGAAGGCCTTCTGCCTTGAAGCCGGAACACTGCCGGACAACGGGGCCGCTGAGAATCAGTGGTGGATCCGCGCCCTTGTCCGTCAAGCCGAAGCGCTTCGCGATGACCTCCTCCGCATCTCTCCGGACAAACGAACCAGCGACTGCATCCCGACGTTGCAGGAGATGGCGCTGAGCGAAGTGGGGGAGGGGAGCGCGGCCCTCCGTATCCGGCGTATCGACGATTTGGTACGGCGCTGCACTGGATTTGCAGAGATGGATTTCACCTTTCTGCACGATCCTGCCCGCGATTTGCTCTCCATTGGCTACAATGTCAGCGAACGGCGCCTCGACCCTTCGTTCTACGACCTGCTGGCTTCGGAGGCACGGCTCGCGAGCTACATCCTCGTCGCGCAGGGACACCTGCAACCACAGCATTGGTTCGCGCTCGGCCGCCAGGTCACCAACCAAAGGGGTGCCATGGCCCTGCTTTCATGGAGTGGTTCGATGTTTGAATACCTCATGCCGCTTATCTGGATGCCCACCCATGAGCACACCCTCCTCGACGAGACTTACCGCGCGGTTGTCGCCCGGCAGATCGAATACGGGCGGCAACGGGGTGTGCCGTGGGGCGTCTCGGAGTCTTGCTTCAACCTGACGGATGCCGGGGGCATTTATCAATACAGCGCCTTCGGCGTTCCCGGCCTTGGATTCAAGCGGGGCCTCGCCGACCACCTCGTCATCGCCCCCTATGCCTCGGCCCTTGCACTCATGGTCAAGCCCGTTGAAGCTTGCCGCAACCTCGAACGGCTCGCCAACGACGGCTACCGGGGCGACTACGGCATGTTCGAGGCGATTGACTTCACCCCGTCGCGGCTTCCCCGCGGCCACTCCAGTATTCCCCTCCGCACCTACATGGCGCACCACCAGGGTATGAGCCTGCTCTCCATCAGCTCCGTCCTCCACGAACGACCGATGCAGCGGCGCTTCCTCGCCGATCCTTTCTTGAAAGCCTCCGAACTGCTCCTCTGCGAACGTATCCCCAAGGCGACCTCACCCCTCCAACCGCACGCCCCGGAGGTCGATGCCGCCCGCAAGCCGCCGACAATCGAACCCGCCACGCTGCGCTTCTTTTCCACCCCCCACACCTCTGTCCCCGAGGTGCAGCTTCTCTCTAACGGGCGTTACCATGTCATGCTGAGCAACGCGGGCGGCGGCTACAGCCGTTGGAAGCAGTTCGCCGTGACGCGCTGGCGCGAGGACGCCGCCCGCGACGACTGGGGCACCTTCTGTTACCTGCGTGACACGGTATCGGGCGTACTCTGGTCCGCCGCCTATCAACCGACCCGGCGCACACCCGATTACTACGAGGCCATCTTCGAGGAGGGCCGGGCTGAATACCGCCGCCGCGACGAGGAAATCGACGCCCACACCGAGATCGCGGTCTCTCCCGAGCACGATGTCGAGGTCCGGCGCGTCACGCTGACGAATCTCTCCGCCCACACCCGGAGCGTCGAACTCACCAGTTTCGCCGAGGTCGTGCTCGCCCCGCTCAACTCGGACCTCGCCCATCCGGCCTTCAGCAATCTCTTTGTGCAAACCGAGATTCTGCCCGATTTATACGCCATCCTCTGTACCCGCCGTGCCCGTGCGCCCGGCGAAAATCCGCCGTGGATGTTCCATCTCATGACGACCCAGGGAGCCACCGCCGGGGAGGTTTCCTACGAGACCAACCGCGGCAAGTTTCTCGGGCGCACCCGCACGGCCGCAAACCCCGCCGCCTTCGACACCATAGGACCACTCTCCGGCACCGACGGCTCCGTCCTCGATCCCGCCGTTGCGATCCGGCAGGCCGTCGTCATGGACGCCGATACGTCCGCCAACTGGCACGTCATCTCCGGCATGGCCGAAACCCGCGAAGCAGCCATCGCTCTGATTGAACAATACCGCGATCCCAGCTTTGCCGCCCGGGCCTTCAAGATGGCATGGTCGCACAGCCAACTCGAACTCTATCAGATGCAGGCCACCGAGGCGGAAACGCAGCTCTACGCCCGCCTCGCCGGATCGATTATTTTTGCCAATCCCATGTACCGCGCCGCTGAGAGTATGCTCGCGCGCAACCGCATGGACCAGTCCGGTCTCTGGGCCTTTGGCATCTCCGGCGACCTCCCCATTCTTCTCATGCGCATCGCCGATGTGCACCGTATCCACCTCGTCGAACAGGTCCTTCAGGCCCACGCCTATTGGCGGAGCAAGGGATTGGAAACCGATCTGGTCATTCTCAATGAAGACTTCTCCGGCTATCGCCAACTCCTTCATGACCGTATCCTCAGCCTCATTACGAGCAGTCGGGCGGAGCACCGCATGGACAAACCCGGCGGGATCTTTGTCCGCCGCAGTGAAGACCTCAATGAGGAGGAGCGCGTTCTCCTCCACACCGTTGCCCGCGTGATTATCACCGACGGCGCCGAAACCCTCGCCCAACAAGTCGTACAGAGGACACCGCCCGCCCGCAAGGTCCTCCAGTTGATCCCCAACCGGTCCGTTCCCGCCTCTATCGATGCTCCAACAACGCCCGCTCCGGAACTCGTCTTTTTCAACGGCCACGGCGGCTTCACCCAAGACGGACGCGAGTATGTCATAAAAATCAGCCCGGACCGCCCGACGCCCGCCCCATGGGCCAATGTCATCGCCAACCCACGCATCGGCTCGGTTATTTCCGAATGCGGCGCGGCCTACACATGGGTCGATAATGCCCACGCCTTCCGCCTCACCCCATGGCACAACGACCCGGTTTGTGACCCGAGCGGTGAGGCCTTTTACCTGCGTGACGAAGAGTCCGGCCGGTTCTGGTCGCCCGCCCCGCGGCCCGCCCCCGGGAGGGGTGGATATACCTGCCGCCACGGTTTCGGATACAGCGTCTTCAAAACCCGCCAACACGGGATTGAGAGCGGGCTCTGCACCTACGTTGCGAGCGATGCGCCGGTGAAGTTTGTCGTCTTGAAAATCCGCAACCGCTCGGGTCGTCCACGGCGCCTCTCCGCCACGGGTTACTGGGAATGGGTCCTCGGCCAATGGCGTCACGCCAACCACATGCACATCGTCACCGCGCCCGACCCCGTGACGGGCGCGATCTTCGCCCGCAACGCCTTCAACCGCCCCTTCGCCGCCAAAACCGTCTTCGTCGCCGTCAATGACCCGGCGCGCAGCGTCACCGGAAACCGCGCCGAGTTTCTCGGCCGCAACGGCACTGCAGCCCGCCCCGCCGCGATGACCAACGCCCGTCTCTCCGGGCAGCTCGGGGCGGGACTCGATCCCTGTGCCGCCCTTCAGGTACCCTTCGACCTTGCCGACGGCGAGGAACGCGAGCTGGTTTTTATTCTCGGCGCGGGCAACGACGCCGACGAAGCCCGGCAGCTCGTGCAACGCTTCGGCGGCAAGGCCGGAGCCAGGCGTGCCCTCGAAGAAGTGTGGGAATTCTGGAAACGCACCCTTGGCACGGTCCACGCCGAAACACCCGATCCTGCCCTGAACTTTCTCGTCAACGGCTGGCTCGAATACCAGACCCTCGCCTGCCGCTACTGGGGACGCAGCGGTTACTACCAGTCCGGCGGCGCCTACGGTTTCCGCGATCAGTTGCAGGACACCACCGCGCTTCTTCACGCTGCCCCCTGGGCCGCCCGCGAACACCTCCTGCGCGCGGCCGCCCGGCAATTCATCGAGGGCGATGTCCAGCACTGGTGGCATCCCCCGGGCGGCCGCGGCGTGCGTACACACTTCTCCGACGATTACCTTTGGCTGCCTTACTGCGCCTGTCGCTACGTAAAGGCCACCGGCGACACCGGCATTCTCGACGAGCGCATCCCCTATCTCGAAGGACGCCCCGTCGATGCCGACGAAGAATCCTATTACGACCTGCCGCAGCAATCTGATGAAGACGGCACCCTCTACGAACACTGCCAACGCGCCATCCGCAACGGACTGCGCTTCGGCACCCACGGCCTGCCCCTGATCGGCTGCGGCGACTGGAACGACGGCATGAACCTGATCGGCGAAAAGGGCAAGGGCGAGAGCGTCTGGCTCGCCTTCTTCCTCTGCGACGTCCTTTGCCGCTTTGCTGAACTGGCCGAGCGCCGCAACGACACGGAGTTCGCCGCCGAATGCACCCGGGAGGTGGCGCGCCTGCGGGAAAACATCGAAGCCAACGGCTGGGACGGCGACTGGTATCGCCGTGCCTATTTTGACGACGGCACCCCCCTCGGCTCGGCCACCAACGAAGAATGCCAGATCGACTCCATCGCGCAGAGCTGGGCAGTCCTCTCCGGCGCGGGCGATCCGGACCGCGCCCGCCGCGCCATGGAAAGTGTCGAGCAACGCCTCGTAAAGCGGGAGTCGCGCATCATCCAGCTCTTCGATCCGCCCTTTGACAAATCCGCCCTCGAGCCCGGCTACATCAAAGGGTACATCCCCGGCGTGCGCGAAAACGGCGGCCAATACACCCACGCCGCCATCTGGACCGCCATGGCCTTCGCCGAACTGGGCGAAACGGAAAAAGCCTGGGAACTTTTCAACCTCCTCAACCCCGTCCGCCACGCCGCCGATCCCGCCGGTGTTGCCCGCTACAAAGTCGAGCCCTACGTCGTCTCCGCCGACATCTACTCCGTCGAGCCCAACATCGGCCGCGGCGGCTGGAGCTGGTACACCGGATCGTCCGGCTGGATGTACCGCCTCGCCGTCGAGACCCTCCTCGGCCTTCGCCTCGAAGTCGACCGCCTGCACCTCACCCCGAAAATGCCCAAAGCATGGAAGTTCTTCAAAATCCACTACCGCCATCACAACACCTTCTACCACATCTCCCTCATCCAAGCCGGGAAAGACACACCCGCCCGCCTCCTCCTCGACGGGAAGCAGATCGGCGGCACGACCATCCCCTTGGTTGACGACGGCAAGGAGCATCAGGTGGAAGTGACGGTTCAGTGAAGGCGGCGGACGACCGCACGGCAATGTCGGCCCCTACAGGGCTCAGAAATTTCCACGCCATTTTCCCAGGGCGTTGCGCTGGGCTTTCAAACCAAGCCCCTTCGGGGCAGCGACGGCACCACCGCCCCGAAGGGGCACAGGGCAATAGCCCAAGGCAACACCTTGGGCAACCACGCCCCCACCAAATCAAGACCTGAAGGGGCGGCCTTACTCTGCGGGGATGCATCGCCCCATCCGCCCGCAAACAAAAGGATTGACCTTTTTGTATATTCATAAAATACAAAGGTATGCTTTTGAAAGATACAATTCTTCAGGTCTTGCAAGAGCCGCTTCCGCCCTTGCGGCCGGCGCGGGAAGTGAAACGCCGTGTTGCCGCGACCTTTCCAAGCTCCAGCCGTGAAGCGGTTATCCTAAAGGGTGTGCGCCGGAGTGGCAAAAGCACCCTCCTCTTTCAGCAAATGCGCCGCTGCCGCAACGCGGTTTTCTGCAACTTCGAGGATACGCGTTTGTTCGGTTTCGGGCCGGATGATTTTGCCCGCTTCATTGAGTGTGTGCAGAGCCGGGCACCTTCTCCGTCGGCCCTCTTTCTGGACGAGGTTCAGGAGGTCGAACAGTGGGAGCGCCTGGTCCGCGCGCTCCTCGACAAAGGCCATTCGGTTTGGGTCAGCGGCTCGAACGCCTCCCTCCTGACGCGCGAAGTGGGTGCCAAACTCACGGGCCGCCACCGCTCCTTTGAGATCTTCCCCTTCGACTACGGAGAATTCCTGAAATTCCGCAAACTCAAGGCCAATGCCGCTTCCCTAGAAAAATTCATGCGGGAGGGCGGATTTCCGGGCTTTTTGGCCGGTGGAGATGGTGCCCTCCTGCAAACGCTTCTGCGCGATATCGTGCAGCGGGATATCGCGCTTCGCCACAGCTTAAGAGAGACCCGCCATCTTATGAACCTGGTCTTGTTTCTGCTCGCCCACACCGGGCAGCCATTTTCCCTGCAAAAGCTGAGCAAGGTTCTGCAAATACCCTCCGTCAACCAAACGGGTGCCTACCTGGAATACCTGGAGGACGCCTACCTCCTGCAGAGTCTTCCAAAGCACAGCCACTCCTTCAAAAAACGCATTGTCACCCCCCGCAAATACTACGCTGTGGACAACGGACTGGCGGCGGCCAATAATCCGCAATCCACGCCGGATCGCGGGCGCAGGCTCGAGAATCAGGTTTTCCTGGCCCTGCGCCAACGCGGCATCGAGCCAAGCTATGACAGCGAAACTGACCTGTGGGAATGCGACTTCGTTTATAACGAAACCGCCCTTCAAGTCTGCCTCGAACTGAATGACACCAACCGCGAGCGCGAAATCAGGGGGTTGTTGGAAGCCATCCGAGCGTCCAAGGGCCTTCTGAAAAAAGCCGTCATCCTTACCCTCGACCAATCCGACCAAATTGAAGCCGATGGTCAGGTGATCACCCTCCAGTCTGCCTGGAAATGGCTCTGAAGAAATGCCGCCCCTACAGGGCTCAGCTCAGCGGGTTCCACGCTATTGTCGCAGGGCGTCGCTGCGGCTTTCCCTGCGCTTTCACACCGATCCCCCTTCGGGGCAGCGACGGAGCCAGCGCCCCGAAGGGGCACAGGGAGATAACCCAAGATGGGTGTCGTGCCACGGTGGCGGTCTTCAGCAGCTCCCGGCGGTTTCTCCGTAGCCGGGGGCCATCCTGGCCCCCGGTCGTGGCCCGTAGGTGGAACCGGGGGCGTTCCAGCGATATCATCACGCCTGCGGACGGCGGGGGCCGCCACCGCCCCGAAGGGGCACAGGTTGATAGCCCAAGGCAACGCCTTGGGAAACGGATCCCCCACACCATCCCGCCCTGAAAGGGCGGGCACAATCGCGGACGGATGGGCATGCCCGGGTTAGGTGGCGCTTCCCCGGGTCCTCAAGACATGGAGGAAGGGTAATGCCCCATTACTTTGCCGTCCCTTCCGAAGTATAATGCGTGCTATGAAAAACACAAAATGTCGTTCCATAACCCTTCGTTCCCTCCTCGTCACCCTGACATTGATCGGGGCCCTGGTTGCCTCCGGTTGCAACACCATGGAAGGCGTCGGTAAAGATACCGAAGCCGCCGGCGAGGCCATCCAAGAATCGGCCCGGTAACTGCAATCGCGCCCGCGACCCCAAAAAGGTGGCGAATCTATTTTTCGATGCTCCCTGTTTCCGACAAGTCGCGCACGGTTTGCAGGAGCATTTGGAGTGGATACGGTTTCTGCAAAAAACGGGTGCGGTCCGAAATCGACACATTTCCTTTAGCAAGATCAGGGCTGTAACCGCTGCTCAGAATAATCCGTAGTTCCGGTTTATACCGCAGCAATCTTTCTGCCAGTTGCAGACCGTTGATCCCTTCCGGCAAAACCAGATCGGAGAGCAGCAAGTCAATGTGGGCCGCGTTCTGCTGCCAGACGTCGAGAGCGTGGACGCCGTTTTCCGCCACCAGAACGGTGTAACCGTATTTTTCCAGGACGAGTTTTACCATGCCGCGCACGGCTTCTTCGACCTCAACCACCAGAATCGTTTCGGATCCCCCCCGGACCGTGTCGACCGGGGTGGCTTCGACTGCCGCCCCGGTGTCCTCGACACAGGCAGGCAGGAAGATGGTAAAACTGGTTCCGGTGCCTTCCCGGCTGTCTACCTCAACCCACCCTTCATGTTGCCGGACGATTCCGTGAACAGTGGCCAGACCCAGCCCCGTTCCCTTGCCCACGTCTTTGGTTGTAAAAAACGGTTCGAAGATATGGTCCGAGGCGTCGGGAGAAATCCCTGTTCCTGTATCCGATATTCTGAGACAGACGAAGTTACCGGAACGGGCCTCGGGATTATTGCGCGGGGCGGACTCGTCAAGCCGCACTGCCGATGTCGAAATTTCGAGCTTTCCGCCTCCGGGCATGGCGTCGCGGGCATTGACCGCCAGATTCATAATCACCTGTTCGATCATGCCGGGATCCGCCTTCAGCGAGGGCAAGTGTTCCTCTTTCTCGATGTGCAGTTCGATGTCTTCACCAAGAATGCGGCCGAGCATTATTGCGAGATTGGCGACGATTTCATTCAGGTTTAGCAACTTCGGCTGGAGTGCTTGCTTGCGGCTGAACAAGAGCAACTGCCGGGTGAGGGCCGCCGCTCGATCAACGGCGTCCGCCATCTGTCGGATAGATTCCACACAGGCGGGGGGCAAATCTTCATTCAACAGGAGGAGCGAGGCGTGCCCTTGTTGAACGGTAAGGATATTGTTGAAGTCGTGGGCGATGCCTGCTGCCAATTGGCCGATCGAATCGAGTTTCTGGCTTTGGCGGAGTTGCTCTTCGAGCTGGCGGCGTTCGCGGATGTCCCGTGCGATGCCCAGGACACCGATAACTTTATCGCCGAGGCGCTGCGGCGTGACCGTCAGCTCCATAGGAATACAGTCGCATTCTTTGGCCAGAATCCGCAGCTCAAGGGTGGGCGTTGCCGCACCGTTCAAAACCTGTTGAAAAGCCTTGACTGCTTTTGGCAGGTCTTCCGGATGCACGATCCGCGAGAACGGTCCCCCAAGCAGCTCCTCGCCTTTCCAACCCGTCAAGGTTTCCGCAGCGGCGTTCAGAGAGGTGAAGGAGCCGTCGCTCGAAAGGGAGAAAATAGCGTCGCGCGCCCCTTCCACCAGGCTTCGGTAACGTTCCTCCGACCGAAGCACCGCCTCCTCGGCTTTTATGCGTTCGGTGATTTCAAATGCCAGACCTCCGGAATAACATCGGCCGGACGGGTCTTCGAATGGGAATTTCCATACCTTCCAGACACGGACTTGACCCTCGCTATCGGGGATCGTTTCGGTGTATTCGCCCGGGCGATCCTGTTCACGCACGGCCCTGTCGTTTCCCCGGAGTTCGGCGGCAACCGGTCCGGGCAGAAATTCCAGGTCGGTCTTGCCCAGAACCCGGGCGCGATCCCCCCCGTAAACCTTCAGCAGGGTTTGGTTCACATAAACGTAGCGGCCGTCTTCGTCTTTCATCCAGGCCACAGCGGGGTTGTCTTCCATGAACGCTTCAAACCGGGCTTCGCTCGCCCTCAGGGCGTCGCGGGTTTGTTTTTTCTCCGTTATGTCGCGGGCGACTCCGAAAATCAGGCCCGCTTCGGGCAGCATGACGCATCTCCATGAGAGCCATCTCCAGATTCCGTCCTTGCACCGGTAACGATTCTCAAAAACCACATTCCCGCGTTCGGTCGCCAGCGCCTCGGTTTCACTTTCAGTGGCTTCACGGTCTTCGGGATGGATGAATTCAACGTAGGGCCGTGCCAGTAACTCCTCCTCGCTGTACCCCAACGTCTTCTCCCAGGCGGGATTGACCTGTTTGAAATAACCGTCCAGACCCGCAATGCAGAACATGTCCGGCGAGAGTTCGAAAAGCCGGTCGCGCTCGACTTCGGCCAACCGCCGGGCGCTGACGTCGATACCCGTCCCGATCAGGCACCGCCGGCCGTCGAACTCAATCCGCAACCCTGTAAAGTAATACAGGGCACCTTGCCCGGCCTTTCCCACAAGTGTGGCTTCGGCATCCGACCGACCGGTCTCGAAAACCTCCCGGATCCGCCCGGCGATGAGTTCCACGTCCGTGCCGCGAAACAGGTCAAGTGGATGCAACCGCCGCATCTCTTTGCTCGAATAGCCGGTCACCCTTTCGAAATTTTCGTTCCAACGCAGGAATCGGCCCTCTTCGTCGATGACATAGAAGATTCCCGGCAGGCTGTTGACGATCTGCTCGTTCAGGCTGCGTTCCGTCCGTATCGACTCCTCGGCCTGTTCGCGGACCCGTTTCTCCCTTTCTTCGTCAAGCCGTGTGCGCACAGAGGCCAGTTCGCGGTTTTTTCTCCGCAATTCCAGGAGTGTCATGACGTGGCGGCTCAGCACCCGCAACGCCTGTTGGTGTGCCGGCTTCATCTCCCGTGACTTGAAATCGATGACGCAAAGCGCTCCCAGTGCTTCTCCTTCGGTGCTGACAAGCGGCACGCCGGCATAGAAGCGGATGTTCGGTGTGCCTGTCACATACGGGTTATTCGCAAACCGTTCGTCCCGTATTGCGTCCGGCACAATGAACAGGTCCGGCTGTTGAATCGCCTGGGCGCAGAAGGAAAACTCACGGGAGTTGCCGTTGTGTTGAAAGCCGAAGGCGGATTTGCACCACTCCCGGTCCTTGTCGATCAGTGTGATCAGGGAGACCGGCGATTCACAGAGGTGTGCGGCGAGGGCGGTAAGATCGTCGAAAGCCTCCTCCGGCGGCGAACCGAGCACATCATATTCCCGCAGCACTTCGAGCCGTTTCTTCTCAACAGAGGAGCTGGTGTGCTGGTTCATGGCTGTTAACAAATTTGAACTGGAATGAGAATTCCCTTCGGAGGCGTTCCAAGTGGCGGGGGTTTCTCATGGGTCACAATAACTGCAATCAAACGGGCTGTTTCGGAGACTTGCATGTTCCGACAAAGTTTCGAGATTACAAGAAAAACAGCCGTACCTCAAGAGGAATGTCCAGTTTGCCCGGTTGCTTGCGTGCCTTCCCGGAAACCGTAAAATCCAGCTCAGCTCTCATTTGGCGATCAAACCGCAGGAGGGGCTCAAGGAGCCGTTTCGACAATAGGCTTTGGCCCACTCGCCAGTCCACCAGATCGAGGATAAACCCGGCGACCTCCGGCTTCGTGAAGACTTCTCCGCGCGTTTCCGCAGCGGACTCCGCCCAGTAATGAACGGCGTCCGGCTCCTCCATTTCCAGGAGCGGAATGTCGAGTTGTGTCGCGATGGGCATGGCAATGCGGTGAACGGAAGTTCAGCCTTCAATCGCTCCCATTGGAGCAAATGGGGCAAGGGTGAAAAACGGTGATCTTCATGCTCGACTGTTCAAAAACCGGATTTCCGGGCAAGTGTGTTCTGGCCGGGCAAGTATGTTCTGGTTCTGTGGATGAAACCACCGGAGTCTGTGCAAGGGGTTGACGCGTAAACGGCTTTCTTCAGAAATCATTTATTCCCCAAAACCGGCCGGCCCTCGCGTCAGCCTTTTCCCCATGAAGAACCCGCCCAACATACTCTTCATCCTCGCCGATCAGCTCAATGCCAAGTGCCTTGGTCACGCTGGCCACGCCCATGTGCGCACCCCGAATCTGGACCGACTCGCCGCCGAGGGCACCGCCTTTCACCACAGCGTATGCAACAACCCCATTTGCACGCCGTCGCGGATGTGCTTTTTGTCGGGAATGTATGCCCATAACCATGGCTATTACGGTCTCGGCGGGCCGCGTCCGAATATGCCTACCGTCTTCGGGCATTTCCGCGCCCGGGGCTACACCAGCGCCGTGATCGGCAAGAGCCACTGCCCGCTGGGATGGATAGAAAACGATTGCGATGTTTTTGAAGAAACCTGCGTGGTCAAAGAGCGCACGACGGGCTACCGTCGGCACCTGCACCGCCGCGGCATGGATGACGACGACCACGATGCCGTGGTCGTGGACGGGCGACGCCACCGTCAGACCCTCGATGCCGCCCCCAGTGCCCTCGAGTTCGCGGACAGTCAGGAAGGATGGATCGCGGAGGAGTGTATTCGCTTTATGCAGCAGGCCCAAGCCGATGGAAAACCTTTCATCTGCCAAGCCGGCCTGCCGCGTCCGCATCAGGTCACGGCTCCCTGCCAACGCTTTTGGGATCTTTACGCGGACCTCGACCTTGAGTTGCCGCCTACCGCCGATTTGGATCTGGAAGCCGCGGGCAAACCTCCCCACCTCATCGCCCGCGCGGCGCTGTGGCGACGGGGCGATTGGGCTATCTACGAGCCAAAGGATTTTGCGGCGGCCCGCCTGCGCAAACTACACGGCTACTTCGCCGCCATTTCCCAGGTGGATGCATCGGTGGGCCTGCTCTTCGACCACCTTGATGCGACCGGGCTGCGGGAGAATACCATTGTCGTCTTTTCTTCCGATCACGGTGAGTTCGCCTGTGAGCAGGGGATTATGGAAAAAGCTCCCGGTATCGGGGCTGATGCCGTCACCCGCATTCCCTTTATCTGGCGCGGTCCCGGCATCGCTGCGGGCCGCCGATTGCGCGGCGGTGCGGTCGAGTCAGTAGATCTCGCGCCCACCCTCTGCGCCCTCGCCGGTCTGCCGCCCATGCGCACCGTCGATGGCGAAGACCTAAGCACTGTCCTGGGCGGTGGGGCGGAAAAACCGGATCGCATCGTGGTGACCGAGAATGTTTGGGCGAAGTCCCTCCGCCGGGGCGGCCTGCGCTACGTTCATTACCCCCGCACCATGTGGCCCGAACAGTATCCCCAAGGATTCTGCGAACTCTACGACACCGACGCCGACCCATGGGAAGCGCGCAATCTTGCCTTGGATCCGGAGTACACCGCCCTGCGCGAGGAACTGACCAATGAGTTGCTGGAATGGCTGCTCACCCGGCAGCGCATCGTCAACGTGGTGGGCCATAACCAGATGGGCGACCTGCGCATTCCAGGCGGCGTTCAGTGCCACGGATCTTCCCTCGCGCTCGACGGTCGGATCGATCCCCGACTCCTGCGCGATCGGCCGCAGCGGGATTATTGCTGAGGACATGCCGTATCTCTGTGCCTGCAACGGGTGTCGAAGCCCTGCCTTGCCTTGTTTTTCTCATTGTCATTTTTTAGTGCACCTTATTCCAATCTGAAATGTGGTTAAGTGGTTTTGCGGACGAAGCGGGAGCCGGTATTGAGGAGCAGGTGGACGCCACACGTGCCCTCGGCTGGTCAGCGATTGATTTGCGCAAAGTCGACGGCACCCTTTTCCATGAACTCCCCCTCGACCGTTGTCGGGCCATTGCCGCCACGCTCGGGGACGCCGGGATAAGGGTCGCCAGTCTGGGCAGCGGCATCGCCGGAGCGGGCAGTTCGATTGACGATGACCCCCGCCTTGCCCTGGACCTCACCCGGCGTTGTATCGAACGGGCTTCCCTCTTCCGGGTGAATAAGATCCGGGTCATGAGTTGGCCGCCCCCCAAAGGTCGATCAACGATCCGATGGGAGGATCCCAGCAGGCATGAACGCATTCGCCGACTCAAAGAAATCTGTCGACTGCTCCTCGACAGCGGCCTGCAACCCCTGCACGAAAATTGTTATAACTTTGGCGGGCAAAGTCATGAACACAGCCTTCGGCTGTTGGAATCAATTCCGGGCCTTCGTTTGGTTTTTGATACTGCGAATCCCGTCTGGATGGAGGATCTCACCATGCCTGAGCCTTTCCCGAGGCAAAGCGCATGGACATTCTGGACAAACGTGCGCGAGCATGTGGACCAACTTCACATCAAAGATGCCCGGTGGGATCCCCTCTCACCGAAATTAATCCCTTGCCTGCCCGGCGAGGGCGAGGGTGATGTCATGGCCATTCTTGCCGACGCCCGGCGCAGGGGGTTTCATGGACCCGTCTCCATTGAGCCCCATCTTGGCGGGGCAAATCCCGATCTGCGGCGCGAACGCTACCTCGCTGCCGGAAGGCGGCTTGAGGCTCTGCTTGCCGAACTGGATCGATCTCCGCTCCCGGACGCAGAGTAATCCATGGAAAGAATGAGGGCTTCGAGGTAGAGAGTCTCGTTAGGCGGCAATGGCGCGGATAAGCCACCGTTCGATAGCTCTTGCGGCCCAGAATGCGGGCGGGACGCCCGCGCTCCCAGCGAATCACCTGCTTATCCGCGCCATTGCGGTCGAAGCCCGGGCCACAGCGGAACCTTTTCGCGGACGAAAGGCACTGGTTGCCTCCGGTTGCAACACCATGAAAGGCGTCGGCAAAGATACCGAAGCCGCCGGCGAGGCCATCCAGGAATCCGCCAGATAACCGCAATCGCGCCCGCGACCCCAAAAAGGTGACGAATCTATTCTTTGATGCTCCCTGTTTCCGACAAGTCGCGCACGGTTTGCAGGAGCATTTGGAGTGGATACGGTTTCTGCTAGAAACGGGTGCGGTTCGAAATCGACACATTTTCTCTAGCAAGATCAGGGCTGTAACCGCTGCTTAGAATAATCCGTAATTCCGGGTTATTCCGCAGCAATCTTTCCGCCAGTTGCAGGCCGTTGATCCCTTCCGGCAAAACCAGATCGGACTTCATCTTTCAGAATTCCCAGGGCCTTGCCCCTCCGTCTCAACTTCAACGTGGGCGAGAAACCGGGCCATCAGCCGGCTGAGGGAAGTCGTGGTGGACAGGTCACTGAACTGACCGGATTTGGCGGCATCGGGTGGCGAGGCGATGACGGCGGCGGCGGTGTAAATGCGTTCCTGAACCATGCGTTCGCAGAGGATGCGCATGCGTTCCTGGTAAGAGGCAGTTTTGAATATGGGGTCGGAGGCGAAATGGATGGAGGGGTTGCCGCGTTTGGGCACACATCGGGATTTTTCTTCATCTTCGACGAGGATGCAGTAGCCAACAAAGGGATTGGCTCCGGCACCGAAGTGGCCCTCCCGTTGGGCGAATCAGCACACAAGGCCTCCCAATCCGTTTCGTCGAGCCCGTAGAGTGAGCGAACGATTATTTCGATCTTTGCGAGGTCGTTCGATTCGGCGAGGGATTTGAGAGTGGTTTGCAAATCGGGGGAAAGCGTCGACCAGCGCGGGAGACGGATGCGGCGGAGGTATTGGGCCTGGAAGCGGAGGCAGTCGCCGCGCATGCGCAGGGAGTAGGTGGCGACGAAGGCGTTGGCGAGGCGGCTGCGGAGAACCGTCTGCAGGGCGCGGAGGTCCCATTCGTTCGACGTGATGTAGTAGAGGTTGTGGTGGGGATAAAATGCCCCCGCATCGTAGGCCACCTGCGGGTCGCCCTGGATGTCGGGAATGACCAGTTTCGGTGTGGCGGAGAGCGTAGGGTAAATGCGGTCAATGGTCTTGAACCAGGCGCGCGGGTTCTTCTTGGCGACGTGGCGGCCTTGTATGGCGTCGCGATGTGTGGCGAGGTAGGCTTTGAATTTCGGAAAGTCGTCGGGGTCGACGAGGCCGGGGTGGTCGCCGTCGAAGGGATTGAGCACGTATTTGCCGGTCCATTCGATGCGGTTGTTTTTGAGGTCCGCCCGCGTGAGGAGGGGCAGTTTGCGCCCGGGCTCGACGTCGAGTTCGGCATCGGTGCCGATATAGACCTTGTCGGCCCCCGTGGCGACGCCAATGCCGACTTTACAGCCCGCTTCTTCAAGGGTGGGCAGGCTGCGCTCGAGGTGCTGAATGACGAGGAGCCGTTTTGCATTGGAGAACAACCAAGGGGCACCTTTGTCGGCAATGCCGTCCATTTCCTTGATCCGGGGATCCGCCTGGTGCTTGAGCAGGCGTTCGGAGAGATCCGGCAGGGTGTCGCAGTGAACATCCTCTTTTTCGACGACGCGGGTGGTGCGGCCGGAGCCGTTGCGAATCACGGTGACGGCGGGGTAAGCGATGACTTCGCCATGAAAGGCATCCACTCCGGTGAAGTCGACGTAGGTTTCGAGGTGAAAGGCCGACGCGATCATCTCGCGGAGCGGTCCGCCGTAACGGTTTTTGATCCACCGGTTGGCGCAGATGTAACCGAGCTTGCCTTCAGGCTCGAGTAGGGAAAGGCCTTTCTCAAAGAAAGCGATATAGAGGTCGGCACGGTCATACATCGTGCGGAAGAGCGCGCGGTAGCGCTGCATGAGGGGCCTCGGCAGGGATTCGATGCGGAGGTAAGGCGGGTTGCCGACAATATGCGTGAAGCCGGTCGAGTACGGACGCGTAAGGAAATCCGCATGGTGCAGCCAGGCTTCGGTCAACTGGTTCCGTTGATGAAACCACCGTCGTCTGTGCAAGGGGTTGACGCGTAAACGGCCTTCTTCAGAAATCATCTATCCCCCAAAACCGGCCAGCCCGCGTGTCAGCCTGCTCCTCAAAAAAAACCTCCCCATATTGTTTTCATCCTCGCCGATGACCTCGGCTATGGCGATGTGCGCGCTACCTCAACCCGGATTGCGCCTTCCCCACCCCGAATATTGATCGCCTCGGTCGGGAGGGGATTTGTTTTGGCGATGCCCATCGTCCTCGGCGGTTTGCACCCCCAGCCGCTATAGCATTCTCACGGGCCGCTATTGCTGGCGCACTTGGCTCAAGCGCTATGTCCTTGGCGGCGGTGACCGTGGTTTGATCGAGGAGGGGCGGCTCACCGTTCCCGGCCTGCTCGGCCGGGCGGGCTATCGCAGTGCCTACATCGGCAAATGGCATCTGGGCTGGAACTGGCCCGCCCGACCCGGTCAGGAACCGCAGTATGGCGTCCCTCCCATGGGACCTGATCACGGCACCGGAATTTGGCGGCCGGAGCGGGGTCAGCCCCTATGCTGATTTTTGCATGGAAATCGACCACCGGGTGGGACAACTCCTCGACGCCCTCAAGGCGAAGGGCTGTGATGACAACACCCTCGTGATCTTCACCAGCGACAACGGTGCCGCGGCGGGACCCAGCGATTGCGTCACCCTGGAAGAACGCGTCGTCAACTTTACCTCCGACAAAATAATCCCGGACTGCCCCGGAGTCCGTTTCCTCTGGTAGAGGATCCTCTCTTTTTCGAAGAGGCGGACAGGGGTGCAATTAAAACTACGGGGAAACCGCGGCAAGCTTATTGAGATCCAGTCTC
>JAFIGH010000062.1 GCA_020831525.1 Opitutales bacterium
GCAAAACCGCAGAAAACTGCGGTTCACGCCAAAAAAGCGCGGGAAGTTGGGTTAGACGTTTGTCACATGAATGCCCTTTCGCCGGAACACGGAGGCGTTAGCGTTCACGGGTGCATGATTTGATACGAGACCGGCGTGCGGTGCGGAGTGCCGTTATTGCGTGTATCGCGGCCTTGGGGGCGTTATTTGTCGCGGCCTGCGGCGGCGAAGAACGTCCGCGCTACGGAGACCTCGCGCCCGGGTACGTTGATCGTGTCGGCGACATGGTGGCGGATCCGCCGGAAAATCCGGCAAACTGGGTGAATCCGCGGCGGCTCGTCTTCGCCTACACGCCGGTGGAGGATCCGGCGGTCTACCGCGATGTCTGGCAGGAGTTTCTGGAGCACCTTGAGGCAGTGACGGGGCGGGATGTCGTTTTCTTTCCGGTGCAGTCGAACGCGGCACAGCTCGAAGCAATGCGCGCGGGGCGCCTGCATGTCACCGGTTTCAACACGGGTAGCGTACCGCTGGCGGTGAATCTCTGCGGATTTGTGCCGTTTGCCATGATGGCGAACGCGGATGAAAGCTATGGATACGAGATGGAGATCATCGTTCCGGCGGAAAGCGGTGTCCGGGAGGTGACGGATCTAAGGGGCAAGACCATCGCATTCACTTCTCCCACCTCGAACAGCGGCTTCAAAGCCCCGCAGGTGCTGATGCGCGAGGAATTTGACATGGAGATCGAGCGCGACTTCGAGGCGCGCTTCAGCGGCAAGCACGACAATTCGATACTTGGCGTGGCCAACCGCGATTACGATGCCGCGGCGATCGCCAACACCGTTCTGCACCGTATGGTCGAGCGCGGCGTTCTCGCGCCGGACAGGGTGCGCACAATTTACCGTTCGCCGACTTTTCCGACGACAGCCTACGGGCACAGCCATAACCTCCATCCCGAACTGGCGGAGAAAGTCCGCGAAGCGTTTTTCACCTTCGAGTGGGAGGGCACCGGTCTTGCGCGCGAGTATTCGGAGGACCGCTTTATCCCCGTCACGTATAAAGAACACTGGGACGTGATCCGGGTCATTGACCGGGGCTTCGGCATTTCCTATTCCGACCGATGAGCGGAAATGACAAAGTATTGCAAATCCGCGCGTTGCGGAAGAGCTATCCCGGCGGGGTCGAAGTTCTCCACGGGCTCGACATCGATTTGCGCGCGGGCGAGTTTCTCACCGTCATCGGTCCCTCGGGCGCGGGCAAGAGCACATTGCTGCGCTGTATCAACGGGTTGGTGCCCGCAAGCGCCGGGAGCTGCCGTTTGCGAGGCGCGGAGATCCTCGGACTGCGGGGCGCGGAGATGCGGGCGGCGCGTCGCCGCATCGGCATGATCTTTCAGGCGCACGCGCTTGTCGACCGGCTAACGGTGATGGAGAACGTGCTCTCCGGGCGCCTCGGGTACACCGGGTTCTGGTCGAGCTGGGCGCGCCGGTTTCCGCCCGGTGATGTGGCCGGGGCGTTCCGCCTGCTTGAACGCGTGGGCCTTGAGGGCTATGAAGACCGCCGCGCCGACCGGCTCTCCGGCGGCCAGCGCCAGCGCGTCGGGATCGCGCGGGCGCTCCTGCAGTCGCCGGAGCTTCTTCTTGTCGACGAGCCGACGGCCAGCCTCGACCCGAAGACTGCCCGGCAGATCATGCGCCTCTTGCGTGAACTGGCGGCGGAAAACAATCTCGCGGTTATCGCCAATCTGCACGATGTCGGGCTGGCGCGCATGTTTTCCGACCGTATTATCGGACTGAACGCAGGCACAATCGTCTTCGAGGGCGCGCCGGGCGAGTTGACAGACAGCGAACTCTCTACGATCTACGGCGAAGAGGACTGGTCGACAGAGGAGGTTGCGGATGTCTCCGCCTGACGCCGCAAGCGTCTCGGCGACGGGTCTCTCCGGAGAAGCGGCCGCACGGACCTGGCAGCGACCGCGGCTCATTGCCAATGCTTGGATACGCCGGGCGGCGTGGGGCGGAGGCGCATTGTATCTGATTGTCGCCGTAGCAACACTCGGCGTGGATTTCGAACGAATGGCGGCGGGTGTGCCGCGCGCGGCGGAGTTTGTCAGTGGCTTCTTCTGGCCGGATTTCACCACCCGCGGCGGCGATATCATCGAGGGGTTCATCGAGAGTGTGACGATGACCCTTCTCTCCACCGTGATCGGAGTGGCGCTCTCCATCCCGCTTGCGATTGGGGCGGCGCGCAACTTTGCCTCCGGTCCGGTTTACCTTGTCTGCCGCTCAATCATTGCGGTTTCGCGCACGTTTCCGGAGGTCATGATTGCCATCTTCTTTGTCGTGATGTTCGGATTCGGGCCCTTCGCCGGCCTGATTACCCTCATTGTGGGGACGGTCGGTTTTCTCGGCAAACTTCTCGCGGAGGAAATCGAAGGATGTTCGACCGAACAGATCGAGGCGATCCGCGCAACCGGTGCTTCGCTCCCGAAGATCCTTGTATTCGGCTTGTTCCCGCAGGTGTTCCCGCGGCTCGTCGGTCTCGGCCTCTACCGGCTCGATATAAATTTCCGCGAGTCCGCGATCATCGGCGTCGTGGGCGCGGGGGGTATCGGCGCGACTCTCAGCACAACGCTCAACCGCTACGAATTCTCCAGCGCGGCCGCCGTCCTCGTGCTGATCATCGTCATTGTCCTGCTCACCGAGAATGTCTCGGGATTCATCCGCCAGCGCTTGATCTGATGCCTGTCCGGGAAGAGAACGCGACGAAGGTCTGGCAGCGCCGCACACCGCGCGGGCGGCTTGCCCTCTGGGCTGGTTGGGCGCTCGCCCTTGCGGTGCTTGTCGCTTGCGCGCGGCAGATCAGCGAGGGCACCCTCTGGGTGTTCGTCGCCGACGCCCACCGGCAGGCCGCCGACCTGCTGGCCCGGATGGTTCCGCCGGATCCCGGATACATGGGTGTCTTGTGGCGCCCGCTTTGGGATACCGTGAACATCGCCACCCTCGGCACGTTGCTCGCCGTCGCGGCCGCCGTGCCCCTTGCCTTCCTTGCGGCGAAAAACACAACGCCGCACCCCGCTGTCCGGCAGACCGCTCTGCTCATGATTGTGTCGAGCCGGTCGATCAATACCCTCATTTGGGCCATCCTCTTTGTCATCCTCTTCGGACCGGGGGTTGTCGCGGGCATCGCGGCGATTACCCTGCGGTCGATCGGATTCATCGCCAAGCTCCTCTACGAAGCGGTTGAAGAGATAGCCGTTGATCCGGTTGAGGCCATCCGGGCGACCGGCGGAAGTCCGGGGCAGGTGCTGACCTACGGTATCTTCCCCCAGGTCTTCCCGTCCTTTGTCGGCGTATCCGTTTTCCGCTGGGACATCAACATCCGCGAGTCGACGATTGTCGGACTTGTGGGGGCCGGGGGCATCGGTTTGCAACTGGACGCCTCTGTCAATGCCCTGCGGTGGTCTCAGGTGAGCACGATCCTTGTCATCGTGTTTCTAATGGTTGTATTCAGTGAGTGGATATCCGCGCGAGTGCGAAAGGCGGTGTTATGAACGGGCGCGCGGAAACAGCAGCGCAACAGTCCGGCCCTCCGGTAGGCTTTGCGGAGAAGCTGGCCGGAATTCGCTATATCGCCCTCGACCTTGACGGAACCGTCTATTGCGGAGGCACGCTCTTTCCGTTTGTGCCGGCGTTTCTCACCACCTTGCGGCGACTCGGCATCAGTTACTCCTTCCTGACGAACAATTCTTCAACGGGGACCGAGGGCTATGTCCTCCGCCTTCGGGCAATGGGGATCGCGGCGACACCGCAAGATATCCGCATCTCGACGCACAGCGCCACCGAGTTCATCCGCTGCGAGTGGCCGGGAGTGGAGCGCGTCTTTATTGCCGGCACCGCGGACCTCGCGGATGAGTTTGCGCAGGCCGGATTCAATCCCGTGGAAAGCGAACCCGACTGCGTTGTGATCGGCTTTGATCCCCGGCTCCCGTTTGAACGCCTCTGCCGCGCGGGATACTGGATCCAGTCAGGCGTGCACTATCTTGCAACCCACCCCGACTTGGTTTGCCCAACGAACGAGGCCACGCTGCTGCTTGACTGCGGGGCGCTCGCCGCCGCCCTGCGGGCCGCCACGGGACGGTCGCCGGACGCCGTTCTCGGCAAGCCGCATCCCCGAATGCTGGCGGGAGTGATGCAGGCCCGCGGGTTGAAGGCAGAGGAGGTGCTTGTCGCGGGCGACCGCATCTACACTGATGTCGCCATGGCGCGCGCCGTCGGCGCTCGAAGTGTGCTCGTGCTCAGCGGCGAGACGACGGCGGACGAGGCCGCCCGGGCCCTCGGCAACGGGGTGGGAGCGGATTTTGTTTTTGCGGATCTGGCGGAGCTTGGAGACGCGCTCGCCGCCGCTTGTGTGAACCAGAAAACCGGAGAATAACACTAATGGAAAAGAAACCGACAACAGAGTGGAGCCGCCGTGATTTTCTGCGGCGCTCCGGACAATTTTCAGTGGCCGCGCTCGGCGGAATGGCCATGGCACGTAACGCCGTGGCCGCGCCCGCGGCGGACGCCGACGGAATTGCCCGCGCGCGCGGAACGGTCTTTCTCGACGCCAACGGCACGGGCCTCGCCGAAGGGCAGCGTGGATTGGCCGGTGTCCTTGTGTCCAACGGCGTCGACATTGTCGAAACGGACCGCGACGGGCGCTACGAACTGCCGGTGACCGACGACACGATTCTCCATGTCATTAAACCGCGCGGCTACCGCACCACCATCGACGCGCTCAACCTACCGCGCTTTTACTACATCCACAAGCCCGACGGCAGCCCGGACAGCGACTTTCTATACAAAGGTGTCGAACCCACGGGGCCGCTTCCGGAGCGTGTCGACTTTCCCCTCTACGCACGGCACGAGAGCGACACCTTCGAAGTCCTCGTGACCGCCGATCCGCAGCCGTACAATCTGCAGCATCTCCAATGGTACGCGGAGGAGACCACGCGTGAGTTCCGCAGCCGCGCTCCCGCCTTTGGTATTGCCCTCGGGGATATCGTCGGCGATCACCTCGATCTCTTCGGCCCCTATAACGAGATCAATGCAAAGTGCGGCTTTCCATGGCACAATGTTTTCGGAAATCACGACTTGAATTTCATGGCGCGGGAGGACCGCTACGCCGACGAAACTTTCAAACGCGTTTTCGGACCAAGCACCTACGCCTTCCAATATGCTCGCGTTCACTTTATTATCCTGAACAACGTCTTCTGGGAGGGTTTCACGCGAATGCGCGCTGACGGATGGCCGCGCCGCGGACAATACAAGGGCCATATCCGCCCGGAACAGTTTACCTACATCCGCAACTACCTGCGGCACGTTCCGGCCGACGAGCGCATCGTCGTTTGTTCACACATCCCCATGGTCAACCAAGCCGATGCCGACGGAAAGCACGGCACACCGGAGTTCGGCGAGTTGCTGCGCCTCCTCTCCGGGCACCGCTACACGATGTCTTTGTCCGGACACACCCACATCAACATGAACTACTTTCTCGGCGGCGAGTCCGGCTACCGTCCGCCGGGAGGCCACCTGCACCACCATTGCAATCTGACGGCGACCTGCGGCAGCTGGTACCGCGGTCCGCTTGATGACGCCGGCGTGCCCTTTGCCCCGGGCCGGGACGGTTCGCCGAAAGGATACGCAGTTGTCCGCTTTGAAGGCGGCGAGCGCTATAATGTCCATGTGAAGGGACTCAGGCGGCCCGACGGAGAGCAGATGGCCGTGCACGTGCCCTCGCTTGTCGAACGCGCGAAGCTGGGCGAAACGGAAGTGCAGGTGAATGTCTTCGCCGGCTCCGTCCGGACGCGTGTGCGTATGCGCATAGACGACGGGCAATGGGTCCGTCTCGCGCAGACAGAAGGCGTCGACCGCCGCTACCTCGCCCTGCGGGAGCGAGCCGCCGCCCACCCCGACGCGGGCGAGGGCCAGATGCCCGAACCGCTCGTCACCGACCACAAGTGGACGGCCGCACTGCCGGCGGACCTCGGAACCGGCTGGCATACCCTGACTGTCGAGGTCCGCGGCACATTCGGTGAAGATTGGTCGGAAAAGCGCACGTTTGTTGTCGCCGAGAACGCCGCCGATCTCGATTCCCTCAGCGAGGGCACGCGAACCGTCCGGGAGGCATAGTCCGTATGAACACTCTGATGAAGTCATTGCAACGATTCACCGCCGCAGTTTGTCTCCTCCTTATGGCCACATCTGCTGACATCACCGCCGGAGAAGGGACCGATTCAAAATCGATCATCGCCCACCGCGGCGCCTCCGCACACCTGCCCGAGCACACCCTCGAAGGTTACGCGCTCGCCTTTGGCATGGGGGCCGATTATATCGAGCCCGACCTCATGCTCACCAAGGACGGCGTGCCCGTCGCTCTGCACGACCGTACCCTCGATGCGACGACCGATGTCGCCGACCGCTTCCCCGACCGTGCCCGTGAGGACGGGCGTTCCTATGCCGTGGACTTCACCCTTGAAGAGATCAAAATGCTCCGCGTGCGCGAGCGTGTTGATCCCTCCTCGGGCGGACTTTTGTATCCGGAACGCTGGGAGAATACCCATGACGCCCTTGTTCTCCGGGTACCGACGCTCGCCGAAACCATAGAGCTGGTGCGCGGCCTCAACCGGACAACCGGCCGACGCGTCGGCGTCTACCCGGAGATCAAGTTTTCATCGTGGCACGCCGAACAGGGCTATGACTTCGAGGCCGTTGTATTGAAAACCCTCCGCGATTATGGGTTCACGTCGAAAAACGATCCTGTGTTCGTCCAGTCCTTTGAAGAAGGTTCGCTGCGCCGCCTCCGCGAACTCGGATGCGAACTGCGCCTCGTCCAACTGATCGGCGGCGGCCGCGCCTTTGACCGCTACTGCACGGCGGAGGGGCTCGACCGCATCGCGGCATACGCCGACGGTATCGGTCCTTCGGTTACACGGATTCTGGATTCGGACGGCACCTTGATCGACGACAATTTTCTTGTCCGCGAGGCACAGGCCCGCGGTCTTGTTGTCCACCCGTACACTATGCGGGCCGATGCCGTGCCTAAAGGCGCGGATTCATTTGGCAATCTCCTCGAGGCCGTCCTCTTCCGCGCGGGGGCGGACGGTGTCTTTACGGACCACACCGCCGAGACAGTCGATTTCCTGCGGAACCGCGCTAATGCCGGTTCCCGTGATGATTGACAGAACAGCTCAGCGACTCCGGCGAGTCCCTTGTTGCGGAAACGTAACGGCGGTGTAATGAGTCTGTCGTTTGGAGCCGGTAGGGTCGGGGGCAATGGTTTCCGGTAGATTCTCCATAGGAAGAACGGGCAGGCCGACTTTGTGCACCCGAAGCAACGGCAGGGACGCCGCGGTGAAAGAAGAGGCAGCAGCCGCGCCGCCCGCCGTAAGGCGATGGATTGTTTGTTCGGTCGTATCAATGATCGCCATACCATCTGCGTGGGCGGGCGTCCTTTCGGGGATTGTCTACGATACGGACAACGATCTGTACATGGAGTCGGTGCGGGTAAGCCTCCCGGAACTCGGCCTGAACACGACGACGGGCCGCGGCGGCGGATTCCGTTTTACCAATGTGCCGGAAGGCACCCACACAATCGTGGCCGCCGCCACGGGCTTTCCCGTCAGCCGGATGTCGGTGACGGTCGACGGGCCGAATGACGAGGCGCGGGTGAATTTCAATCTTACCCGGCAAGAGATTTTCGATCTCGATACGTTCGTCGTCGAGGGCACGCTGATCGGCGCAGCGCGGGCGATCGACATCCGCCGCGCGGCGCGTGACTTCCGGGAGGTTGTTTCATCCGATGCCGCCGGACAATTCACGGACCGCAATCCGGCCGAGGCCCTGCAGCGCGTCGCCGGCGTGACGACGGAGGATGACCAGGGCGAAGGAAGTTTCATCATCGTGCGCGGCGGCGCACCGGAGTTCAGCGTTGTACAAATCGACGGGGTGTCCCTTGCCACTCCGGAGGAGGACGGGCGGCGTGTGAATCTCAACGTCATCACGGTTGACCAGCTGGAGCGTATCGAACTTTCCAAGACATGGCTGCCGTCGCAGAAGGGCAATGTCATCGGCGGAACGGTAAATCTTATCACGCGCAGCGCCCTCGACCGTGGAGAGCGTTTCGCTTCAGTGGAGACCGCAGCAACCTACCGGGAGCATCAGTCCGGCGAGTGGAGCTACCGCGGCACGGCGACCTACGGCGATATCTTCGACGGCGACACATTCTCATGGCTGGGCGACGCTGCCGTCGGGGTGCAGTTTTCCGTGAATCACTCGCGTGATTTCTCCGGATCGGACACGGTCACGTGGTCATGGAACGCGGACAAGGCCTATCCGTTTCTCGTGCGGCCCGGCGAGGAGACCCCGAAGGGTTTCACCCTGCAGACGGTGAACAAGCGGAACTTCAACATCGAACGGGAACGCACGGGAGCGTCCTTACGGCTCGAATACCGGTTCAACGACCGTCACGAGGTTTTCGGATCCGTGAGCTACAACCGTTTCATCGACACGGAGAACGAGCATATCTTCAATATGCGCCAACAAAACACGAGCCAGTTCTACTCGGGCACGACATTCTTTTCGCAGTCAGTGGCCGAGCGGCTCGGCGCCGATCCGGACGAGCCCTTCAATGCGCAGCGGCTCGCACTCTCGGGCGCGAACCTTGCGCGGTCGATTACCTACAATGAGGCCATCCAGCTGGGAGAACTGGCCTACGATCCCGAGCTTCGCCTCTTTACGCGGGGCGGCCTTTGGGCGATGCCGATGGACCGTGATTTCAGCCACACGGACCGCCGCGACCGCATCACGACATGGCAAATCGGAGGCAAGAGCCGCCTGCCCCAAAGCATCGAGGCGGAATGGCGGCTCTACGGCTCGGAAGCCGACCAAGACGCTGAGCAAAACTGGATACGGTTTTCCGCCGGAACGACCGGGCGGGGTGCGGTGCCGCTTGCCGGGCCGGAGGTGGCGAATCCCTTTCTCTCCGATCCCACCGGCGACAACTCGATTCTCTTTCGGAAAGGGTCCTTCAATGCCGCCCCGACCCAAACCGGCGGAGGAACGGTGCGGCAGCGCAACCTGACGGAGAGTCGGGACGAACGGCGCGGCGGCGACCTTGACCTTACGCACGGGTTGGAGAGCGCGGACGCGACATGGACAACACAGGCAGGCCTCTCCGTCGATTCCCGGGACAAGCGTTTCGCGGTGGACCGCAACAGCTACGGGATACGCGCGGGCGGACTGGACCGCGAGCGTTGGCCGAACGACCGGATGTCGCTCGAGGATCCGCTTTTTGACGGCGGTGAAATCACCGGTTTCACGCGGCATTTCGGCGAAGACATGCCCTTCGGCCCGTCGTTTCACGAAAGCAACACGCTCGCCTTTCTGAAGGATGCGTCGAGCGAAGGGGTGACGTGGTTCCAAACCAACAACATGCTCACGAACAACGTGACCTCGCGTGTGACCAACAACTACTCCGCTTCGGAGGATATCACCGGAGTCTATCTCCAACAGACGATGGAGCGCGGTGCATGGACGCTGGTCTACGGCGCGCGGTACGAGCGCACGAAGAACAGCTTCACGAATCTGGATATCATTACCTTTAACGAAGAATTCCCGAATATTCCCTTTCTGGCACCGACCTTGTGGAAGGCGCTCACGGAGAACTTCGGAGAGATCTTCGCGACAGAGACGCGCCGCGACAGGAGTTACGACCACTGGCTGCCCGCCCTGCATGTCATCCGGAGTTTCGGGGACAACACAATCGTGCGGTCTTCGGTCACGCGGACGATCGCGCGGCCGCTCTTCAGCGACCTTATTCCGCGCGAGGTCCCATCCATCTCTGGCGGCTCATTCGAGCCGGAGATCCGGTTGCCCGCCTTTGACCTACAACCGATGAAGGCGGTCAACTTCGATGTCTCCGTGGACCGCTACTTCGATCCCGTGGGGGTCTTCTCCGTCGCGCTCTTCTACAAGGATCTTGACGGACCGATTTACGACGAGATCCGGCGCGATGTAGGACCGAACGAAGAGACCGCGCAGTGGGAGGCCCGGTACAACAGCCGCAATGTCGGGCGCGAACCCGGCGATCCCGGATTTGTGAACGACCGCTCGTACACCGTGCGCCGGAAACGCAATGCGGGGAGCGGTCGCCTATACGGGGCGGAAATCACCTTCGACCGGCGCCTCGACTTCCTGCCCGCGGCCTTGCGCGGATTCGGCGTCAATTCGAACATCGCTTGGTTCGGATCGCGCGCCACCCTCATGACGGAGGGGCGCGCGGGCGAGTCCGTGAATCTCTTCAAACAGCCGGACATGACGGCAAACCTCGCGCTCTACTACGAGCGGCACGGACTCTTCGCCCGCCTGAGCTACAACATGCGCGGAAAGTACCTCGACTCCGTTCAGTCCACAAGCCTTCGGCAGCTTGAAGACATCGGTATTCCGCCGAACAGCCGCGATATCATCGTCGACCGGAGCGAACGCATTGACGTCACCGTGCGGTACCGGATCCGTCCCTCGCTGCAGGTATTCTTCAATGCCAACAACCTCACGAACGAACCGCTCTTCCGCTACGAGGGCGACCGCTCCCGGCCTCGCTCCAAGCAGTTCACCGGGCGACTTTTCAGTCTCGGTCTCAAATGGAGCCTCTAGCACACAAAATCTGACACATAGAACTCATCACGAAACACAATAGAACCATGAATGATTGGAAGAAACTAAAAGCTGCCTGTATTCTTGCGGGCAGTATCTGGCTTTCGGGCCAGTCGCTTTCCGCGCGGGACATGTTGTTCCAGGAGAGCTTCGAGACCGACGGCGAAGGCACCCGCTACATCGTCATCGGCGGCGGCGACAACCCGGAGGATCCTCGCATGGCCTTCGCGCGCCGGCGGGTCGGTTCCACCGGCACACTCGGGCAGGGTGACTTGCTCCACGGCGAATGGATGTGGATGGCCCGCCGCATGACGACTGTTCCCGGGCCGCGGGGCGACGAGTTCGAGGGCGAAGGCCTGACCAACCGCGACGCGCGCCTGAAATTTCCTGACATTGATGTATCGGGTTATGGTGACTTGTCGGTCAAACTTGTTATTTGCGTCGGCGCTCCGGGTCACGAACCGAATGACGACTTCAAGATGCGCGTCCGCTTTGACGGCGGCGAATGGATCGAGATCGGCGGCTTCCGCAGCTCGACCAGCAACTCATGGCCGATCTACTACCAGGGACCGGCCGACACAATGACAGTCCAGGAGGATCCGAATAAACTCATCCGCTTCTTCACGGAGTGGGAGTGGCCGATCCCCAACCACGGCGGCGAGATGGAACTCCAGCTGACCTTTTCGGGCAACGCCTTCAACGAGGACTGGTATGTGGACAACATCCGCATCTTCGGCGACGCGGATCTCGGCTTCTTCAACGTGGCGTTCGCGGAATCGCAGGTGACCGAGCCGGAGGAAGGCGGGGTCCCCAATCCCCTCACAATCACCCTCGATGAGCCCGCTCCCGAGGGCGGTGTCTTCTTCGAGCTGACGCCGCCGGACCGCCGCACGGCGGTTTCGCTCGGACTACCGGACGAGCCGGTCTTTATCCCGCAGGGGCAGACATCCGTAGAGGTGCCCGTCGAGATCGTGCAGGACGGCCAATACACCGGCACGAAGCGGATCGACCTCTTCGTCAGCGCTCCCGGATACAGCACGGAATTCGCGCGCACCTTCGTCGAGAACGTCACGCCGCGTCCGCGCCTCATCTTCACGGAGGCGCTCAACGTCGTCCCCGGCATCGGCGTGGGCAACGTGGTTCTCTCCGACGTCGGCGACGTGAACAACGACGGGGATGTCCACAACACCCGCAATCAGTTCATCGAATTGGTGAACATCGATGACCACCCGGTCGACCTCAGCGGCTACCGTATCGGGGACGACCTCGACGACCGCCACCTCATTCCCGAGGGAACGGTCCTCTATCCCAATACCGCGCTTGTCGTCTTCGGTGGCGGTAATCCGCGCGGAATTTTCGGCGGTGCCATTGTGCAGACAGCCTCCGGCGGCGGCAACGGTCTCGGCCTCAACATCGCGAGCCGCGCGGAGTTCATGTACTTGAATGCGCCGTTCGGGGCCGAAGTGGAACTGGTGAACATCCCCCTCATGCGCGCGGACATCTGGGCGATTACGGAGGAACTGCCGGTTGACCACAACGGGCATGCCGAGGCGGCGTCCTTTCACCGCACTTCGCTGGAGTGGACGGAGCCGGGTTTCACCTTCGAGGCAGAACACCTCCACTCCATCATCGAAGGTTCCAACCAGACGCTCTATTCCCCGGGAACATGGATTGACGGTTCTCCCTTCTTCAATCCGGAAAACGAGATCACCCTCACCGTGGACAATACGACCATCCGGGAGGACGACGGGCCGAACGCGGCGACGGGCACGATAACGCTCGCCGAACCCGCGCCCGCCGGCGGCTTTGAGATCCACCTCGACTCCGAAGGATTCGCGCTCGATGAAAACGGCAATCTGGTGCCCCTTGAGATCGATCTCGACTCATCGGTGGTCATTGTGCCGGAGGGACAAACAACGGTGGACTTCCGTATCGGCGCGCACAACGACGGCGTGCTCGACGGCGATCAAGTGATTTCGCTCAACGCCCGTGCCGGACCCTATGTCCTGCCAGGATTTGTCGAAATGACGGTCCTCGATGCACAGGAAAGTGAATACACCTTCGTCATTAATGAAATCTTTGTCGATCCTGAAGGCTCGGCCACCGACATGAACCGCGACGGCGAGCCCGACGACGCCATGGGCGACCAGTTCATCGAGATTGTCAACATGTTCGGCCGACCCGTGAACATGAGCGGCTGGCGCCTCTGGTGGGACTCCGGAGGCACCTTCGCCATTCCGCGCGACAGCCATTTCTTCCCGGAAGGCACGTGGGTGCCGGACGGTGGTGCGATTGTCGTCTTCGGCACCATACCTGAAGAGAACGTCAACCATCCCGACTTCGGCGGCGCCATCGTCCAGGGCGCGCGTAATGCGGACGGCAGCCTGAAGCGCAACGGTCTCGATATCGATGTCGGCGTCAACTTCGACATACGCCTCGACAACCCGTACGGCTTTACCGCGGTCATGCTCGAGCAGGTCGACGGCAGCACGACAGATCAGGACCAGTCGATCACCCGTGTCCCCGACCTCGAAGGCGAGTTCGGGCTCCACCTCGACGCCAGCCTCGAGCTTTTCGGCTTCGACGTCGCCTCCCCCGGAGTCCGCATCGACGGCGAACCTTTCGCCGGGAACGGACGCGTGCTCACGCCGCACATCTTCCACAAGTCGGTCGAAGCAATGGACGGTCTCTGGCTCTGGGACGAGGAGTTCGGCTGGCTCGGCTTGTCCGAAGCCTACGCCGTCGACTCTCCATGGGTCTACTCCGGCGCGCACGGTGCATGGTGGTATGTGCCGGAAGCACACAGTGACGGTATCTGGGCCTACGATATGGAAGTCGAGGCGTGGCTCTTCACCGGATACGGTTTCACACCGTGGGTCTGGAAGGCCGCGAACGGCGGCGGCGGCGAATGGATGGACCGCCGCAGTGCCCTCTAGGGGACCGTCAACGTATTGAGAAGTACAAACAAGAAAGTTATACAATGAAGATCAAAGTCATTATCGGTTGCCTCGCGACGGTGCTCGCTGCCGCAGGATTGTCAGCCTCCAGCATCGCCTACAGCGGCGGTGTCTGGACCGAGAATTTCAACAGCATCCCCGTTGTTGATTCGGATTCACGTGTTACGCTCACGGGGACGGATGTCGTCGGCAATCAAGTCGACCTTCCGGGCCTGCCTGGATGGCAGGGCGCCCGTCTCGGCGGCTCCGGCAGCGGAAACATCGCCCTCTGGGAGGACTCGCCCGGTGCGGGCGGTCGCTTCTACGCATGGGGCGCGGGCAGCAACCGTTCCCTCGGCTCACTCGCCTCCGGGACGAACATCCAGGGCTTCGGCGCGGCGTTTGAAAACACGTCGGGACAGGCTTTCACGGAGGTGACGGTCACCTACACCCGGCAGATCTGGCACCAACAGGGAACAAGTACCCAGAATCTGTACGAAAACCGGCTTCTCTTCGCCTACGGTCTTTCGGCGGACGGGATCGCGGCGGACAACTTCATCACGAACAACGGGATGACATTGTATCCCGCGCTGGACGCGGTGAGTGTCGAGGAAAATACGGTTACCGGCACGTCCGCCAACACGGATCCTGACCGCAGGGTCGACGGTTCGCTTCCAGAATGGAGCGAGGAGGTGAGCGCCACGATCACCGGTCTCGAATGGGGGCCGGGCGAGACGCTCTTCATCCGCTGGAACGATTTCGACCAAGCCGGCTTTGACGCGGGTCTTGCCGTGAACGACTTCAGCATGGTGGCAATCCCTGAACCGGGCGCGGCCGCCGCGGCCCTCGGGCTTCTTGCCGCCGCCCTTGTTTGGCGCAACCGGAGGACAGTCAAGTAAACCCAGTTTGTTTGGAGCTTATCGTCTAAGGAGGGGGCCTTCGCGGAAACGGAGGTCCCCTTCTCCTTTCTCCAGAGGTTATTTTGTATGCCGTTTCCAATGTCCACAATCCTTCAATCCATGAGCACCGGTACGCCCACCGAAAGCCGTGTGCGTCCGGCGCGCGTCACCGGACTCTCCCTTGTTGCGGCATCGGCGTTGTGGGTATCTGCGTGGGTGTCCGCGGACGCCGCTGAGACGCTCCACCGCTTTCGCATCGCCGCGGACGGCGTGCCGCCGACGGCGGTATCCTCCCACGATCCGGAACGGTCGCGGCTCCCCGCCGCAGCGTCGCGCGCCCGTGGATCGGCCTACGGCTTCGCCGACTTTCATTACGCCCGGTTCCGGACGGGGGATACGTACGCGTTCTCCGATCCTGTCCCGGAACAGATGTACGCGGATGGATTCACGGTCGTCGCGCATATACGCCCGCGAACCCTTCAAGGACGGCAAGTCCTCATGATGCAGAAAGGCGGCGAGGACGTGCCGGGATTCTCCGTGGGCATTGAGGAAGGCCGGTTCTTCGGGGAGCGGACGGACGCCTCCGGTGCGACAGACCGGGTCGAGGCGGACGAAACGCTAGCGACGGGAGTGTGGTTTCGTCTCGTCTACCGGTATGACCCGGGGGGTACGGGCATCCATGACCTGTGGATCGATGAAGAGGTTGTGGCGGCCAGGCCCGTTGGCTCCGCGACCGGATCTTCCGCAGGGTTGCCGCCTCCGTTCATTGGCGCCATTCCGGACGTCCCGGAAGGGGAGAACCATAGTCTCGCTGCCGACGTCTTCGCCGTTTCCCTCGAAGGGTATGTTCTCTCGGATTTCTTCCTCGAAAGTCCGCTCATCCGGGACGGTTCGGCTTACTTCGGCGCGCTCGAATTCCATGACTATCTGGCCGCCGTTGGAACGCCGGCGGATCCGCCGTTGGAGCGCCGGATCCACGGAACCTATTTTTCCGGTGGCGACTTGCCGCGCTATCCCGAGCTGGACAGGCGTTTGCAGGGTAGGTGGATGCTTCCGTTTCAAAACGAAGGCTTTGTTGTGCAGGGGATCGCAGCCGACCCGGAGAACCGTCGGGTGTTTATCGCCATGTATCCGCGCACGGCGGAGAATGTATCCTACTACGTGCCCAGCATTGTCGTCGAGGTATTCGTCCCGGAAGGACGGATGGGCAATGTCTTCCTCCTGCGGCGGGAGGACGGCAGTCCGCTCTACGCGCATGTCGGAGGAATCGCATACTGGGACGGCCTTCTCTTCGTGCCCGGCCCGGGCCGTGGCGCGGCGCGCGATCCCGATCTGTTTGTCTATGACTTGAAGGAGATCCCGCCGTCCGGCTTTGACCCTCGGACATTCGAAGGGTTCGAGCCGCGGCCACTTACCGCGGCGGTTAGATTTCGCGATCCCATGGCGGTGCTGGTGGGCGACGACAAGTTCAACAGCCTGTCCTTCATGGATATCCATCTGGACGCGCGCAACCGGGTGCTGCTCAGTATCGGGAATTTCCAGAGTGACCGCCCGCGCCCGGTGCATACGTTTGAGGTTGCATTCCCCGAACCCCGCCGTCCCGTCCTCCTTTCGCCGACGACAGTGCAGCAGACGGCCCGCCGCGCGCAGGGCGTGGCATTCTTCTTCGACGCCGACGTTCCCGCCGGACGGGCCCGCCGCGCCTTCCTTTCCACAAGCTTCGGCAACAGCGACAGCGTAATCCATGCGTCGACCTACCTCGGGGACCGGCGGGAGCCGGTCGCGACATCCGAACTCATGCGCCTGCCCGCCGGCTTGGAGGATCTCTCCCTTGCGGGATCCACACTGTGGACGCAATCCGAGTCGGGGAGCCTCTATTTTCAGAAACGGACGGTGAACCCATGGACGGACACCTTTCCTTTCCTGCTCGCCATAGACATCGGCGACCGCATCGACACCAACAACAACGGCATACCCGACGAGTGGTTCGCGCATCACGGACTACCCGCTTCAACCGATCCGTCGACGGATTTTGACGGCGACGGATTTTCGATAGCGGAAGAATTCGCATGGGATACCGATCCGCGTTCGCCCGCCGAATATCCGTGGGCGGACGCCGCGCTCTCGCCGGAGGCAATCACGCTGAATACATCGCTCCGGCGTTTCTACACGCTTGTACGGCTCGGGGATGAAGGGTGGATGCCCGTCCCGGGTTGGACGCGGGTGCGCGGCGACGGGAACCGGATGGCCTTCCCGGTCGATCCGGATGCGCAGGTCGGTTTCTACCGGGTCATGGTGGAGGCGGAGTAGCCGGCAATGGGATCCATTCGTTTGCGCTGAAATCGAAATAGGCGCTCACTTTTGCACCGACATCGTCCGCGGGCCGAAAGTAGATCCAATCCCGCGTGTCGTTTCGGTAGGCGAAGGGGTAGGCAAGGGCGTTGGAGTGCCACCAACCGAGGTCTTGATTATGTACCCATACGCCGGATTCACCTGCGTGGGCGTAGACGTGACCGTGCCTCCGGCTGTAGTAGAAGTCTCCGCCGTATATGTGGACGGACCCCAGCCAACGTGAGTGGAACCAGTCGGTCACGACGGGATCCTCCGCCTCCCACGCGTAGTCAATACGGCGTGGAGCAAAGTCCGCAATCATAAGGAGGTGGTCCGAGGTGTCGGAGTCCGTGCGAACAAGGTTGTAGGGCTGGCGGAAGTCGAGAGGCATCGAGGTGGTGTCGATGGTATAGGCCCTTTTCAACGTCACGCGGCTCTGCGGGTATAGAATGTAGTCGAGGCGCTGTGTGTTGGACGTCGTGATCGATTTCCATGTCGCCAGACTGCGCCGGTGGGTATGGCGCGGCGCGGCGTCGGCAAGGGGCAGGCCGTGGCGGTCGGGGGCATAGTCAAGCGAGCGCAGCGCGGGCTGGGTGAAGCGGCCGGTGCGGGCGGCGGTCAGTTCCGTTTTCGGGGCGTTGGCATTGAGGTCGCCGACAATGAAGAGGCCGATTTCGCCGACGGGACTGTTCGCGTCGTTGCCCCGCATGATGTTGCGCGCAAGGAGCATGAAGTTGTCCGTTTCAAGGATGCGGCGGGCTTGGTTTTCGACATGCGCCCGGGTGTGTGCGTTGATGATGAGCGATTGGAAGCCAAGAACATCCCGCGTGTCGATCAGCGCCGCTGTGAACCGGTTGGAGTGGTCCCAGACGTGCGTCACCGGAAAGCGGCTGGCCGTAATGCAATCTTGGCTGCCGGTCCGGTTCTTCACGACGTGCCACGACCCTTCCTCGAGCGGCAGTTGCTCGTCGAGGAAGGCGCGCACGGTCGCCGGGGTGGTCGACCACATCTCCTGAAAGGCAATAATGTCCGGTTGCGTGGCGACAAGCTGACGGATGAACTTGTCCTCCTCGCCTCCCGGAATTCCGCGGTTGTCTCCGCGCCACGGACCTTCGTGGTAGACATTGTAGGAGGCGATGCGAATGTCTCCGGGATGCCTGCGGTCGAGAGTAGTGAAGTCGTTTTCGGTGAGGAGGCCTTCCGGGACATCAATGTGATGCGTGGTGCCGATGTCCGGAATGAAGTCGCCGGTGTTGCCGTCGCGTACGTGAATGCCGATACGCCCGCCGGGGGTCACGGCCGGCAGCATGCTCACGGGAATCAGCAGCTCGTATTCGGCGCTCTCCGGGTGCGTGGAAATGTTGTTGAGCCCGCTCGGAAGAATATCGGTGACGACCGCCGCCACCGCCACCGTGGGGCCGTTTGTGTAAACCGCTTGCGCGGGGTAGAACCGCGGGTCGCCGGGTTCCTGACGGAAATCGATCTCAAGGTCGATACCAAGTCCGAGAAACGGCCTTCCGGTCTCCGCGTCTCCGTCGGTGTCGAGGCTGATGCGCACTTGCGATGTGGCCAGCCGAAAGGGCTCCGCCGCGCGGATGTAGATCGCAAGCCCCCGCGCGCTCATGTAGCCGCCTACCGCGGTGAAATCGATCCCGCCGGGAGCGGCGTCGCCGGACGGGTCGAGGTGCAGGAGCTGCGGCCGCGCGTGCCAGTCGGAGAAGTCCCCGTCGACGCGGATGCCGGCATGGCTCCCGTGGAGCGTGGCGGCGTTGCCGATGCCGAAAAGAATGAGTATGGGAATGACTTTTGTCTTCATTTGGAAATCGCTCGGTTCGCCGCGTGTTCAGTGCACAACCCGCGTTCAACTGTGCTTGTTTGAGCGGTCCGCTCGCAGGAGCACCGTTCGTTAGACCGCTTCAAACCGCATGGAGGTCTTCCGGATCCAGTCCGTCCTATCCGCTTCTGGTGCCCGGGAGTTTCTTCGTCGGCATGGATTGTCCCATTGCTTGATTTCAGCGCAAGCGACGCGCGGTGACGATTGGGTGAACTTTCCCGTCGCCAACATAAAGCCTTTCCCCGCGCAGTCGGGCCCGGATCAGCAGGTGATCCGCTGGGAGCGCGGGCGTCCCGTCCGCATTCTGCGCCGCAAGAGTTATCGAACGGTGGCTTTTCCGAGCGCCATTGCCGTTTGGGGCACGGGTTCGGTGTTGAGCCGGTCGGCGATTGCCGCGACGGTGGGGCATGACCTTCTCATTGATCGCACACTGCCCGGAGAGCGGGCAGTTCGGGGTGGCGGCGACGACAGCCGTGCCCGCCGTGGGCAAACTCGTGGCGCACGCATGGCCGGGGATCGGCGCGGTGGCGACACAGGCGCGGGTGAATCCCTACCTCGGTATCGACGGCATCGGGTTTCTCCGGCAAGGCATGGATGCGCCGACGGCGATGAAGGCGCTGCTTGGTTGCGACCCGCATCCGGAGCGGCGGCAGTTCGCCGTCATGGACAAGTCCGCACGCACCGAGGCGTGGACGGGCGGCGAATGCCTCGACTGGGCGGGCCACCGTACGCGCGGGGGAATGAGCGTGCAAGGCAACCGACTCACCGGGCCGCATGTCCTCGTCGCCATGGAGGAAGCGTTTCTCGACACCCGGGGCGAACCGCTCGCGCATCGCCTGATCGAGGCCCTCGAGGCGGGCGATGATGCCGGGGGCGACCGCAAAGGCGCCGTCTCGGCCACCATCTACATCGTCGAACACGAGGCCTACCCCCTATGGGATATCCGTGTCGACGACCACCCCGAGCCCATCCGCGAACTCCACCGCCTCCACGATGTCTTTGCCGACCGTGTCGTCCCCCACATCCGCAAAATGCCCACCCGCCGCGACCCCGGCGGAGAACGCTGCGACATCGACGTCTAACCCTCTCCCTCTTCGTCGTCCTCCCCCTCCACACCAAAATCCCCGCTACCCCGTAGCGGCGGCGCCCCGCCTCCGTCGACCCCGCCGCAAAGCCGTTGGCCCGGCAAACAAATCCCCGCCCCCTCCAATGCGTCCCGCCAACTCAACACCCCTGTAGTCCCTTTTTTACGGCCAATCCGCCACAAAAATTATTTGGGAATAACGAAACCGCAACGACCGGTCCGCCGTCGTCGAAGGCTATGGCGCGACAGGGTGTTGTTCCGTTGAGCGGGATCCGCGAAGCCATGGAAGCGAGTGGATCGCTCTACAATGATCGTAACCGGAACCCAGGCCGGAACGATTGGCGGAAGGATGGCGGAACGGCATGTGCGGGCAGATGTCGAAAGCGCTTGGCGTGCCCGATCCGCGTATCGTAGAAGAGCCCTGCTGTAAACCACCACCCATGGACCGTCTCCTACAGTTGAACCAGGCCTTGCCCGCTCCACTGCGTCCCGCCGCGCGGGGCTCAGTGGAGCCTTCCGCCTTCGCCAAGGCTTCGGTGGACAGGTGTGCGGGTGCCGGGTGTCAGCGACGCCGCACGTCCCGACGCATCGGGACGAGGGGACTTGTCGGCAGCGGTGAGTCCTACCTTGATGCTGGAAAAAAGAGGAAAACCTCCCCGCCGTTCCCGCAAAACGGCTGGAGGAGGGTTATTCGTCTCCTTGACGAGAGCAGAAAGTCCAGCAGTATCATCGTCATGAAGGTATCATTGCCACTGAAAGAGATGACGGTTTCCGAAAAGATCGGAATTATGGAGGAGATTTGGTCCGACCTGTCGAGTGTGCATGATGGGTATTCTCCTCCCGATTGGCATGGCCGCATTCTCGATGAACGCTCACGGCTCGCCGAATCGGGAGAGGTCGGTTTTACCGATTGGGAGACGGCAAAAAAGCAGATCAGAGACCGGGTTTCGTGAGAGTTCGGATTTTCGACAATGCCAAGCTGGACCTTGTGGATGGGTTTTCCTTCTACGAGTCGCAAGGGAACGGTATCGGTCAGTATTTCTTGGACTCTCTTTACTCTGAGATTGATTTGCGGTTACGCCCTGCATCGTGCGGGCGAAGCCCGCCACGCACTGCCGTTCGACAGGCTCAGGCCCTGAGCAATGCCGAAGGGCGGTGATTTTTCACCGCCTATTCTCCATACGGACGCCGCCCAACCGCATAGGCGGCGGTCCCCGCCGCAGTCCTAGGCGCTGCGCGCTCGTTTCCGCCGTCGTCTTGGGCAACCCTTTCAGGGTTGGATCGGCGGGTCGGCGGTTCCCATGGTGGGCCTGCCGGCCGACCATGGGCTGTCACCGGTAACCGCGTTGCGGTCGGCGCGGATTTGGAGCGCCCGTGGGAGAGGCGCAACTTGAGGAAGTCGACGAGAACGATGCGGTAGTCACGAATCCGGGCCGGGGTGAAAACCGCTTCGCACAATCTCGGGAAGCATTGAATAGGTGTGCAGCGAAGCGCGGATGACGTCACCATAGGTCACGGGATCGTTCCGGGGAATGGTATTGAGGCAATACATGAGGCAAAGGTTGATATTCCAGACGGCGAGGACGAGGCAGGCGGCACCGAAGGCGTGCGCGCAGGCGCTCCGGCTTAACGCCATTTGCCATAGAAACGCGGTGCCCGGAAGAAGAACGAGCCATGGAGCGTCGAATCCCCGGTAGCCGAACGAGGAACCAAGCGGCCATACCCACCACGCGGCGTGGACATACCATAGAAGGAGGAAGCTCAAGAGCCAAGTGGCTGACTGAAGGGAGTTGCGTCGTTTCCACCACAGCCAACAACCTCCGATGAATGCCAAACCGAGGATTGGATGCCAGTAAACCGCACCGTGATACGGGTCAAACAGGACTTCGCGCAGAGCCGGGGTTCCCCAGTTGAATCCTTCGCCTTCTTCGCCATACGAGAATACCAGCCATTTACCGTAGACCGACCTCCATGCGAACATCTGCAGCGCGATCGGTATAAATCCGGTAGCTGCTATCAGGGATGCTTATCTGAGGGGGTCAGACCATGTGTCGTGCCGCAGGGTGCCGAGAATCACCATGAGCGGATAGAGTCCCATGACCGAAGCCTGATACCGTGTTATTGCCAGCATGCCGACGGGAGAACGCGATGAGGGCGACAGCGGGGAGGGGGTTCCGAACTTTCAACTTTTCCGTGAAAAGATAGGCCAATGACACCCAGAAGAATACCATGTTGTGTGCCATGCTCAGGTTCACCGACTGATAATACAACAGAGGGCCGGCGACCCAAAAAGAGATGAGTCCGAGAGCGGAGACGCCAGGTTCAAAGTAGTGCCGCAACCATAGGAAAGCGAAAAGTATTGAAACCAGAGCGAGCAGAAAATGTCCGGCTTGAACGCACACTTGGTAGATTGGATTGAATCCGTCGGGCTTGAGTTGCCAAATCGAAAGGGCGTTTCCGCTGCGAACGAGAATGTCTGCCAGAAGGTATGAAGGCACCGTCATCACTGCCCAGCCGATTCCGTATTTGTTGGGAACACGGCCGATTGCGGTTTCGGGCAGGTTCAAAGCGCGCTCCCGGTCTTCCGGGGCGATTGTGTTGGCCGTTCGGACTTCGTTTGAAAAATCCCAAACGCCATCCGTTATCGCGGATCGCACCCAAAAGCAATAGAAGCTGTTGTCCCATCCACGCAGAGCGCTGCGATGCGGTATTCCACGATTCGACTGGCAAAAAAGCCGAGGCAGGCCAAGCCGGAGATCAGCGCGAGCACAAGGAGCCAAAACCGCTGTGGATTCATTGCGGAATCGTCCGCAGAGCCGTTTGAGTTGTCAATGCGTTGTCAGGTGCCGCCCTATTGTCCGGTGTTTCCGTGCCTACGCCTTCTTGTTCACCATGTAGTAAAGCACGGGCACGGCGAGTCGGCTGAGGAGGAGGGAGGCGATTTCGCCGAACATGAGGCTGATGGCGAGGCCTTGGAAGATGGGGTCGGCGAGGATGACGGAGGCGGTGACGACGACGGCGAGGGCCGTGAGGAGCATGGGGCGGAAGCGCACGGCGCCGGCTTCGACGACGGCGTCGCGCAGAGCCCGGCCATGGGAGAGGCGCAGCTCGATGAAGTCGACAAGAATGATCGAGTTGCGCACGACGATGCCCGCCCCGGCCATGAAGCCGATCATGCTGGTGGCGGTGAAAAACGCGCCGAGCCCCCAGTGCGCCGGCAGAATGCCGATGAGCGAGAAGGGGATGGCGGCCATGACGATGAGCGGAGTGGTGTAGTTCTTGAACCACCCGACCATGAGCATGTAGATGAGGATGAGGACGGCGGCGAAGGCGATGCCGAGGTCGCGGAAGACTTCGAGCGTGATGTGCCATTCGCCGTCCCACTTGATACTGGGTACGCGCTCGTCGAACGGCTGCGTCATGTTGTGGATGCGTATGTCCGCGTCGGCGCCGCCGAAGTCGCGGGCGTCGAGTTCGGCGATGGCGCGGTTCATGGCAAGAATGGCGTAGGCCGGGCTCTCCGCGCCGCCCGCGACGTCGGCGGTTACGTAGGTGACGGGTTTGAGGTTTTTGCGGTAGCGGTTGCGCTCGCCGCGGGTGTGCCGGAGTTCGACGAGTTCGCGCAGGGGAACGAGTTCGGCGTCGGGATGGTGTGGCGAACGGAGGTGGAGGTCGAGAAACGCCTCCGGGCTGTCGAGGGCGGCGCGCGGAAGTTCGAGGAGGATCGGCACGTCTTCCCGTTCGGCGGGCGCGGTGAGGAGGTCGACGGTGTGCCCTTGCGCCGCCATACGCATGGTTTGGCCGATCAGTTCCTCGCTGATGCCGTGGAAGGCGGCTTTCTCCTTGTCGACGATGAAGCGCGCCATCGGTTGCCGCTCTTCGACATACCAGTCGACATCGACGACGCCCTCGGTTTCGCGCATAATGCGCCGCACTTCGCGGGCGAGGGCGAGGCGTTCTTCGTCACCGGGTCCGTAGATCTCAGCGACGAGGGTCTGGAGGACGGGCGGCCCCGGCGGCACCTCGGCGACGGCGAGGGTCGCGCCGAAGCGCTCGGCGATCTCCGCGAGAACCGGGCGTACCCGCAGCGCGATGTCGTGGCTCTGCAGCTTGCGTTCGCTCTGGTCGACGAGGTTCACCTGGATGTCGGCGACATTGGGGCCGCTGCGCAGGAAGTAGTGGCGGACAAGGCCATTGAAATTGAAAGGCGACGCCGTGCCCACATACACCTGATAGTCGCGGACCTCCGGTTCGCGCGCGAGGGCCTCGGCCATGGCGAGGGCCACCTCGGCGGTCGATTCGAGCGTAGTGCCTTCGTCCGTATTGATAATCACTTGGAACTCCGCCTTGTTGTCAAAGGGAAGCATCTTGACGGTGACCTTGCCGATGCCAACAAGGGCCATCGAACCAATGAGCAGGAGGACGATCCCGGCGAGAAACGACCAGCGCCAGAAAACGCTGTCGAGGAGAGGGTCCATGACGCTGTGGTAGAGCCGCGTGAAGAAATCGTCCGGCACCTCGTCGTCGAGGAGATGTTCGTCCGCCGGGGGTGTGTCGCTTTCCTTCTCTTTGGCGGCGGCCTTGGCACGGGCGCGCTCAAGGTGGCGTCCGAGAACGCGGATGGCGGCGTAGGGCGTGACGGTGAAGGCGACGAGGAGGGAGAATACCATGGCGGCGGTGGCCCCCACGGGTATGGGCCGCATGTAGGGACCCATGAGACCGCCCACGAACGCCATGGGCAGGATGGCGGCGATCACCGCCCAGGTGGCGAGGATCGTGGGGTTGCCCACTTCATCGACAGCATCCAGCGCCACTTGAACGAGAGGTTTGCGGCGGCTTGAGGGCAGCCGCATGTGCCGGACGATGTTCTCCACGACGACGATGGCGTCGTCGACGAGAATCCCGATGGAAAAGATTAGGGCAAAGAGCGTGATCCGGTTGAGGGTGTAGCCGTAGAGGTAGAATACAAGGAGCGTGAGCGCAAGAGTTGAAGGAACGGCCCACAGGACGACTATCGATTCGCGCCAGCCGAGAAAGATGAGGATGAGGACGGCGACTCCGAAGACGGCGATGCCCATTTTGACGAGCAACTGGTCCGACTTTTCCTTGGCGGTTTGCCCGTAGTCGCGCGTCACCGTAATCTCCACGCCGTCGGGGATAAGCCTACCGTAGAGCGTATCCACTTTCTCCATGACGGTGTCGACCACATTGATGGCGTTGGTGCCGGGCCGTTTGGCAAAGCTTACCGTGACGGCCGCCTCCGGATCGTCCGAGCCTCCTTGGCCGAAGAGGACGTAGTCGGACGGGTCCTCCGGTCCGTCGGTGATGTGCGCGACGTCGCGCAGGTAGACGGGACGTCCGTGACGGACACCGACGACAACATCCCCGACGTCGCGTGCGTCGCGGAGGAGATCCCCGGTCTCGATAAGGACTTCTTCGTTGGCAAAGGGGCGCGAACCGGCGGGGACGCGGCGGTTGGCGGCCTCGAGCATGGGCGCCAGTTCGGGAATGCTGAGCCCGCGCGCGGCGAGGGCGGCGGGGTCGAGGCGAACGCGGACGGCGCGCCGCTGCCCGCCGATGATTGTCGTTTCGGCGATGCGGGGGAGGCTCTTTACCTCGTCGGCCAGCTGCGCTGCGAGGCGGCGGAGGGTGAAATGGTCGTGGGTCTGACTGTGCAGGGTGAGGGCGAGGACGGGCACATCATCGATAGTACGCGGCTTCATGAGCGGAAAGCCGACACCCGGCGGAATACGGTCGAAGTTCGAGCGCAGTTTCTCGTTGAGGCGCACGAGAGCGTCCTCCACATCCGTGCCCACGAGAAAGCGCACGATGACAAGGCTTCCGCCCGGTTCCGTAGTGGAATAAACATACTCGACGCCGGGGACCTCCCAGATGAGTTGCTCCATGGGACGTGTGGCGCGGTTCTCCACCTCCTCCGCCGTGCGGCCCGGCATCGATACCATGACATCGATCATCGGCACCTTGATCTGCGGTTCCTCCTCGCGCGGAAGCATGACGATCGCAAAGAGACCGAGAAGAATCGATGCGATGACAACGATAGGTGTCAGCTTGGAGTCAATAAAGAGTGCCGCGAGCTTGCCGGCGAATCCGTATCGCGAATGCGGCGTCTGTTCAGGTGGCGGGTTGGGCGAAGTCATGACGGGTCAGGTGATGCGTGGGTGTGTGACGGAGCCTACTCGAGGTAACGAAGGCCGGGGAAAGCTCCGGGGAGCGGGTCCGCGACTTAACCAAGATCGTGTCCCCTCTCCGGCGGGGGACCATATGTGCGTTTCGGTTCATTGGCCGGCAAGAGTGACGGGTTGGTTGTTCCGGAGACCGGGCGGAGGGTGCGCGACGATGCGTTCACCTTCGCTAAGTCCGGCAAGGATCTCGACAAGGCCGTTGTGTTGTGCGCCCGTCCGGATGATGCGCATGCGGGCGTGCCCGCCCTCGACGACGAAGACGCGTTCGATCTGCCCGAAGGGCGTTACGGCACCGGTCGGCACTTCCAGACGTCGTATAGTCTCCGCGGGTACGAAAACCCGCGCGAACATGCCGGACCGGGCCGGCGCCCCGGCGGGAAGATCCAGCTTCACGGGCACGGTGCGCGTCCGCGCGTCGGCGGAGGCCGAGATCTCCGCGAGTGCTGCTTCAACGGTTGTTTCGCCGTCGAGGAGAACACGGAGCGTGTCGCCGCGACGCAGGTTGCGGGCGAGTCCATCGGGGATGTCGGCTTCGACGCGGAGGTTACCGTCGCGCTCTAGCTCGAGGAGGGGTTGGCCCGGAGAGGCAAGATCGCCTTCGTGGGCCATTATCCGTGACACAACGCCGTCGAAGGGTGCGTCGATACGCGTGTAGGAAAGCATGGTTTCCGCTTCATCAACAGACGCTTGGGTCATGCGCACGCGGTCTTCAAGATTACGTACGGATTCGGGGGTGGCCGCACCGCGGTCCAGCAACTCGGTCTCACGTTCAAGGTCGCGCGTGGCCTGCACATGGGCAACGCGCGCCTGCTCCGCCCTTGCCGCGATTTCTCCGGCGGCGATACGCGCGAGGCGCTCGCCGCGCTTCACACGCTGGCCGAGTTCGACGGGGAACTCTGTGATCACTCCCATCACTTTCGGGGCGAGGGTCGCCCGGTCGGCGGGACGCACCGTACCCGGAAGTTCCTGCATGCGGGTCTCTTCGACGAGGCGGACGGTGGCGGTGGCGAGGGCTTCGGGATACGGCTCCGGCTCATCGGCGGGACGGCGGGTGTCGTTGCCGCATCCGGCGGCTTGGATGAGGATGACGATGGCTCCGGCAACGGCTGGCAGGCGGATGGAAGCTGGGATGGATTTCATGGTGGTGGGAGGAGGAAGAAGAGGAAGACGAAGAGGGTGAGGGTGAGGTTAGTGTAGAGGGAGACCGGCGGCGCGGCGGAGTGCTGCAGCGGCGACACGTTCGTTGGCTTCGGCAAGGGCGCGGCGCACACGGGCTTCGGTTAGGCGGGTCTCCGCGCCGATGAGTTCGGTGGCGAGGAGGTCCCCGGCCTCGAAGCGGGCGCGGCTGATGGTGGCGCTTTCCTCCGCTTGTTCGACAAGCCTCGCGGTCATTTCCAGTTGGTTGCGGGCAAGTTCGTGGGCGAGGCGGGTTTCCTCGAGTTGCAGTTGGAGTTGGAGGGTGAGTTTGCGCTTGGCGGCGCGGGCTTCGGACCGCTCGGCGAGGGAGCGTTGGATCTGACCGCTCGTCCGACCGCCGTCGAAGAGGGGCATTTGGACGCGCAGCCCGGCGACCCAACTGTCACCGTCGCCGCGCAGACGCCAGCCGCGGTCGTATTGGTAGGTGGCAAATAGATCGACGGTTGGCCTTCGGCCACCGCGCATGGCGTCGACCTGCGCGTCAGCGGCATCGATGCGGGCGCGCATCGCGGCAAGCTCGGCCCGGCGGTCAACGGCCCGTTCTTCTGCTTCCGGGGGACCGGCCGTCCAGCCCGCATCTTCGGCAAGCTGCACGCGGCCCCTCGGCTCGCGCCCGAGGAGGACGAGAAAGGCCCGTTCGGCGAAGAGGGCGGCGTTTTCCGCCGCGAGGAGCCGCACCTCCGTGTCGGCAAGCTGCACTTCGATATTGAGAAGCTCATTGCGCAACATTTGTCCGCGGTCGAAGCGCTCGCGTGCGACACGGCGGGATTCGCGCAGGACTTCGACGCCGGAGTCAAGGGCCGCCGCCGTTTCGCGCGCCTGGAGGATGCCGTAGAAACCGCGGATAACGGCGAGACCGAGGGATTCGAGCATGGCGTCGTGGTCGGCGCGGGCGGCGCGTTCCCCGGCGCGGGCGGCTTCGCGGTGCGCCGTCGGCGTTCCGCCTGCGTAGAGGTTGTAGGCGACGGTCGCGGCGGCGCGGAAATGGTCCACCTGTCCGGGCCGGTTGAAGTCGATGTTTTGGTCGAAGACTCCCGTGTTGAGGATGGTTCCGAATGCCATCATGGGCTGGTCGGTCTGGCTGTAGCCCGACTCCACGTGCACGTGAGGCATCCGCGACGAGGCCGCTTCGCGCAAGGTTCCCCGCGCCGCTTCGATGCGCTCGCGCGCTATTTCGGCGTCGGGGCTGTTCGCACGTGCTTCCGCCATGGCGGCGGAAAGGGTCCATGTCTCCGCCGCGTGAAGAGAAGGCGCGGCGGCAAGGGCGAGAAGGGATGCGGCAAGGGCAGGCACGCGCCAAGAGGGCAATAGCGCTCGAATAAGCGGTTGACTCGCAGGAACGCGGGTCTTTACACTGCGAAATACCGTTGGTACGATCATTGATTCCGGTCTTTTCCGCGCGCCATTGCGCCAAAACGGGGTCTTGTAGTCCATAGCGTCGTTTCAGTAGGTAAACGCGGTTGTTTAACTTCTGTCTGTGCTTAGGGCGAGCAGGAAACCGAGGAACGCACCGTAAAGGGCACCCCGCCACCATGTCGCCGTGAGCGGACACGTGCCCGACGTGCACTGGCCGTAGTAGCCTATGAGCGCACCGACGGCGGCCCCCGCAAGGAGGGCGGCTCCATAGCGGACAACGATGTGCATCAGGGGGCCTCCTCCGCGGTGCCGCGGCCGTTGCAGCAGCTTTCGCCCTCCGCGAACCAGCCCAGTCTCCGCCCGATGATTGTCGGCGGGCAAAATCCCGTGAAGGCCGACTGGATGAGGTTGATCCCCACAAAGCAGGTCAGCAGCAGCCACCACACGCTGTGGAAGAAGACCAATGCCGCGCTCACAAGGATGACGCTGCCCGCGAGCACGCGAACGAACGATTCCGGTTGCCAAGGCTTCTTATTCCTATTCATATATGCGCAGAGAAGCATATAATAATTCAGTTGTCAAGGCTGGATTGTTCATGGAATAGTGCGGGGATGAAAGGATCGTTGAGCGAAGAGGCGCTGGAATTGGTGGCGCGGCGTTTTTCAGTTCTCGGGGAGCCGATGCGGCTGCGGTTGTTGCATGCGCTGATGGAGGGGGAGCGCAACGTGACCGCGCTGGTGGAGGCGACGGGCGGGCAGCAGGCGAATGTCTCAAGGCACTTGCAGACCCTTGCGCAGGCGGGGTTTGTGCGGCGCCGGCGGGCGGGATTGCAGGCGTATTACTCCATTGCGGACCCGGATGTATTTCAACTGTGCGACATCGTTTGCGGTGGCATTGAGAAGCACCTGAGCAGCCAGGCGAGGGCGATGCCGGGGGCGGCGGAGAAGGGCTGACGGGCGGAGAAAGGGTGGGGCACCCGCTTTCAATTTTTCGGTGAATTGCGTCCGTCGGTTGGCAAGGACCGGGTTTACCCGTATGAGGGAGGCGATGGACACGATCAAATGGGCTGAAGAAGGCAGAGTGCCGGATGCGTTGATCCGCACGGGCATCCGGCGGTTGCTGGCGCGGCGTCTTGCAGAGGAGCGGGCGGCGGGCAAGGACGAGAGTATCGACGCGTTTGTGGCGGACCTGGACGCGAGTCCGGTCGCCGTGGAGACGGATGCCGCAAATGAGCAGCACTACGAGGTGCCGTCCGAATATTTCCTGAAAGTGCTGGGCGGTCGTTTGAAATACAGTTGCACGTGGTGGGACGACGGCGTCACCGACCTCGACGCCTCGGAGGCGGCGATGCTCGCGCTCACGGCGGAGCGGGCCGACATCCGCGACGGTATGCGGGTGCTGGAACTGGGGTGCGGGTGGGGCAGCTTTACGCTGTGGGCGGCGGAGCAATTTCCGGGGAGTGAGATCGTCGCGGTGTCCAACTCACGCACCCAGCGTGCATTCATCGAAGACCGGGCGAAGGAACGCGGTTTTGGGAACGTGCGTGTGATCACGGCGGACATGAACACGTTCGCGCCGCCGGACACCTTCGACCGTTTAGTCTCGGTCGAGATGTTCGAGCACATGAAGAATTACCGCCGCCTCATGGAGCGGATCGCTTCGTGGCTGAACCCGGAGGGCAAACTCTTCGTGCATATCTTCGTGCACCGCACCTACGCCTATCCGTTTGAGGACGAGGGAGATTCGGGGGACTGGATGGCACGCCACTTCTTCACCGGAGGCAACATGCCGAGCGACGATCTCTTGCTTCGCTTCCAGGACGACCTCGCTATCGAGCGTCACTGGCGGGTGAACGGAAACCACTACAGCAAGACGCTGGAGGCATGGCTGCGGCGACAGGATGCTGTCGAGGCGGAGATTCTGCCGCTCTTTGAGGAAATCTATGGCGGGCAGGAAGCGGCGAAACGCTGGATTCGGCGCTGGCGCATCTTCTACATGGCCTGCTCCGAGCTGTTCCGCTACGGCGATGGCTGGGAGTGGTTTGTCGCGCACTACCGCTTCACAAAGCGGGCCTAGGCACCCGGTCAGGGTTCCGGTTGGGCCAATCCCATGACCGTGGACCTGGCCTGACCAGCTCGCTACGCTTTGCTCTCCCCTGGATTCAGCCTACGGAGGAGACAACTTTTCTGTAGGTTACCTTGTCGCGCCCCTTAGAGGATAGCCTCGCCGCGCATAAGCGGCTTACCCGCGATTCGACGTAGGCCCATCCGTCGATTGATAATTCTGTGATTTATTTATATGAGCTAATATTTTTGAGGGATAGATATATGTCTATAATAGCTATGAAAAATATATTTTGGCTTGCGTCCGCAAATGATTTTTTTCAAATGGGTCCCATCATGGCCTACCACCTCAGGATCAAGAGTGCGCATTGCGCGGCGTTTCACTGTGTGGGGCGGGTGACGCGGCAGTTGGGGCTGCTGGGCGAGCCGGAGCGCGACGCGCTGGCGGCGGCGATGCGCCGGGCGGCGGCGTTTTCGGGTGTGGAGCTGCTCGCTTACTGTGTGCTCTCCAACC
>JAFIGH010000166.1 GCA_020831525.1 Opitutales bacterium
AACACACAACCAGCCAACCAAAATTCCGGAAGAAATTCCGCTACGACTACATGTCGCGGCGGGTGGAGGAGAGGTACTTCACCAAGGCGGGCTCCCTTTGGTTTCCGGAGTACACCCGCCGCTACATCTACGACGGCTACACCATGGTCGCGGAACTGGACGTCTCCCACAGCGGCACCGTCACCACCGTCACCACGCGGCGCACCTTCGCGTGGGGGCACGAGACCGCCGGCGGGGGCATCGGCGCGCTCCTCCTCGTCGACGACCACCCGAACGACCGCGCGTACTACCCCGGCTACGACGGCCGCGGCAGCGTCACCCTCCTCGTCGACGCTGACACCGGCGAAAAAGTAGCGGGGATGGAGTATGATGTCTGGGGCAAACTCGTGCGCGCCACCGGCGAATGGCGCGCCACCCCCTTCCTCTACGACACCAAGTGGAGCCTCGACCAAGGCGCCGAAGGCGCCTACTCCCACTGGCCCATCGGCCTCTACGATTACGGGTTCCGCATGTACCAGCCCGCCACCGGGCGCTTCATCTCCCGCGACCCCGTCCGCGAGGAAGGCGGCCTCAACCTCTACCAGGCCTTCTCCGGCGATCCGGTCAACCGGACGGATTTTCTCGGGTTGTTTGACGAGGGATGGCCGGGTCCGATTATCGGGGATATGTCGATAGGGGAGTGTACATCTGCGGGCGGTACGTACAACAGCGGTGACGGGAAATGTTACTTCGAACCCGACCTTCACGAAATGCCTGATCTTCCCGTCGATGCGGATCCGATTATGCCGTGGGAACGACCGCCCGGCTGGCTGATTCCCATCGATGAGTGGACTCCGGATGATCAATCGACTGATCACCCGCAGGATGGCGATTCGTCCGGCGGTGGCTCCGGCGGCGGAGGTTTCAATGACCGCATTGAACGAATCCGCGAAGAGATGCGTGAGGAGTGTCGGGGATTTAAGGAGCAAATTCGGGTTGGTATGGACAACGTTGAAAAGGCAATCATCCAATTGGGTGTCGCGAATCACTATATTCGCACGCATACTGAGACCGGAAGTGACACTGGCAGTCCTGCGAAAGCCGTATTTGACCTGTCCAAAGAGGTTATTCCGGGGCTGTTTGAGAAAGCAGGATTGAAGCGAACCGCTGCAATTCTCGGCGGTGTCGGAAGCGTGGCCTCCGCAGGCATGGCGGGATACGAGATCGGCTCCAGTGTGAATGATGGACGATATGGGCGTGCTGTTGTAAAAGCCTATGAAATTGGCGCTGGAATTGGTCTTTATCATCTTTCGAAGAATGCTAATACGCCGAGTTTGCGCAGGATAGCGCGCGGTGCCGTCCGCGGCGCAGCTTTCATCGGGGTCGCCATTGAAACAGCGGAGTGGACGTCTCTTGAGATGATTGATCGGTGGACGAGAGAGCGCGACCTTGCGTCATTCTCCATGATGGAGGCAAATGCAAGAGGCGACTTGCGCCGATATGGTAGGCAGGTCAATGGCGCCCGAGCCATGTACGATGCAAAGGATTGCGATTCGATTCTGAGGAAGGAATGAGACGCAATCGAGATCTAAGGACGGAGGAGTTGAAGTTCGGGAGAAATCTGGGGCTTTTTTGCGGCCTATGTTTGGTATTGATGGCAGCATCGGGGTTGCTTCAAGGAGAATTCTCGCTAGACAAGGCTGGTTCTCCATACACGATTTTTGGAGAAAGCGTACGCTCCAATTTCTCGCGTGAGGATCCTGCGATGTATTACTTCACCATCAGTTTTTTTCTTATCCTAGGTCTAATTATTTTGTATCTTTCGGTGCATTGCCAATACATCTTAATGCAGCGTCGTCGTCGCCGTAGGCAATCGATGATGCAAAGGTCCGGGCGGGTTGAGTCTAAGGAGTGATTTCGTCGATTGGAAGTAAATGAAAACGCAAACATATAAAAAGGGAAATGTTTGTCCTTTGCACAGACGTCTGCTGATGCTCTTGACGACTATCCTGTTTTTACTCGCGATTGCATCAATCGGAGCCGGATGTGGACGCATCCGCGAATGTCCGCCATGGGGAGAACCGTCCCTGCAAGCACGTAGTGAGGAAAATTATCATGCATCCCGGTTGCGGGTGTTGGAATGCCTTTCGCGGCGCGGTGATCCGAACGTAGTGCGTTTTCTCGAAGCGACGGATGAGATTGCCGCATACTACGCCTATCTGGAAGGGTTGCATGATGCCGAATTCGAGTGGGACTACGTCAACGACGAAGCGCTTGCGTTCATGCATGGAAAGTCACCGGAGGAGCTGATTTCGTTCGCGGCCGAGATCAAAGACCGGGCCTACGCGTTGGGTTACAACCTGGAAATGAAGAGGCGGCAGAAGGAAGCTGACGAGAAGGGTTGGGACATCGAGCTTCCGCTCATGCCGGTGCCATGATGATGATCGGCATTCCTGTTTCCCGTCGGTTTCTCCGGCGTTATCGACGCGCTTTGTGGCTGTTGTTCGGTGCCGGGTGGATTGTGTGCGTTGGCTGGTTTGCCCACTTGGTCTGGAGTGGGGTCAAAGAGGATCCGGACATGGCGGTGCGCGCGGCGATTGCGGAATTCCATGGAGTGTGGAACGGCGAAGATTTTCTGCGATTGCATGAACTGGCGCATCCGGATGTGGCGGACGAGTTCCGCGACGAGGCATTTCTGGATTCGCTCCGCGAGATACGCGCCGCGGAGGGAGCGGTGCAATCAAACGCGTTGCTGCATCCAGTCCACTACGAAACCGACGATGGCATTGTCGTTGAAAGAATCTCATCAACGCTGTATGAATCAAACAAATACATGTACGAAACGTTTGTGTACCGTGTTGACGGGGAAACCGCTCTGCTAGTGGGTTACTGGATCGGCGATTTTCCATGGTCGATGATGGATTTTGACGGTGATGTCGAAGCCGATGAATGACCCACCATGAAAAACTTTCCCGCATCGAGTCCATCGACCACCAGGGCCGCCTCTTCCGCGCCTACGGCGCCACCGGCGTCGAATCCGGCGGCTACACCAGCACCTTCACCTACGAGAGCCAGGACCGGCTTACCGAGGCGAAGAGTTACGCTTTTGGGGCTTCTGTCGTGCTGTATGACAGATACTTTGACACAGCCTTGGACAACGCGGGAAACCGGCTTTGGATGCGCGAATTTTTCGATCACGAAAACAACGAGACAACCTATTTCGCAGATGAGAGTGGATCGGGTAATCTCGGTGCGAACTCTGTCGACCAGGTTCGTCATATCAAGGGGCACAACAGAGCCGTGATTACGGGTTCTGCGCCGAATCTAGATGGATCATATGCTGTTACCGTAAATGGGCTGACACCTTTCCGTCCGGAAGGCGGTGATTTTTTTGTCCGCCAAATCGCCGCCGGCGACGGCACGGAGAATCTCGCCGGCGATGCCGCCGTCGGGTGGTTCCACAGCACCACGCCCGCCGACGCCGTCACCGCCTCGCAGCCCTTCTTCATCCCCGCCAAGGAGCGCCCGCAGACCTATGATGCCAACGGCAACTTGACCTCCGACGGGGTCTTCACCTACGAATGGGATGCTGACGGAGCGCGCCCGCGCGGAGATGGCACGACTTTGTCGTGTCCGAAGGATGAAAGCGGGCGGGTGCCCTCCGGGCGCACGCTTTCACAGGACCGCCTCGTGACCATCGAACACACAACCAGCCAACCAAAATTCCGGAAGAAATTCCGCTACGACTACATGTCGCGGCGGGTGGAGGAGAGGTACTTCACCAAGGCGGGCTCCCTTTGGTTTCCGGAGTACACCCGCCGCTACATCTACGACGGCTACACCATGGTCGCGGAACTGGACGTCTCCCACAGCGGCACCGTCACCACCGTCACCACGCGGCGCACCTTCGCGTGGGGGCACGAGACCGCCGGCGGGGGCATCGGCGCGCTCCTCCTCGTCGACGACCACCCGAACGACCGCGCGTACTACCCCGGCTACGACGGCCGCGGCAGCGTCACCCTCCTCGTCGACGCTGACACCGGCGAAAAAGTAGCGGGGATGGAGTATGATGTCTGGGGCAAACTCGTGCGCGCCACCGGCGAATGGCGCGCCACCCCCTTCCTCTACGACACCAAGTGGAGCC
>JAFIGH010000063.1 GCA_020831525.1 Opitutales bacterium
CGTCGCTTCAAGGGGCCCGCCCTCTATCGAGCGCGTATACGTCGCACAAATATTCGAGCAACGCCGCTTCATCGTCGCTTCAATGGGGCCGCGCTCTATCGAGCGCGGATACCGGCTTTGGCTCTTCTTTATCTGGCGGCGCATTGGTGGCTTCAATGGGGCCGCGCTCTATCGAGCGCGGATACGCAACTCAGGCGCGCCATCAAGACCGACATGAACTTGCTTCAATGGGGCCGCGCTCTATCGAGCGCGGATACATTGACGACCCCGTTTGCGAATGCCCGGCGTGCAAGCTTCAATGGGGCCGCGCTCTATCGAGCGCGGATACCCAAGATGACCCACGCCCACCGGAGAGCGCGGCCACGCTTCAATGGGGCCGCGCTCTATCGAGCGCGGATACCGAGCTGGGCAAGAAGATCACCCGCCTCGCGCTCGAGGCTTCAATGGGGCCGCGCTCTATCGAGCGCGGATACATTTTGCCGGGGTGGCGGAAGACCTTCTGTGCGTAGGTGCTTCAATGGGGCCGCGCTCTATCGAGCGCGGATACCCGCCGCTCCACCCAGATGGCCCGCGCTCTGCGCGAGGCTTCAATGGGGCCGCGCTCTATCGAGCGCGGATACCCGGCAGGGCTGGGTGGACATGACGGACGCGCGGACGGCTTCAATGGGGCCGCGCTCTATCGAGCGCGGATACGCTCCGCCGCTTGCGCTTTGCGCTTCATGTTGCCTAGCTTCAATGGGGCCGCGCTCTATCGAGCGCGGATACGCGGCGCGGGTTTTTTGTCAGGTAACATATGAGCGTTGCTTCAATGGGGCCGCGCTCTATCGAGCGCGGATACCGTCGACGCGCGCGAATTGCAACTCGGCGGAATCGCTTCAATGGGGCCGCGCTCTATCGAGCGCGGATACGCCAATCCGCGCGGACTGTTCCGCATCGAGGAGAAGCTTCAATGGGGCCGCGCTCTATCGAGCGCGGATACCGCCGGTCCCGATGCACCGGCGTCAACCGGCGTCCGCTTCAATGGGGCCGCGCTCTATCGAGCGCGGATACCCCTCGGCAACGGTCTGCGCGTCGCTCTGGCGATCGCTTCAATGGGGCCGCGCTCTATCGAGCGCGGATACGTTGAACGTATTCGCGCCTCCCTCCAAGTCATCCAGCTTCAATGGGGCCGCGCTCTATCGAGCGCGGATACAGCCTGCGGACGTAGTTGGAATCCACGACGCGGTTGAGCTTCAATGGGGCCGCGCTCTATCGAGCGCGGATACAAGCGAGCCGACGTGACAGAGTCACCCAACCTCCAGCTTCAATGGGGCCGCGCTCTATCGAGCGCGGATACGGCGGAGGCCGAGGGCTGGGTATCCAAAAGCGGCAGGCTTCAATGGGGCCGCGCTCTATCGAGCGCGGATACGCTGACAATCGGAGGATATGCGGCCTACAAAATCTGCTTCAATGGGGCCGCGCTCTATCGAGCGCGGATACGACGACCGCCCCGTAAACCTCGCTGCCGACGCCCATGCTTCAATGGGGCCGCGCTCTATCGAGCGCGGATACTCAGCATAACCGCCGCAACGCCCATCGCGCAGAGTTAGCTTCAATGGGGCCGCGCTCTATCGAGCGCGGATACGGCGCGTCTTTTGCGGCGCGCTCCTTTTCCCGAAGGGGCTTCAATGGGGCCGCGCTCTATCGAGCGCGGATACGCAAAAACCGGCGTGCTGTGGAAGACTTCGCGCACGCTTCAATGGGGCCGCGCTCTATCGAGCGCGGATACCACGGACGCCATTGCCCGGCTGCTCGGTGTATCCATGCTTCAATGGGGCCGCGCTCTATCGAGCGCGGATACCACCCCCGCGCCCTTCGCCAGAACGCCCGTACCCTGCTTCAATGGGGCCGCGCTCTATCGAGCGCGGATACCAAGTCAGCGACGCGCTCCCGGCGGCGGACGCGAAGCTTCAATGGGGCCGCGCTCTATCGAGCGCGGATACGCCGTTGCCATCCAGCGATGGGCAGACGCGACCGGCGCTTCAATGGGGCCGCGCTCTATCGAGCGCGGATACACTCGCTGCGCGTCTTGATGCCGTCGTAGCGGTTATCGCTTCAATGGGGCCGCGCTCTATCGAGCGCGGATACGCGGATCCGCAGGCCGCCGCCAAAAAGGCCCCCGCCGCTTCAATGGGGCCGCGCTCTATCGAGCGCGGATACTTCTCCAGCTGGCCGCCGAAGCCGCCGACGAAGCCGCTTCAATGGGGCCGCGCTCTATCGAGCGCGGATACTGATTCCCCGAAAAAACATTACCGTGGCAGATGTCGCTTCAATGGGGCCGCGCTCTATCGAGCGCGGATACTGATGTTGCGCTTGGCGTCGATGAGAACCGGATTGGAGCTTCAATGGGGCCGCGCTCTATCGAGCGCGGATACTAAATGGCGGGGTTTGTCTGACACACGGGGCAAAAGCTTCAATGGGGCCGCGCTCTATCGAGCGCGGATACCAGTGGGAAGCCGCGTGGGAGGGCACCCGTCCGACTGCTTCAATGGGGCCGCGCTCTATCGAGCGCGGATACCCTCGGAGTACTGGGATTTGATCGAAGAACCCTTTGCTTCAATGGGGCCGCGCTCTATCGAGCGCGGATACACTGAGAGAGGCGGGCTTCGATGCCGAACGCGGACAGGCTTCAATGGGGCCGCGCTCTATCGAGCGCGGATACGTCCCATCATCTACTTTTCCACGACGGGCGAGAACAAGCTTCAATGGGGCCGCGCTCTATCGAGCGCGGATACTACGCGGGGCACGTATAGTCAAGAGGATTCCGAAAGCTTCAATGGGGCCGCGCTCTATCGAGCGCGGATACCAACCGCTCCGGGTCAATCCGGCTTTGGTCGTAAACGCTTCAATGGGGCCGCGCTCTATCGAGCGCGGATACCGCCCGAGGCTTCGCACAGCGAGCGCCATTTGTCCGACCGCTTCAATGGGGCCGCGCTCTATCGAGCGCGGATACTCGCGAGAACATGATCAAGATCGGCGATCAGATCTTGCTTCAATGGGGCCGCGCTCTATCGAGCGCGGATACATGGCACGCCGCCCGGGCAAGCGAATACGCGGACAAGCTTCAATGGGGCCGCGCTCTATCGAGCGCGGATACGCCGAAGTGTTCCGGCATCTCCCGCGCAAGCTCCATGCTTCAATGGGGCCGCGCTCTATCGAGCGCGGATACTTTCTTCGGTTCGTCGCTGTTTCGGATTACGTCCAGCGCTTCAATGGGGCCGCGCTCTATCGAGCGCGGATACGCGAGGCTCTGGTTCGAGTGTCTGCGGCCTTAGCCTGCTTCAATGGGGCCGCGCTCTATCGAGCGCGGATACGGCGACGCACGGCTCTTTGGTAAGCTGTTCCGGGGCTTAAATGGGGCCGCGCTCTATCGAGCGCGGATACCCGGTCTCGCGCCTCCATGCCTTCATCTCGCGCCCGGCTTCAATGGGGCCGCGCTCTATCGAGCGCGGATACTTGGTGCAGATGTAGTGCTCGCCTTCCAATACGAAGCTTCAATGGGGCCGCGCTCTATCGAGCGCGGATACGATCCGTTCGAGTCGTTGGTCAATGCTCATGTCGGTGCTTCAATGGGGCCGCGCTCTATCGAGCGCGGATACGGCCAAGCGGGGCATCAATGTGCGCAAGACCTACAAGCTTCAATGGGGCCGCGCTCTATCGAGCGCGGATACGCCGCTCGCGGAAGTCTTTGGCGTGCAAGGGCTGCGGAGGGCGGTTGCGAGCGAACTGTCGAAACAGGGTCCTATGGAGGGCGGAAACCGGTGCGGAATCAAGTGTAAAGTGCTGGCAACAAACACGCGCGAGCACCTCCGGGGGTGGCGTCACCACCCCGTTGCTCGCGCGGCGGTTTGTCTGTCAAGGAACGGAGGGAAAGCGGGTCTGCGGGCGGCGGCGGGCGCGCGAGCGGGGATTTCAGAGGACGAAACAGGGGGCTTCGACGCGCGAATAGGCCTGGCCGAGGGCGGTGATGGTGCGTTCGGCACGGGCGGCGGCGGGTCCGAGGTCAATAAAGAGGACCTGATCGTCGCGGAGATTCATGACATCGGCGAGGCGTGCTTCCATCTCGGTTTTTTCGGCCTCGGTGAGGTCGCACTCGAAGACGGAATATTGCAAGTGCATGCCGTAGCCCTTGCACAGTTTGAAGACCCGGCGCAGGCGCTTGGGGTCGCGGATGTCGTAGGTGACGATGAAGTTGCGGCGCATTATGGTGGTGGAGTTGGGGAGTGGTGGAGTTGGGGGAGTGGTTTACGGGAGTTTGCGTTTTTGGGCAGTGATGTAGGCATTGAGTTGCTTGAGGAGGACTGTCAGCTCATCCTCGATTTCGGTTGCCGTAGGCTGTTCTATCAAAGACCGTTTCGCCGCACGCCGGATCCAGTGCTGGGTCTCGCACAACGACCCCCGCGCGATCCGTGCGAAGCGAAGGATTTCCATCGTCGTCCCTCTTCCGGAGCCCTCAGACAAATTGGCGGCAATGCTGTCGGCGGCGCGAATCAACTGCTTGCCAACAGTCTCCCGTGCCAACCCCGGCCACGCCGCAACCAAATCCCAAACCTCGTCGGACAGGTCGCCCGCGGCTTCGTAGATACGCAGTGATCGATACAAAGGTGCGCTTTCCTCAACCACGTAATGGGAATCCTCTGTCATTGTTTCTGATGTCTTATCCGTCTCATTCATCTGACATTCCTCCGCCTCCTATCAACCAACCTAAATCCAGCAAAACCCACGCCCTGCCGCAACCCTACACTTCCCCCACTTCCCCCACTTCCACCACTCCCCTACCTCGTCATAAACGGAACGTACTGCCCGATCTCGCCGGTGAGGCACTTGGCGAGCATGCGGGCCTGGAGTTCGATGGCGCGGCGGTAGCACACGCGGTAGCCGAAGACCGGATGGGTGACACCTTCGGCGAGGCGTTGCTCGTAGGCGGTGAAGACGCGTTTGCGGGCGGCGTAGTCGAGGCTGACGGATTGTCCGGCGGCAACAAAATCGCCGGGGTCGAGGACGCGCTTGTTGATGAGAGAAAGGACGGCGGACTCGGCGACGAGCGGGCGGAACTCTTCCATGAGGTCGAGAGCGAGGGCGGGCTTTCCGAAGCGGGGCTGGTGGAGAAAGCCGATGTAGGGGTCGAATCCGGTGGCGTAGGCGGCGAGCACGCAGTCTTTGGCAAGGAGGCTGTAGACAAGAGACAGGAGGGCATTGACGGGATCGCGGGGCGGGCGGCGGTTGCGCTCGCGGAAGTCGAAGGAAAAGGTCTGCTGGGCGGACCGGCCGGGGGCGTCTGGTTCCTCGTCGCGGGCGCTTTTGAGCATGCCGGAAAAATGTTCAAAGTAGATCGCGGCAGCGGCCCCCTCGATACCGAGTATCTGCGCGTGGCCACCCGCATGGAGCGCGGCGTTGGCGAGGTATTTGAGGGCACGGAGGGTTTCCTTGGGCGGATCGATGTGATTGCGCATGAGGAGCGTGCGCTGGTTGCGGATCTTGCCGTGAACGAAGACGCGGGCGAAAGGAACCGCCCGCTCCGGATCGGCGGCGGTCGCGAACTGTTCGATACGGGTGAATACGTTGGTAAGACTGTGTCCACGCGTCATACCGTAAAACCACCCGCCCATGGAAAAATAGGTAAGCGGGATATCACGCTCGCAGAGCGCCTGGACGGCGGCGGTGGACACCTGCACCGGCCCGAAAAGGGCGACGTGGTGCAGGTCGTGAAAGCGGAACTCGCCGACGGCGGCTTTCTTCTCCTTCACGACAAGGGTGTTGTCCTTCTTGGATACGTAGTGGCCGGGTGTGTTGAGGTAGAGGGCGCGCGTCTCGGGATTGGGTGCGACGAGGCGGCGCACGTCCTCGCCCGCGCGCAGGGGGGCGACCCGGATTTCCGGCACGGCGGCAAAGGGACCGGCGTTGATGCGCGCGGCGGCGGCACGGGGATCGCCGTCCGCGTCGAGTTCAAGAGTCAGCTGCACGCCCGGATCGGGCGGAGGTGCCTGCGCGAGGAGGCGGCTCTCGTCGGGCAGGCAAATGCCGACCAACGAGCAGCGGGGGCACTTCGGGGAGTCGTCGAGCGGCGGGGGGATGGCGCCCGCGGCACAGGCGCGCGCGGCAACGACGGTCTCGCGTATCCAGTTTTCCGTTTCGTCGTCGAGGCGAAAGGTGACCCGCTGTTTCGTCTCGCGGTAGTAGAGCACGCCCTCGTCACAGGGGTAGCCGTTTTCACGCAAAAGGAGGATCTGCAATCCGAGCTGGGCGCGGTCGGCGTCCCAGATTTCGATACCGTCGTCGCCCTCGCGGGGGCGCCCCTTCTTGTATTCGACGGGGCACACGCGGAAATCAAAAAGCTCGCCGCCCTCGCGGCGCACCTCGACGAGGTCGAGCTTGGCGACAACGCCGAGTTCGCGCGATCCGAGTTGCACCGAACGGGCGTGGATGGTTTCCGGGCCTTCGGCGGCGGTCTCCGCGGCGGGAGCGCTCCCCTCCCCTTCCCCGTCACCGGATTTTCCCGCCGGTTTGGCCAGTGCGCCCGAACCTTTGTCCTGCCGCTTGTGCTGCGCCTTGCCCGCGAGCGTGTCGGCATTGTGCGCGAAGACCCCCTCGACAAATTCATAGTAGAAAAGCCGCGGGCAGTAGACGAACTCGTTGACCATGCGGGCCGGGAGGATGAGGGGCGGGTCCATGGGTTTGGTGGAGTTGGGGAGTGGTGGAGTTGTGGAGTGGCGTTGTGGAGGTTGGAGGGCGCAACTCCGTTTGCGCCGGTAGCGGAAGGAGCGGATGCGGAGGTATTCAAAAGGGAAGGTCCCCGTCGTCGGGTTTATGCGACGTCGACCGGGACGACCGCCGGTTTTCCGCCGGGGGTTCGGTAGATTCGAGGTCTTTCCACATTTCGTTCTGGTGCAGCCAGACGGGGTCGGCATTGCGGCGGATGAACTCATCGGCCGGCAATCCCTCGACCATCGGTTCACGGCGGATGCGTTTTTGCTTTCCGTTGATGAAGATGGTTTGGAATTCCTCCTTGCGGCGTTTTTTCGCGCGGCGTTGTTCCGGCGTGAGTTTCTTCTTCTGTTTTTTGGGTTTCTTCGGCACGGCGGGTTGCTTGATTTTACCGGGGATCAACTGACCCAAGGACGAAAGCCGAGGTTCGACAAGACCTGCACCAGCGACGAGAAAGCAATGCGCTCCTGCTCGAGGCGGAGGTTCGGGGCGATGCGGTTGGACTTGAGGTCGTCGTAAAGAACGGCTTCGTCCGGTTTCAACCGGGTGAGCGATTTTACCGCTGGACTGGGCTCGCTGCCCCAAAAAGCGCGGTGGGCGTGGAGGGTTTCCCGGTCCATGAGGAAGGACTCGGCAAGGGAGAAGACGCGGCGAAGCTCGTTGAGCACGGCGAACCCGTGGGTGTCGATATCGCCCCAGTAGAAGATGCGGCATCCGGTCATCCAGGCGGCGTAGCTGAGGGCAGCGAATCCATAGCCGGCCCCGAACAGGATCCAGCTGTTGTCAATCTTCGGAAAGGCAAGAAAGTTGGTCTCATTCTCGGTGATGAAAATGGTTTCCGGCATCTTCTTCAGGCTGACGGGCAGTTCGGAAAAGGTGCCGAAATCCAGCGTCACGTCGGCATGCACGCCCATGTGCAAGGGGTCGAACTTCCGGTCGAGGATGCGGAAGCGGATGCGCTCCGGCTTTTCCCGAAAGCCGTAACGGCGGCAAAAACCGTTGATGCCGGAGAAACGTTCGTCGATGCAATGCGGGGATAGGACAAGATCGAAAAGCTCGGAAAGGAGGCCACGGTGGGCTTCGATAAACTTGGTGTCGATGCCCGGCAGATCGACATGGCGCAGGTAACAACCCGGCTGCGGGAAGCTTTTCATCCAATCGACCATGTCGAGGTAACGCTCCCATTCGTCAGAGGCCGCCAGCGCAACGAGGGGGCGCTTTGCAATCCACCCGAGGAGTTCCGGGCGGCGAACCCGGGTTTCCCCGACCAATTCCTGGAACTGCCGCCACGCACGCGTCTTGCCAAGGAGGGCAACGGCGTCTTCAGCGGAATCAACCCATGCTTCGGCGGGGTAGCGGTTGGTCCCGGTCACACGGTGGCGCACCTCGCGGAACTCGAAACGCAGGTGTTTCACGTCCGCCAATGCCGCGCACCACTCCCGGACTTCGCCGAAAGAATGGGCCAGGTCGTGCGACGCGGGGCTTTTCAGGGTTAGGCGTTTGGGGAATACCGGTTCCTCCGAGAGGACGGATTGCAAAACCAGGCCCCGTTCCCATAGGCGGCGCACCTGCCGGGTGAGATCATTGGGCGTGGTCCAGTTCATGCCGAAAGGTCCGCCTTTTTCCGGCGGTATTCCTCGATGGTGAGGTTGCGGAGCTTGGAGGCTCTGCCGTCTTCGTTGTGGACGAAGCCGACGTTGGCGACGAACGGTTCGATAATGTGGATCTTCTGAAGGGGCGTGATTACCAGCAGCTGCAGGTTCAGTTTCTTGAAGAGCCGCAGACCGTATTCGGCGGATTCATCGGAGCCGCGCCCAAAGGCTTCGTCGATGACGACGAAGCGGAAGGACCGCGAGCGCACGGCGTTCCACTCGAGGCCGAACTGGTAGGCGAGGCTGGCCGCCAGAATCGTGTAAGCGAGCTTCTCCTTTTGGCCGCCGGACTTTCCGCCGGAGTCGGAGTAGTGCTCGTGCTCGGCATCGTCCTCGCGCCAGCGCTCGCTCGCGGCGAAGGTGAACCAGTTGCGCACATCCGTGACTTTGGCGGTCCAGCGACGGTCGAGATCCGTCTGCCCCTCCCGGCCCCGGAAGCGCTCGACGATGGCTTTGACCTGCAGAAACTTGTTCTCCGAGTATTGCTCGCCTTCCGAACCGGTCAGGGTCCCTTCCGTACAGGCGCGCAGATCGGTCTGGAAATCGCGGATGTCGGCGTCGGTCGCCGGCTGTATTTCGATTTTGATGTATCGGTTGGGGTTGAAATCGATCTCGGTGAGCGAGGTATTTATGCGGTCGATACGTTCTTTGATCGATTCGCGTTCGCGGGCCAGCTGGGATTGGAAGTTGGCGATTTCACGAATGGTGTTCTCATTGAGCAACTCCTTGAACTTGGCTTCAAAGCGCGGGAGGTCGTCCGCTTCCAGCCGTTGCAGCATCGCTTCATATTCGGGGGCGGCGGCGAGGTTTGCGTCGACCTCGGCGGTTTCGAGGGGGAACTGTTTCCGGAACTCCGCCATCGCGTTGATGATCTTCTCCGTCAGGCGGTCGATGCGCTTCTTTTCGGTATCGATTTTCTCCTGTATCCACACCCGCACATCGGTCTGCCGGTTGTCGCAGGATTCGATGGTCAATTCCCGCCCGGCCATCGCTTCCAGGCGGATCTCCTCCAGTCGGTCATGGGTCGTGGCGGACTTGGCGAGGGCCGGATCTTCGAGGACCGACTGGGCTTCTCCCTTCCGCTTTTGGTCCTGGTCGAGACGCTCGTTGGTTCGGGCGAGATCTTCCTTCTTTTTGTCCAGCTTCTCCTCAACCTCTTTCAGGGCCGCTTGAGCCTGTTTCAGATCTTCGCGCAACTGGCGGAGGATATCCGAAGAGCTTTCGAGGCGCTGCTTCTCCGCCTCGAGATGGGATATTTCGGTGGCAAGCGCGCCCCAGTCCAGTTCGGCGAAATCGCGGAATTCTTCGAGTTTGGAAATGATGGCGCTGCGCTCCTGCAACACCTTTTGCGCCTGCTGGGTATCGCTGATGGTATTGGCGATGCAGGCGATGCGGGTTTCGAGGCCGCTCTTTAGCTTTTCCACTTCGGCGATCTTGGCTTCGTTGGACCAGCCGAGGATGTAGCGCTTGCGGTCGTCAAGGCGGTGGCGGTCGTCTTTTTCGTGACGTTGGCCGCCGGCCTTGATCTGGCCCTGCCGCGTGATGGCCTCCTTCTCCCGGCGGAACTGCTCCTGCGTCTGGCAGCAGGCGTAGTCAAACCGGCGGGCAAGTTCACTTTCCAGCCATGCGTAGTGGGGGGAGTCCGTCTTGATGTTTAACTTGCGAACAAGGGAGTGCGGGTGAAGTTCAGGGCCCGGGGTGGCGGCTCGTTGCCGAACCCGGAAATACACCATGCGCCCGCCCAGGTGGGTGCGGTCCACCCAGTCGGCGACGCGGGCATAGGCATCGTCGGGCACGATCATGGACAGACCGAAATTCCGCAGAACGCGCTCGGCCGCGCCTTCCCAGTCACCGTCTTCTTCGCGCACTTGCAGCAGCTCGCCCACGAAGGGCAAATCCGCCGGTTTGAGCCCCTCTTCACGGCAGAGCATTCCGCGAATCTCGATCTGCCGGCGGTCGATATTACTGCGGCGGGCTTTGAGGCTCGCCAGCTCTTCTTCCAGTTCGGCGTGCTCGTCCCGCTTCTGCCGCAAATCCACCGATTGCTCGGTCAACTCGTTTTGCAGGCGGGCCGCTTCTTCCGCGGAGGTCTCGCGAAGGCGCAGGATGTGTTTCTGCTGTTCGATGAAGCCGGACGCATCCTTGGCCGGCTTTTCGCCGAGTTTGGACATCCATTCGGCAAAACGATCCGCGTTCGTCCGCCTCCGGTCGCGCTCTCTCGACTTGTCGCGGATCAGACCGGCGAGTTGCTCGATGCGCTCACCCCCGTTGACGGCGATGGCGGATTTAATGCCGAGGAGGGATCGGTCCGCCTCCTCTTTTGTCTGCTGCAACGCCTTCACCGCATCGGCGAGCTTTCTCTGTTCGTCGCCGAGCCGTTCCATCCGCTGCTCAAGGAGGCCGATCTTGAGCCGGGCGAAGTGTGCCTTGAGACCGTCGCGGCAATCGGTGAGTTCCCGCGAATGTTCGCTCAGATCGTGGTGGCGGTGGCAGTCGTGGACGAGCGGAGTGAGCCGCTCGACTTGTCGCCTTGCGCGGAGGACGGCTTCGTGCGCGCGGGTAAGGTCGTCAAAATGTCCGATGAGGGCATGGATGCGGGCCTCCACCTCGGTGGGTTCGAGCATGTGCTGCCGGACAAAGTCGGTCAAATTGCCGACCGACTTCATCGAGACCGTCTGGTGGAACAGCTCCAATGCCTGCTCGTTGTTGATACCGAAGCGGCGGCAGAGCCAGGCACCGTAGGGCGGGTAGGTATCGAAAAGCTCAGCACCGGCATCGCGCAGTTGTTTCTTCAACTGGCGGATGTCGGTACCGAAGCGGGAGAAGTTTTCGGAGATGGACAGTTCGCGCTCCGCGCCAACGAAGAACCGCGCCGGTTGCCCCTGGCTGTCCCCAGTCCAGTAAAAGACCTGCGCAAGGGTGATCGTCTGCTCAAAGCCGCTGTTCCGGAAGACGCCGAGAATCACGGAGAACTGATTCGGGTCGCGGAGGGAGACTTGCTTGCCGCCGCCGCTGACCTCGTTGCGCTCCGATTTGTAGGCCCCGAGCACATACGAACGCAGGGAACGCTCCTTGTGCCCCGCTCCGGCCGCCTTGTTGTAGGCGACCTTTTGCGCGGGCACGAGCAGGGTCGTGACGGCGTCGACGAGGGTCGATTTTCCCGAGCCGATATCCCCGGTGAGGAGGCAGTTGCGCCCCTCAAGTCCGAGGGTCCAGACGTGTTTGTCGAAGGTGCCCCAGTTGTAGACCTCAAGGCGGTGGAGGCGAAAGCCGGTCAGGCTGTCGTCCGAGGCGAATTCCAATTCTAGCATTTCCGGTTCAGGCATCGGCGGCAGCTTCCTTTCCGAGGGTGTGTTCGGCGTATTCGGCAAGGCGGGCATCGAACTCGGCGAGCCATTGCGCGTCGATAAAGGCTTTGAGGATGCGCATCACTTCGAAGCTTGCCTGTGCCTGCGGGTTGGTCGACTTGAGTTTGCGAAGGAACCCGAGGTCGACGGCCTTGGCAATGTGCGCATCCATCTGATCCACGATGCGCGCTTCGTTGCTGCTCTCGGCGAGAAATACCCGCATCAGGCCGACGATTTCATCGCGGGTCATCACGAGCCGGGTCGAGCCGCCGCCTGAATCCGCCTCGGCCATGCGCTTGCGCAGAAGCGCGAGCAGCAGACTGACCGGAAAGGAAAGCCGGCGCCGGGGAATCAACCGCGGCAAGGGTTTGGTGCCGTCTTCGGCGACGGTCTCATCGTTCGCCGAGCGCAGGAAGGCGTAGCCCTCCGCTTCATCGAGTACCAGTTCCAACCCGATGACCTGCACGTACTCGCGCACGCGGGCTTGCAGCCGCAGAAGGGACGCCCAGAGCTTCGGGTCGGCTTCCAGATAGAGGACGCCCTTGAGCAGGTTGATCACGACCGGAGACAGTTCCGGGTTTTCGGGAGCGTTTGGAATTTCCGGCTCAATCATGGGGTTCCCTCACAAAGACGACCAACGGCAGGCGGACCCGCTTCAGCCGGGAGGAATGGTCGGCCCCATCGGTCCACCATTCGATGGTCTCGGTTTGCGCCTCATCGACATGGGCGGGGAGTTCGTCCGCGGCCATCTGGAAGTAAGTGACGAGTTCGGCCAGCCCCTTTTCCAGCGGATGCGTGTCCAACAACTCCCTCAATGACACTTGGGAGCGGTCCTGCAAGGCGCGGCGAATGTTTTGGCGCAGAACAGCCTTATCGACCACGAACTGCTGAAACAAGAGGCTGGGATCGATCACCGTACCATCGGCCGCGTCCAGGCCTTCGGAGTCGATGACCGGCCGCAGGCCCGGCTTGAACAACGGGCGCTCCATGGGCAGGTCGAGGCTTGCGGAACTCTCGGGCACGGCGAAGAACGCACCTTCAGGCGGCGATTCCCGCACCTCCAGCGCGCGGGCCTCGACGGCGCGGAGGATTTCCATGATGCGCCGGTTCTCCAGCCAGGCCTGATCATCGAGGAAGCGCCGCAACTGGGCGCTCAACTCCGCCACGGTGCGCTGCGTGTGCTCGCCCGCTTCGAGCCAATCGTAGTGCAACCGCCGCGTGCGCGGGTCCGGCGCCAACTCCCGGATAGGCGGAAGTTGCAAGAGCCGCTCAAGGTGATCCGTCAGTTCCTCCTGGCGCGTCGGCGACATGAGAAAGTCCCAAAAGGCCCGGAAGCTCTTCCCCTGATCCGAGTCGGCGATGGCATCCCGCTCGCTCATGATCTCCTGGAGCAAGGCCCCCTTGCTCCCCTCCCAACGCGCAATCTGCTCGCGGACGCGGCGGTCCAGCGTGCGGAAGTTCTGCTCCACCTGCCGGAAATCCCCGAGCAACTCCCGCGCGATCTGGTTGAATTGCTGGAAGCGGTCCTTCAGCGCGGTGTCGTCGAGCAGGGGCAGGTCGCCCGCAAGGATGCGCTCGATCTCGGCGTCGATCCGGGCGCGCCGTCTCTGCAACTCCGCCACCCGCACTTCCGGGTCGGTTTCCGTGCCCTCGCTCATCTCCCGCAAGAGGGCGAAAAGCGTCATCAAGCGGGACTCCGTGCCGACAAAACCCCGCTCGGTGAGCGAGCCCAGCCATGCAATCGCCTTTTCCGTCGCCGGCGTCAGGTCAAACTGCGGCTCATCGGTCCCGGCCACGTAGAACTTGCGCAGCCACGCCTTTTCCGGGCTCGCCCAGTCGTTGAGGTAATCAAGGGCGGTTTTCGGGAACGCCTCCGCTCCCAACCTTTCCCGCAAGGCATACAAATCGTCCTCCAGCGCCTCCGCCAGTTCCGCCTGCGGGATCACCCGGCGGTTGGGCGCAATGAACGCACGATCAAGGAAACCACCGACCAGGGCCGCATAATCCGAGCGCAACAAACGCCATGCGGGGTGGTGCTGGCGGAGGGCTTCGAGAGTCTGGTGATCGAGTGGCATGGACGGGTGCGAGTTCGCCTGTCGGGAGAGGTCACGTCAACCTCACGGACTGGCGGGCGGATGGCCTTCCTTGGAAGCTGGATACGGTTTGGGATCTTCCCCGACCCGTTGGGTTTGAGCGCCGCGCACAAGCTCACCGGTTTCGGGGTCGATGTAGGGCTCGCCCCGCTCCCGTTTGCGGCGGATAATCTCGGCGGCAAATTCCCCCATTTCTTCGATCGTCTTGAGCTTGTCCGCAAAGGAGAGCCGGAGGAATGCGCGGTGCTGGGCGAGCCGGTGGCCCTTCCATGTAGTTTCTTCCCACGCGGAATCGGCTTTATCCTTCGAGGTCATAGCTGCTCGACTTTCCGTGGAGGAGGTTGAGTTCATCAATATCCGCAAGATCCTGAGGCCGACCGGCTTCGGCCTTCATGGCGAGGAGCGTTTCGAGGGATACTATGCGGACTTCGACGCCCGGACTCGTTTCCTGCGTATCGGCTTCCTCAATGGACTTTTGAAAATCAAACGGCTCTTCGACAAACACGTCGACAGGCGTTTCTCGATGCTGGTCGCTCCAGAACTTGAGAACTTTCATCCCCTTCTCCCGCTTCCATCTTTCCCGGCATTCGGGGTCCGCAAACTCGTCGGCGCTGACCGGTGCCGAAGGTCGATATCCGATCGATTCCAGCGCCGCGAAAGCCCGCTGAACCACCTCTCGCTCCAAACGAATGACCAGATCCACGTCCCGTGTTAAACGACCATAGCCGTGATGAATGACCGCGATTCCCCCAACAACCAAAAATGGAACACGCGCCTCCTGAAGCGCTTTGCAGATGGCGTCGAAACTGGCTTTCTTCATGAGAATGTACGTTGTGTGTGCGTCTGTTTAAAGCGAAAGGTGAGACGAATTCGCTTTCATATCGTTCGCGGGTCGCCGCGCGCGGGTTTCCAAGTTTTGCCCGCTTCAAGGGCCTTGGCGAGGCGGTCGGCCGGATCGGCCTGCCCGGCGGCATTGGCCTCGGGCAGGGCGGCGAGGCGGCGGAGGCCGTCGTAGTCGGTGGCATAGCGCTCGACGGCGCGCTTGTAGTGGCCGAGGGTCTTCGTGCAGACGAGGGTGTAGGGGCTGCCCTTGCGCTCGGTCACGTGGGTCATGTCGACGCCGAGGCGGTCGATGACGTCATGGACTTTTTGGCGCAACTCCTTGCGGAGACGCAGGCGCAGAACCTTGGTGTTGGGATCGAGGGCGAAGGCGCGGAGTTCGGCGGGAAGCTTGGTGCGCTGCGCCTCGGTGAGGGGCTGTGCCCAGTCGGCGGGGGGCGGGGGCGGCTCGGCGGCGCGTTCGAGGAGGTGTTCGACCGTGTGCCGCCACAAAGACCCGGCGGCCCATGCGGGAAACGCGTCTCCCTCTGGTGCCGACTCGAATGCGGGGAGAAGGGTCTCCAAGGGCGAAAAGGAGACCGTGTGGGTGCGTATGGCCTCGAGGGCGGCGGTGCGGACGTCTGCGCTCCAGCCATCGAGGGCGCGCAGAAAACGGATGCACAAATCCGGCGGGCAGGGCACGGGGATCTTCTTCCGGGCGCGGCGATAGGCGTAGGGATCGTTGCCCCCGTCGTCGGCATCACGGTACTCGGTGCGGCCGAGTTTGGTGAGGAGCGGATCAAAGAGGGCTTTGAGGACCGGTTTGGCCGACGGGGCGTCGCGCCACGCTTCGGCGCAACCGGTCCAGAGCAGGAGGCAGGGCACAGCGGTGGTTTTTGCCTTCGGGGAGAGCACCTCTTCGGCAATTTTGCGAAAGCCTCTCGGCCCGGCCAATCGCGCCCAGTCGATCAACGGCGCATAGTCCATGGGCAGGTGCATTTGCAGCAGGGGGAACATGCGCTCCCGCAGCAATTTTGCGTCGCCGAAGCGGACTAGGGCGGAGATGAGGCGCTCGGGCGCGTTCTCCGGGAGCGAGTATGCATGCTCGGGCCACATCGGCGCCACAATCTTCATGAGCTTGCGCACGCTGGCGGCGGCGGTTCCGGTTGGATCGTCGGCGAGGGCTTCTTCGACCCGTTGCCCGATGCGGACCAAGGCAGCTTCCAACCCGGCTGAAGCGAGCACCTCGTCGGCACCGTCATTGGGCCAGAGGACAAGAGCGGCCCGCAGGTAGGTGCGCTCGAAGGATGCGCCTTCGTTGCCCGTGGCTTCGGAGAAATGGGTCTCATCCGGGTCTTCATCGTCGAGGGCACCCGCCGGAAACACTTCGCCGTCCCCCAGCGGAATGCGCCCGTAGAGGACAGGCTCGTCCCCGGTATCCCGCCATTGATCGATGTAGCGCGACCCGTCGCACACCTCGCCAATCTCAAAATCGTCCGCGTCATCGTCATCGTCCTCATCGTCCCAGTGCCGCCTGCGGCCGTAGCCGTGGTAAGTGCCGTTGTATTCCGCCCAGCCCGATTCTTCGATGTGCACCATGGCGAGGTGGAGGGCGCAGCCGGCCTCGCGGGCGGCCTCGCGAAGAACCTCCGCGCGAACGGCGTCGGGACCCTTGAGCGCGGCAAAGGAAAGCGCGGCTTCGGTGTAACGGTGCTCCAGCAGGTAGACCAGCTTCGTCCCCCGGTCGGTGCGGCGGGACCAGATGCGCAAAGCATGGGCGGCGGCATCGGCATGCGGGCGGGAGTCGGGAACCGTCGCGGGGGCCGTGCCCGTTGCCTCCGTCATCACCAGATTGTAAACGAGGCAAACCCGGTGGCCCTCCGTCACGGGGCGGACCTCGTGTTCGCAATCCGCGTAAAAGGCCGAGTAGCGCAGTTCACCCGGATCAAGGTTGCGCAGGTCGAGAGTCGTTTCCCGTCCGTCATGGCGCACAATCAGCTCGCCGCCCTCATGCGCCGAAGGGAGAACAATGATGAGCGTGCCAAGCATGCCGGGAGCTTTCTCCGTGTCGCGGTGGGCGAGGAAAAAGCCGCCTTCTTCATAGACGAAGAGCTTGTAGAGTTCCGCCGCAAGGCTGCCTTCCGGCCGACCGAGCCCGGTCGTTGTCGTCCGGATGATCGCGTGAAGCGTTTCGTCCCACCTTTTGCCGGAGAGGCAAACGCTCTCCGGCCCGATCTGGCGCACCTTGCGGACGGATTCATCGACCAAGGTCTGATCGCCCCGCCCGTAGGGAGCGGTTTTCGCGGCGGCGGCGAGGTTACGGGCCTGTTCCGGCGGGACGGGAAAAGAAATCACCCCCACCCCCTCCACTTCCATCAGCGGCGGCGCGCACTCCAGGGTCCCGGTGGCGAAGTAATCGCCCGGCCGTTCCAATCCCGCGAGGACATCGGACAGCACTTCCAGCTGATCGGCGTAAATGATTTCAGGTGTGTCGGACATGGAAATTGGTTGGAGTGGTTTAGTGGTTGAGTGGTTGGGTGGTTGGGTTTCAGTTCACTTGCACGGCGGGGGTGAAGTTGCGGAATTTGCCGGTGGTGATGCGCTGGCTGCGGAAGACGGCGGCGATGCCGCGGGCGCGGAGTCCGGCGGGATTGGGTGAATCGGGCTGGATGTCTCGCAGGGCGAAGAGAGAACGCCCGGTGTCGAGGGTGATGGGGGACGTCCAGACAGGCCAGCTCCAGAAGGTGTCGTTGCTGCGGTGGCCGGTGAAGCCGGTGGTTTCAAGGTGAGTTCCGACCGGAAAAGTCGGCAGCAGAGGAAGGGCTTCGATGGCGAGGCGGTTGGCACCGCGCTGGGTGCGGGTGGGGTCTTGACTGGGATTTTTCCATGCCAGCGCGTAGCGTTTGTCTTCGGCGGGATCCCAGCGAAGGCCGATTTTTTCATCGGGATAGGTCCAAGTCTCAAACAAAGTGTTTTGGAGTTGCTCCTCGGTGGTGATGCCCGCGAGGTCATTCATGGTCTTGAGAAAGTGTTGGTGCCCGGCTCCGCTCATTGTGCGGAAGGCGGTGTCCTCAATGTCGCCTTGTTCGTTGATGGCCACAGGAGAGCCAAAGGCCGCAAAAAACGCGGCGGAAACCTGATCATCCTTTCCAAACCAACGTTCCATCGCCGCCGTGGCTTCCCTTTCGAATTCGGCGGGTTTGAGTTTGAGGTTTTGTGAGAAGGTGAAGACCCGGTGTTTGCGCATTCTTGCCAGCTCCGTGTGGAGTTGCGCAACAAAGGGGTCGCGTTCCAGGGGCTGGGGAAAGGAAAGCACCGGCGCCCAGTGTCCGGCGTGGGGTTTCCAGTGGAGCTTGGTGCCGGGCTGAATCTGGTCGGCGATGCGCCAGGTGCCGAGGGCGGCAAGAAAGCCGAGGGGATTGGCGCCGTCGAGGCCGGGAAGGGGAAGCGGGTGGAGGTCGTTCATGATGCGGCGTTGGTTTCGAGGTTGGCGGTGTCGTCGGCATACCAGCCTTCGGCCTCGGCTTCGCTGGCCTGCTGGTCGGCGAGGCGCAGGATGGTTTCGAGGAAGGCGAGGCCCCATGGACCGTGTTGGCGAAGTAATCTCCAAAATCGGTCGGGGATGCCCGAGTCGAGGCGGTGGGCGAGGTTGTTTGTGCGGTCGCTTCCGGAAATGGAGAGGGCGGGTGCGCCGGGCAGGCTGTGGGTGCTGAGCGTTGGCGGATCGGAATCGTCGATGACCGGGGCGAAGGGTCGGGCGTGTCCGTGGTGGGCGGCGATGAGGTGGAGCGTGAGATTGCTGAGGGCTGCGGCATTGGGCAGAAGCTCCGCCGCGTCCGGGTGGGTGGCGAGTCGGAGCGAACTGAATTCGTGTCGGAAGCCTTTGGGCAGTGCGGAGCGCCGGTGTGCGAGTTTCCGTTCGCGGTAGTTGGCGGAAAGGCGGTCGGATTTGGCCAGGGGCTCGGAAAGGGCGTAGGCGGCGTGCGGATTGCCGCCGAGGAGCAAGGCCTGAAAGCGCGGATCGAGTTTGCCCCAGTCGTGCAGTTCGGCGGCGGCGGCGAGGCAAATCCGGATGTCTTCGCTCAAACCGAGAGCCCGGGCAGTGCCGACGACGAGATCCCTGACGTGATCGGTGTGGGCGCGCAAGGTCACCGGGCCGGTGGCGGTGGCGCGGCTCCATTCGTCGGCTTCGTCTTCGGCTTGGGTGATAACTTGATTCTGGCGGAGGCGATCACGGAGGCGGCGGCGGGTGGTGAGGACGATGCCGCGTTCGTCGGTATAGCGCGCTTCGGTGAAACCGAGTTTGTGCAGTGAAAGCAGGGACTCCCTCAAAGGCTGTGAGAGAGCTTCGTCCTGCGAGGCTTCTTTGAGGAGGTTTCGCAATTCGTTCTGGTTCAGGCTTGCGTCCGGATCACCGGCATAGGCGAGAATTCCTTGCCAGGCTTCACCGCCGCTTACGCCGGGGTAAAGCTCGGCGCGGAGGCGGAGCAAGGCCCGGTCGCGGGTGATGCGGAAGGCCTCTTCCGCACGGTCGGGAGAAACTCTCCCTTCCTCCTCGGGATAAAGCAGCTGGGCCAATGAAAGCGGATCATCCTTTTCTTCAAGGGTCGCCGGATCGGGCGAGGCGTTGGGGATGTGTCCGAGTTCGCTCCAGCCGCCAAGGGTGAGGGGCAGGACGATGGTGGCACCGGGGTAAAGATCTCCCGATTGTTTGATCTCTTTGCTTTCGGAGGCTCCTCTCCACAGGAGCGCGGTGCCGATTGGGTCCTTTGTGTCGTTTCGGCCTGCCGGTGCGTCGACGGAAGCGGCGGCGTCGAGCACATCACCGGTGTCGGCGAGAGCGACGGCTTTTGCATTCGCCTGGAAAAACCAGTTCTGGAAAACGTGCAGGGGGACGGGGAGGGCTTCGACTTGCGAGGGCGGGCAAAGGCTGAGGTTCTGAATGGCGGCATCAAAATCGGCATTCTCCGGAAGGTCGGCCCGCCAGAGAACGAGAACATCCGGGCGGGCGGTCTGTTTGCCGTGGAGAAAGAGAGCGGGATCGGGATCAGGCCAAGGGGCGGGGTTGGTTTGCGCCCAGGCGTCGAGGTAGGCGGGGAAGAGGACGGGTGCGGAAGATGTCGGGGCTTGGAGGCGGTTGAGTTCATCTTCGTCTTTTGCGCGGAGGTTTTCAACCAGAGTCCCCATGTGGGTGATACCGAAATCGACCGAGTTTCCGGAGGCAATGGATTGGAGCCAGTTCCAGGTTTCCGAAAGGGCGTTTCCGTAGATGGGATCGAGCGGTTGGCCGTCGGCGGCGAGTTTGTCCAGTTTCTTGCGGTCGGTCTCAATCAGGTGTCCCGGCATGACGATGCACCCGCAGGCCGGGATATCGCGTCCAGTGCGGTTGAGGCGTCCAAAGCGTTGGCGCAGGGCGTCGAGGCTGGCGCATTCCGTGACGAGGGCGTCGAAGTCGAGGTCGGCGCCGACCTCAAGACACTGGGTGGCCACAACGATTTCCACCGGGGGCGGTGCTTCGCCTTCGGGAATTAGATCGCGGCGGGCGGCGGTCTTGAGGGCGGCCTGGATGCGCTGGGTTTCGGCGTCGCGGTCGATAGGGCGCATCCGCCCGATCAGGAGAGATGTGTTCGCTTGAAAGCGGGCCTTTTTGGATCGGGATTCCTTTGCAACGAGTTCGGCGACCCGACGGGCGGTGGCCACGCGATTGACCATGATGGCGAGAGAGCGTGGTGCGGTTTCGGCAATGATGGTGGCCGCTTGATCCATGAGATCGGCGGCAAGGGTTTCCTGCTCCTTGGACTTGGTTTTCGCCGGAGAGTCTTTCAATCGAACCGGCTTGGAGGCGTTCAGGCGTTTGCTCAGCACCGGGTGTTCGCGGTCGGCATCGGTGAGGGCAATCATGTTGGTGGCGCCCTTGGGAGGCGTGGCGGTCATCTGCACCCAGCGCAGCGGTGGTGGCTGAATGGAGGGCGGGTTTTGAGCGATATGGTGTTCGCGAAAGCGCTGGAGAGCGGCCGCGGTTTCGGCGAAGGGGCGGCTAATGTGCGCTTCGTCGAGAATCCACAGGGCATCCGTCGCGACCAAGGCGGCATGGATGGGGCGGGCGTTGGGGGTGACACCGTATCCTCGAAAGAGCATCCTCGAACCGATCTGATCGATGGTGGTGGCGACGAGGGTTGGCTGGAGGAGAGAACGGGTCCAGCGCTGGTCGCGGAAGATCGCTCCGCGGAGCTGAACGCAATCAAGCGGCGGATGGGGAAAAGGGGAAGGATTGAGCGAGCGCAGGGCCTCGGCGACAGCGGCGCAGGCGGGCCGGTCGGAGCCGGGATCGGCGAGGGCGAGCGTCATCCGCTGTGCGCGGTCGAAGGCTTCGTCAACGATCACCCGCCGGTTGACGATGAAGAAAATGCGCCGCGCGGCATTGCGCTCGGCGGGCGGCAAATGGGCCTGGGAGGCAAGCGCATAGACCGCCACTTCGAGGCAGGCGGTCTTGCCGCTGCCGGTTGGCGCGGTGATGCAATCAGGCCAGTCCCCGGCAACCGCACGCTCGGCGAGCTCGCTCTGCCAGGGGAAGGGAGTGTGGCCGTCATTAAGTTCGGCGAAGAATTCAGGGAAGGTTGGGAAATTGGGAAGCATGGGCGAAAGGCTGACTCGCTATCGCTCGCCGAAGCCGACGCCGGAGCCGGGAGCGGGTGGAAGGTTGTAGCCAAAAAGGGCGAGCTTTTGGCGTAGGATGGTGTCGAGGCGGGGTTTTTCCGGAGGATGTATGGAGATGAGGCGTTTGCCCTCCTGCTGATAAAGCTGCTGCTTTTTCAGCATGCCGATCTTGTAGTCGGCTGTATCCATACCCCAGTATTCGATATAAACGTCGAGTTCAGGCAGGTAGAAGTCGGGACGGATGGCGTGGCCATTGAGGATGCGGTAGCGTTCGTCGTAGCGGTAGGCGATGTTGTGGGAACTGAGCCAATCCGCGATCTTTCGTTCGCCGTCGGATTGCACTAGTGTTCCCGCTTTGGCTGTGATTTGCTTGTTGAGTTCGACTTTGGTTTCAAAATTGCGTCGTGCGAGGAAGATCTCGTCGAAGCACGGATCGCAGTATGTGCGCTGGAATGCTTGCTGGCTTTTTGTGTGCTCTTCCGCCGAGGTCTCGCGGCCACAGCGAATACATTTGTGACGGGCGTTTTCCCGCTCAAGACGGATGGCCTCACGAATCGCTTCGGCGGCGGAGTGGGCGGCCCGGCGGACGTAGTCTTTTACCTGGTCGTTGGAAGCGAGATCGTCGAGGTCGTTGAGGTGGGATTTCCCGGTCGCACCATACGCCTTCAGTGCTTTGAGGGCATATTGGCGGGCCTGCGGGTGAGGGTCGCGCAGGGCAATGGGGGCGAGGGCCCGCACTGCGGACTGTGGGTCCGCTCCGAATCCGGCCAGTTTACCAATACCGGAGGCGGCGAGTCGCCTGACTTCGGCGGATTGAGTGCGAAGCAGGCCGATCATTTCTTCCAGTGCTTCAGGATCGGCGCTACGACCCAGATCGAGAGCGCGCTGGACGCTTTCGTGATGCAACCGGCGATCCATGTGAGTGTTCATTGTGAAGCTTCGTTGATAGCGTTGGCGAACGAAAGTGAGTCAGCGGTGATCGGTACAGATGAATAGTTTCACTCGGGGATTCCTTTGCTCCACGGCTTGCACAAGCCATACCCACGGTAGCGGCCGGCACCGAGGAGGACCGGGCCGAGGACGGGGTGCTCGAAGCGCAGCCAGACGTGGACTTGGCGGCGGTTGGGGCCGCCGGGGCGGGCGGGCATGAGGGGAAAGCCGTCGGGGCCGGGCTTGGCGCGGGGGGCACCGCGGTGCCATGAGGTTTTGTCGATGTCGATTTCAACCGGGTCGGGCAGGCCGATGCGGCGGCAGCTTTCAGTGATGATGGCCGCCACCTCGGCGAGGTAACCGCCGCGGTCTTTGCGCGGATCGGTTTTCGGGTGGCGGTCGAGCACCACGGGGGAGACGCTCGCCCAGACTTCCGCGGGGCCGGTCCAGGTGACGGAGCGTAGCGCTTTCGGCGGGGAGGGACGAAGCTCTTCACCCATGGTCCAGACGCCCAGTTTGCCGAGGGTCAGCTTGAGTTCCTGCGGGAGGCCTTTGGCATCGTAGAGGAGTTTCCCGACGAGCTTTCCCCGGTCTTGTTGGGAGACGGCTCTGGGAAACGCAATGGCCACGCCGAGAAGGTGTCCGTCGGCATGTTCATTGCCGACGAAGCCGAGCGGAACGAGGGCGAGGTGCGGGTGTTCGGAAGGTTTGCCGCCGGCTTGGTGGCCGTTCACCCATTCCGGAGTCGGGGCGGTGTGTTTCTCGATGGCACCGCGCAGCGCGGTGAGCAGTTTCCAGGTGGATTCGAGTCCGAGGTTGGGGCCTTCCCGTTTGTCGAGAATGAGGAGGGTGTCGTCGAATACGGTGGAAACCGGTGATCCTTCGTCCGGGTCTTGGGAGATGCGCTGGTAGGGTTGGGTCATGCTGAGGACGGGGCGGCGGGAGGCGGGTGCGGTCAGGTTTTTAGTAAATTTAAGTCCGAATTCAACTTCGAACTCATCCTTTAATGCCCTCTGCACCTTACCCTTGACTGATTCGATTCGGGTGTAAAAATCATAAAACCGCTCCACTGCTTCGCCGTTGTATTGTTCGCGGAGGTAGTCGAGGCAGCCGGGTCCGGCCATGCGGAAGCGTTCCAAGGATCTGGTCGCGCTTTCTTCCGGAGCGGGCATCCAGCCCGATGGTTCGTCCGGGGAGTTTTCGCTCACCCACATGCGGACCAAAGAGGAGGAATGTCCGATGCGGATGACTTTCGCGCAGATCCGCTCCAAAGCAGCGCGTTGGGTGTCGGTCGGTTCGGCCTCAGGCCAGTGAAGGAAGAGGGTGTCTTCATTAGGGCGGACTCTCGGAAAATTGCGGGGCTGGCGGTTCGTGCGGTAGGCGGGAATGATCGTCCGTTTGCCCAGCCCCATGTCGTTGGGTGGAACAAACACGTCCACGACATCGCGGCGGTCGATGGTCTCCGAGCCGAAGATCGAAGGCGCATTGAGCCCTTCTAGCCATCGCAACGCCTCTTCCTCCTCTTGCCATGACTGAATGGCCTCCGTTTCCGAGGGCTCTGGCCGGGATTCGAAATAAGCCGCCGCCATGGCCATGAAGACGCGCCCGGGATGGGGCGGCCACTCCGCCACCGCGCGGTCGCCCGTGGATGTGGCGACCGCGTAACCGGTGAGATATTCGATGCCGAGGGTGAGCATGGATCAGGCTCCGTCTTCCTCGGTGGCTTCGGCGGCGGCGATTTCCTGACTTCGCTGGAGAAGCTCGACCAGTTGGGGGGCGGGTGTGAGTTTGAGGGGCTCTTTGCGCCAGGTGAGGCCGGCCTTTACAGCAGCGGCGACGGCCTCTTTCAGCGTCCGGATGGCGGATTCGGCATCAAGGGTCAAAACGGAGGGTTTCGCGCCCGGCTTTTCGAGAAGCTCCCATTGCAGTTCGTCTTCCGGCCAGAGAAGGCAGCGGGAACGCAGATCGTAGCCATTTTCGGCGGCGAGAGCCGAAGCGGTCAGGGCGAGGGCAGCAAGAACGGTCCGACCGGCGGCATCGGATTCGGGAGTGGGAACGCCACCATTGATGGGGAAACGCAGACGGCGTAAAGCAGGGAGGGAAAGGACAGTGGTCTGCTCGGCGTAGTGGAGGGTGACACCGCCTGTCTTTTGATCCACATCCGGAGGAATATTGCCATGATTGACTTCCGAGGGCGACACCGCGCCCTTCGCGGAGTCGTTTTTCGCCAATGTATATCCATCTTTCGATTTCATGACCTTGGCGGCGGCACGAATTTGTAATGGGTCGATACGGCTGCTGGTTTTGGCACCCGTCTGTGCGTTGATGCCCACAATCTCCGAAACCAGCGCCCGCTGGAACTTTGCGCCCAGGCCGCCCTTGGGACCGGTGGAATCCCAGATTCCGAAGATCAGGGCCGTCGGGCAGATTTCGTAGAGAGGGGTGGCGTTGTTGAGGCTGGCGTAGTCGAGCTTTTTACCGATGTCGGATTTGCGGAAGGGAGTGCCGTCCAGGAGACTGTCGCGCAGGATGGCATCCGCCGCGCGGTGGGGGGCCTGCAAACTCGTGATCCGGCCAATTTCGTCGAGGAGTTCAAGTCCCGAGAAATCGACTTCGATGAGTGGAAGCGGGCAATCGTCGAAGCGTCCCGCGTCAATCGCCAGTTGAAGTGCTTCTTCGAGGCGATTGGCCTGTGATTGGACGGAGTCCATGAGGACGCACGGGATGGTGGCGTAGGAGCCGTCCGTTTGTTTCACGCGACGTTCTTCGGTGGCATAGACCGCTCCCGCATAGGTGGGCGGGAAGGCCTTGTCGCCTTCGCCTCCGGCGGGTTGAAGCCGCGTGCGGGCGCGGAACGCAGCGGCGGAGCCCGCTACGGCGGATTGGAGTGTTTTCAGATCGATGGTTTTCATGGCGGATGTAGTATCGGATTGTTGCTTATGGATGGATGTATTTTGTGATGGAGAAGTTCAAGCTTTTTGATTAATAAAATTGATCGGAGGTAAGGAGGATGGTTTCCTGTTGACACGCGTTGCCGTTTATACAGGTTGATGATTGATGAAAGAAGCGGTCATGGACACTTCCGTGCTTGCGGCATTTTCCGGAACTGGCCGAATAGACCTGATTTTTTCCGTTTTTCCGGAAATCCACATTGTCCCGGCAGTATACCGCGAAATCGTCACCGATGGACAGGGGTGGGCTGCGGCTGTCGCGGCCCAATCGGCAATCCGCGAGGGCCGGTTCCGCATCGTGGAAGCCATGCATTGTCCGGTTGCACCCGCGTTCGCACACCTTGGGGCTGGGGAGCGGGAAGTGCTCGCATGGGCTCTCCATCGCCAAATACCCGCCCTGATCGACGAAGCGCCGGCACGAAAGGCGGCAAAGCAAGCCGGGGTTGTTGAAGTGATTGGATCGCTCGGCATACTTGCAAAGGCCAAGGGGCTCCGCAGGATTGATCAAGTGGGGCCGCTGGTGGTCGGAATGAGGGCGAATGGCATTCACTTCGGAGATGATTTGGTGAAACGATTTCTTGACGCGATGAATGAAAAATAAGCTGCATGTGCGGGTTTTTCGGAATACTTCGGTATATCCGCCCCATTGAAGATGATTCAGTAAATTGATCGGAGGCCGTCCTCCGGAAACTTCCGCGCTCTTCCGGGCGCGGCCCCATTGAAGCCTTGCAAATGCGGCCCGTTTGAGGCAAGTTTTCGAACGTGAAAATTGAACTGGAAGTACCGGACAACCTTTTGGCTGAGTGGGGAAGCAAGCCGGATTCGGTGCGTGACCGCCTACAACTGGAACTGGCCCTGCACCTCTACGCTTCGCGGAAGGTTTCAGCCGGGAGCGCCGCGGAGATCGCCGGCATTTCTCGCGGTACCTTCGAAGAGGCATTGAAAGCTTCCGGCATTGAGCGGAGTTACTCCATGGCCGACCTCGAAAGCGACCTTGCATGGGTCGGCGGCGCGACGGACGGTAGCCGCGCTTGATTCCGCGAACTGGGGTCAACAGCGCGCGGACATTCTTGTCCGGCATTTTCATCGGATGGTCCCAATGGTTTCCCATGGATTGGTGCGCGTAGGGCATCGGCTTCCGGCACTCGGGTGGACTGAGATGCCAGCCAGCGGCAATACTGCGCGCGGATCCCTGAAAGAGACAGCCTTTTCGGCGAATTTTGCCTTTGGATACGGTGACAGGCATGCGGGCGAGGATCGGGCGGAGCGGCGGGGGTGTCAACGGAATTACGAATGGTTTTTCATGCCCTCTTATTTTTTATTCGGTCGACCCGGAGCTTGCGCGGCGCAAAGTTATTCACATATTCACATTTTCTATGAGTTCAGGAGAGCCATCGTGGAGTGAGCGGGCGCGGCTGTGTTTCGTGGAGCGGCTGTTGTTTTGGCGGGGGTACATCAACCGGCGGGATCTGATGAAGCATTTCAGGATTTCGGCGCCTCAGGCGACGAACGATCTCGTGACGTACACGACGCTCGCGCCGGGCAACTGCGCCTACAATGTGCGGAGCAAGCGCTACGAGGCGGCGGCGGGGATGGCGCCCGTGCTGGTGGAGCCGGATTTCGGGCGGGACATGGAAGCAACGCAGACGGCGGCATGGCCGGAAGGTGCGGTGGACTTCGTGGCGCGGGCGGAGCGCCCGCCGCGCGTGGCCTCGACGGAGCACTTGCGGGCGCTGGCGCTGGCAGCACACCGGCGGGAGTCGGTGGAAGTGCGGTATTTTTCGATCAGCTCTGGCAAAGCGGCGTGGCGGCGGATAAGCCCGCGGACATTCGGGCACGACGGGCTGCGCTGGCACGTGCGGGCGTACTGCCACGGGCGCGGGGAGTTCCGCGACTTTGTCGTGGGCCGGATGAAGGGCGTGCGCTCCCCTGCCCCGTGCCCGGTGGCGGACACGGTGGACCGGGAATGGACCAAAACGGTCGTGATGGAGATCGAACCGGCACCGGATCTGGACGCAAACAGGCGCAAGGCGCTGGAGATGGATTACGGCATGAAGCGCGGCCGCCTCCGCCTGCCAGTGACCATGGCGATGCTCACCTACACAGCGCGGCGGTTCGGGTTTGTCGGCGACTGGCGGGAACCGGATGCGCTGCCGATGCTCAATGAGCTGAAGGAGCTGGTTTGGACCGCGGTCACGAAGGAAAAACACCGGGCGGTCCAATAAGGCTTGCGCTTATTTTCCGGCGTATTGTAACACCTGTCTCAATAAACGAATTCCGGGCGCGGCGGGATGCTTCCGCGCCCGCCTACCATCCCCATGCCGCCGCCAGCCGAGACGCAACCGCAGGGCCTTCAAACCGCCCGCGAGACCTTCCTTTCCTTCCTCGGGAGGAAGGGTTTGCGCGTGACCGGACAACGCATCGCGATCTTCGAAGCGGCCTACAACCAGCGCGAGCACTTCACGGCGGAAGGCCTCCTCGCGGAGGCGCGCAAGCTCGACCCGTCCGTTTCGCGCGCGACCGTCTACCGCACCCTCCCGATCCTCACCGAGAGCGCCCTTGTGCGCGAGCTGGACGTCGGGCTGGACTACAAATTTTACGTCGCGAGCCGGGGCAAGCGCGTGGACCGGGCGCAGGTGGTCGACATCGAATCGGACAAAATCTACGAGATCGACGCGCCCTTTCTGGAGTGGTACGCCAAGTCCATCGCCGAAAAAGTCGGTCTCGAGGTGGTCTCGCAGCGCCTGCAGGTGCAGGGTCGGCCCGCGCGCGGCCCGGCCGCCGAAGGTGCGTCCGGCGGAACGGATGACAAAGAGGAGGACGCTCCGTGAGCCGCCGCGGCAAAGATAAACCCGGATTCGAGATCGACTTCCTCGAATCCGTCCTCAAGCGGGACGACACCTTCCCCGAGGCGATGGAGATGCTCGCCGGGCTCTACACAAAGGAAGGGCGCATCGAGGACGGGCTCGCCCTCGACCGCCGCCTCGTCTCACTCGACCCGCAGAATGCCACGCACCACTACAACCTCGCGTGCAGCCTGGCCCTCAAGGGTTTCAAGACGGAGGCCGTCGACACCCTGCGCCGCGCCATCGAGCTGGGCTACACCGACTTTGCATGGCTCACGAAGGACCCCGACCTCAAACCGCTGCGCGGCTTCCCGCCCTACGTCGAACTGCTCGACGAGTTCAATATTGTGCGGTGAGGTGACTGATGCCCACTGTCTTGCGGATCGGTCCTTTCCGCTTTCACTTCTTTTTCAATGACCACAGCAACCGCAATAACCCCCGCGCAACCTGAACTCCTCGTCTACCCGCCGCGCGCGGGCGAGGAGCCGATGACCGCCGTGCAGGAGGAGATCCTCCGCCTCAAAAAGGAGCGCAACGCTGTCATCCTCGCGCACAACTACCAAGTGGAGAGCATCCAGCGCGTGGCCGATTTTGTCGGCGACTCGCTCGGGCTCTCCTACGCCGCCGCCGAGGCGGAAGGCGACGTGATCCTCTTCTGCGGCGTGCATTTCATGGCGGAGACGGCGAAAATCGTCAATCCGGGCAAGACGGTCCTCCTCCCCGACCTCGAGGCCGGCTGCTCGCTGTCCGATTCGTGTCCGGCGGACAAGCTGCGCGCCTACAAAGAGGCCCATCCTGAGGTCTACGTCGTCGCCTACATCAACTGCTCCGCCGCCGTGAAGGCGCTCAGTGACGTCATCTGCACAAGCGGCAACGCGGTGAAGATCGTCGAACGCATCCCGGAAGACCGTGAAATCCTTTTTGTGCCCGACCAAAACCTCGGGGCTTGGGTGGCCAAGCAGACGGGCCGCCCCATGCGCCTCTGGCCGGGCAGTTGCTACGCCCACGTTCTCTTCACTGTGCGCGCCCTGGAGAAGGCGCGGGCGCACTACCCGGGGGCCCCCATCGTGGCGCACCCCGAATGCACCGAAGCCGTGCGCGACCTCGCCGACGAGGTGTGCAGCACCGAAAAGATGGTCGCCTTTTGCAAGAGCACGCCCGCCGACACCATCATTGTCGTCACCGAGTCGGGCATGATCCACCGCCTCCGCCGCGAGGTGCCGGACAAGACTTTCGTCGCCGGCCCCACGGAAAACTGCGCCTGCAACGACTGCCGGTTCATGAAGCTCAACACCATTGAGAAGGCGCGCGACGCCCTGCGCACCATGAGCCCGGAAATCCGCATGGACGAGGCGATCCGCGAGGCCGCCCTCGCGCCCATCCAGCGCATGCTCGACTGGAGCCGCTGAACCGGTTTCCGCCTGCGCCGTCCTCCGCACCGATGGTCTCCGCGTCCACCGCCGCCGCGCCCGCCGGTCTGCCCACACCGTCCGGCCGCGCCCTGCCCGCGCCCGCTGTCGCCGGGCAGCCCCTCACCGCGCTCGCGCCCATGCAGGACGTCACCGACCTGCCCTTCATGCGGGTCATCGGCGCCTACGGCGCGCCCGACTACTTCTTCACCGAGTTCCTGCGCGTGCACGCGCACTCGCGGCTCGATCCGGGTATTCTCGACTCCGTCACGCGCCACGGCACGGGCCGGCCCGTCTTCGCGCAGCTCATCGGCGAGGACATCCCCCATATGGTGCGCACTGTGCGCCTCTTCGATCCCCACCCCGTCGCCGGCATCGACCTCAACATGGGCTGCCCCGCCCCCAAGGTCTACAAAAAGAATGTCGGCGGCGGTCTCCTTCGCGACCCCGGCAAGGTCGATGAACTCCTCGCCGCCCTGCGCGAAGCCTGCGACGGCCTCTTCACCGTGAAGATGCGCATCGGCTTTGAGGATACGCGCCACTTCGACGCCGTCCTCGAATCCGTCAACCGCCACCGCGTCGACCTCCTCAGCGTGCACGGACGCACCGTCAAGGAGATGTACCGCAGCGAGGTCCACTACGACTGGATCCGACGCGCGAGAGAGGCGGCCGCATGCCCCGTCCTCGCTAACGGCAACGTGGCCACCGCCGCGGACGCCGCCCGCGTCCTCAGCGACACCGGCTGCGCGGGCGTCATGGTCGGGCGCGGTGCCATCCGCAACCCGTGGATCTTCCGCCAGATCCGCGAACACAACACCGGGCGCACGCCCTTTGCCCCGGCGCTCGCCGACGTGCATGCCTACGTCCACCGCCTCTGGGATGCCACCTACACCCCGGAGCGTCCCGAGGCCGCCCAGACCAACCGCATGAAGAAATTCCTCGCCTTCATCGGCCAAGGCGTCGACCCGGAAGGTGCCTTCCTCCATGAGATCCGGCGCACGCGCGACAAAGCCGCCTTTTTCGGGTGCCTCGACCGCCACCTCCTCGCCGACGGCGCGGCGGACCGCCCCTTCTCCTGCGCGCCCTACCCCGGCCTCGTCGCACGCCCCAACCGCGAAAGCGCGGCCGGCTGCCGGTTGTGAGCCGAAAGCCACGCATTCCGGTCCGGGTGCCCACCCCGCTCAACGGAGTGCCATCGGGGGCCGGCACGCCCAGCTGCTACCCGCCAGATCTCCCCGCTCCGCTGTCAACAATTATATTCATGAATTAAGAATCTGCGCAAGTAATTTAATTGTAAGATAGATAAATGGCAATAAATTTATATTTGATATAAAATTTTGATGTTAAGTATTTTAAATGTGTGACAGAATTTAGCCGGAGGTGCCGCGTAATTAGAGCCTGTCCCAGAGGCCGCAAGGCCTTGGGGGACAGGCTCTTGCGATAAAA
>JAFIGH010000064.1 GCA_020831525.1 Opitutales bacterium
GGCCGCCCCCCGGGGGGGGCGACCTGGCGGAATTGTCCGCGGCGCCCCCCCGCGGTCTGGGGGGCGCCCGAGGAGTCGCGGGCGAAGTAGTCCCGTCCCGCCCAGTCCGTTCCGTTGAACAATGCCGTGTCAATGTCCGGCGCATCGTAGTCCCAGTAGGGTACGCCGTCCTCCGGGGTCTCCCGCAGGTAGTATTCCGCCGTGCGCAGGAGTCCTTCGAGGATTACGGGGTCGCCCGTTTCGCGGTAGGCGGAGGCGAGTCCGTGGATGGCCCAGCCCTGTCCGCGGGACCATGTGCTTTCGTTGCTGTAGCCCTGCCATGCGTATGCGCCGCGCATGTCCCCCGCTGCGGCAACCAGCTCGCCGTTGGCGTATTGGTCGCTCAACCAGTAGTCCACAACCTGGATGGTACCGCCGTCTTCCCGCACCATGTCGCGCACGACGTTGCGCATGTGGCTGCGGCCCTGCTCCCAAAGCGCGGTGTCGCCGCCGAGCCGCGCGCCGAGGAAGAGCAGCTCGATGTTCATGGAGGTGTCGATAATGACGTTTTGCCGCGCACGGATGGGGCCCACGGTCCGGGACGATCCTGCAGGCACGGGGTCCGTTGGTTGTTGAAATTGAAGGACCACAGCGAACCGACCGCGGGGATCCAATGCTCGTTTGAGAAGGTGTTGGCTCCCGTAACAAGCGCGGCGCTGTCTGCTTCCATGCCGGTGATGTCGAAGGCGCGTCCGAAAGAGGTGATGAGATTGAAGCCGATGTCGTGGTCGCCGGCCTTTGTCGTCCAACCGGAGAGAGCGGTGGTGAACTGCCGTGCGCGGTCCTCCCACTCCGGGTCGCCGGTGGTGTCGGCATAGTGCCAGAGAATGCCGGCGTAGAACCCCGACGGCCATGCGCCCCAGCCCCGGTAGCGCCACACGCCGCCTTCGACGGTTTCGAAGGGGAACAGGTCTCCGGTGGTGCCCCACAGGTCTTCGAAGATGTGGTCCGCCGTCTGCGCGGTGCGCTGCATGGCATAGGCCTCGCCGGCAAAGATGACTTCTTCCGGCGAGGGGCCTGCGTGAAGGGGAAGGGCGCACACAAATGGCGCGCCGAGAAGCAAGAATATGCGACTCGTCATATGATGGATCGTGGGGAAGGGGGGGGATGAAAGGCTTTGCTCCCTCCGCGGAAGCAAAGCATGAAAAGCCGGACTTTCGGCGCGGCGGCGGCGGGCGACAAGCAAATTCGCCCGCTCAGCGCGCGTCGACCGTGAGCAGCGATTGTTTGTTGACGTAGGCTTCGAAGACGCGGCGCGCGACCGGTGCGGCCATGGCCCCGCCGCCGTAGGTTGTGCCGGTGTCGGGCACACCTTCGATGACGACACTGATGGCGACACGCGGGCTGTTGGCCGGTGCGTAGCCGACGAACCACGCGAGGGTCGTGGGGCGGCCGTCCTTGCGCACCTGCGCAGTGCCGGTTTTGCCCGCCACGGGCATGGTGGGTGAACCGGCGAGCCGTGCCGTCCCCGCCCGACCGGCTTCGCGCATGCCTTCGAGGATTTTCTCGTGAACTCCGGGGTCTATCCCGATGGGTTCGCCGCCGTGGTCGACGATCTCGTCGGGACCGATGCGCGCAAGGGTGGGGCGGGTGCGGGTCTCGCCGCGGGCGAGCGACGCCACAAACGCGGCCATGCCCATCGGGGTGATGAGGAGATCGCCCTGACCAATGGAAACATTGGCCGTGTCACCCTCAAACCACGATTCGCCATAGAAGCGGCGTGCCTTCCAATCGGGGTCCGGGATGAGCATGCGGCGGGTTTCGCCGGGCAGTTCGATGCCAGTGGGGTGGTCAAGGCCGAAGCGGCGGGCTTCGGCGGCGATATGGCGTATACCGGTGCGCAGACCGCGCTCGTAGAAAAACACGTTGCAGCTGTCGCGGATCGCCTCCACGAGGTCTTCGTCACCGTGACCGGCGCGGTTGTGGCAGCGGAAGGTGCGGTTGCCCACGATGTGAAATCCGGGGCAGTGGATCACCGTGTCCGCGTCCACGTGCCCGGCGCGGGCCGCCGCCAGTGCGGTGACGAGCTTGAACGTTGAGCCCGGCGGGTAGAGCCCCTGCACTGCGCGGTTGAGCCATCCGCCCTCGTCGCTGATGGCGTCGAAGACCTGGCGCGTGAGCCGCGGCGAGAGGTTATTGAGGTCGAAATCGGGCTTGCTTGTCATGGCGAGGACTTCCCCCGTGCGGATGTCGATCGCCACGACCGCGCCCGCGTGTTCGCCGAGGCCCTCGTCCGCCGCGCGCTGAAGGTCGATGTCGATACTCGTCGTCACGCTGGCGCCGCGCACGGGTAACTCGTGGAAGACGCGCTCGTGCTGGAATCCTCCCGGATCCACCGACCAAATCTCGAAGCCCACGCTGCCCTGCAGCCGGTCGTCGAAATGCCGTTCGAGCCCGTCGCGCCCGACCGAGGCCGTCTGGCGGAAGGTGAGCAGGCCATCGCCCGCGGTCTCGGAGACGGCGAACTCCCGTGTCGTGCTCACATACCCGAGGGCGTGCGCCGCCGCGCGGTTGTGCGGATAGTAGCGGGCCGTCTCTGTGACGACCTGAAGGGGCGACTCGACGGGAATGCGCTCGACGAGGCGCGCGTATTCCTGCGGGCTCATATCGACGACGAGCGGAAAAGGCAGGAGCAGGCTCTGCGAAAAATGGCGCTCAATGTGGCGGGGCTCGACCGTCTCGGCGCGGTCCAGGATCTCATTGACCTCGTCGAGGTAGCGCTGCACGACCCGTGCGCGGGCCTGCACATTGAGCGACTGCCGGTCCGGCATTTGCCTGCGGTCGCGCATTTCACGCACCATGTCGAAGTATTCCCGCCGGAATTCGCGGCGGAGTTCGTTGAGGTAGACAGCGGCGGTGAAGACCGGACGGTTGCCGACAAGAAGGCGTCCCTCGCGGTCGAAGATGTCGCCGCGTGGTCCGGGGGTGAGGATGCGGCGGTAGTTCTGCCGCTCCTCCGCGAGCTTATAGTCGTCTCCAAGGACGAGCTGGCGGTAGCCGAGACCGGACAGGAGGGCCAGCGTGGAAATCAAGATAACCGCGTAAAAGGCATAGAGCCGGCGGTTGCGCCGCGTCACTGCATTATTCTCCGCGCGTTCTGTCATGCTCTGTTTTTCCGTGGGCTGCCTCTTCTACGACCGGCCGCACGCCGGATATGTTCAGACGAAGTGGTGGGGCGGGGCCGGAAAGGGTCATTTCCGCGCCGTTTCACAGCGCATTGGCTTCCGCGCGAATTGTTTTCACGGCGGCGGCAAGGCTCGCCACCTCGCGCGCCAAGCCGTCGGTCCGCCGTTCGATCTCCGGGTTGACGATACGCTCCCTGTCGAAGTCAGATCCGTTGGCGTAGACAAAACGCGGCACGATGACGGTGCGGAAATCGAGCATCAGGCTGTTCGCGAATCCCATGATCGACATGTAGCTGCTCGCCCCGCCGGCGGCGCAGAGGAAGCCTGCCACCTTGTCCTCCCATGCGTCGCCCGTCAGTTCGAGAAGGTTCTTCAGGGCGGAGTTGACCGAAAAGTTGTAGACCGGCGTGGCCACGATGAATCCGTCGGCTTCGGCGAGCATGGTCTTCACCGTGCCGACGGCGTCGTCGCCGTAAGCCGCCCCGGCGTCGCAGAAGGGCAGCGCGTGCTCCCGCAGGTCCAGCCAGCGGGCTCCGGCGGCGGACTTCTCCACCATCTTGTGCGCCGCCCGCGCCAAGACGCGGCTGCGGCTCGTCTTGCTCAGACTCGCACTGATCGTCAGAATCGTCATTTCCCCAACGTGGGCGAACCCGCCGCGCGTGGCAACGACGCACTGCGATCCCTTTTCTCACGCTCAGGAAATTCCGGGGTTTGGGACCCCGAATTCCCGCCGGCTTTCCAATTTGACGGACAAACATGGCAGGGGAGACGGGCGGTATCAGCGGTGGTGTTCATCATCCACGAGGGGATTCCGCCAGCGCAGGCCCGCGAAGCGATGGAAGTCGGCGTCGTTGCTGTGTAGTTCCGCCTGATGTTCAACGGCGAGGGCTGCAAGGAATGCGTCGGTTGTCAGGTTGCCGGCGGAACCCAGTTTTTCGAGGTAGCCGAAGAAGATGTCCGCGAATTTCCGGCCGGGTTCAATCGTCAGGACGACCGGGCGAGCCCGCCATTCCCGCACACGCGCTATCGCCTGGCCCGCAGTCATCGGGTTTTCCAGAACCCTCGGGTGGGTCATCAGGCGGATAAATCCGGTTCCGACGATCCACGGTACCGCAACCGGCTCCTTTCCGTTGAGGCGGGATTCCCACCATTGCGCAGCCGCAGGATGCAAGGGCGCGGCCGTGTTGTATGCGTAGATAAGGAGGTTGAGGTCCGGCACGATCATAGACGGACTTCTTTTTCGAGACGGGCCTCTGCCTCAAGTTCGTCCGCCAGTTGATTCATTTTCCCCAAGTCGATACCACTGCGGAAAGCCGAATGAATCGGGCGGATACGGAAGGGAGGCACCGCGGGCTGCGCTTCACCGTCACCCAACCCGCGCCGCAACGCTTCATTGATGATCGCTTTCTGTGAACGGTTTTCCGCGAGACTCGCTTGCCGGATTCGTTCCGCTACATCGGGCTCCAATGTGATTGTGGTCCGCATGCTGGAGCATCATGCATCAGGCAATCTCGATGTCAACACATCAAGCAACATTGCACATGGCAGGCATTTGAATTCAGAGTAGAATCCACGCGGTTATTCCGTTATAAGTGACTTAACCCGTTTTCCTGTTAAAGGCGTCCTGAATCACTCCATTGTGTCCCGGTCTCCGGCGGGTCCGGTGCTTCCCGGGCGAAAAAGACCGTGGCTGTGCCGTTTGCGGGGGCGGTGGCGATGGACACGCCGAATAGGTCGCTGAGGCGGGGGGCGGTGAGGACGGACGCGGCGGGGCCGGAGGCGAAGAGGCGGCCGTCTTTGAGGAGCCAGACGTTGTCGGCGTAGCGGGCGGCGTCATTGGGGTCGTGGAGGATGGCGAAGACGGCGGTGCCGTTGTCGGCGAGGCGGCGGGCGAGGCGGAGGCAGGTTTGGCGTCCGGCGAGGTCGAGGTTGTTGGTCGGCTCGTCGAGAAAGAGGAAGCACGGCAGCGATTCGGCGGCGGCGGGGCGGTCGAGCTGGGCGAGGATTCGGGCGAGGTGCAGGCGTTGTTTTTCGCCGCCGGAGAGGCGGGTGTAGAGGGCGTCGGGCGGCGCGGCGAGGCCGACGGCACGCAGCGCGTTGGCGACGGCGGTGTCGTCCTCTTCGGGTGTGGCGAGGCCGCGCCACGGGTAGCGGCCGATGCGCACCACTTCTTCGATGGAAAAGGGGAAACCGAGGCGCGGCTCCTGCGGCAGGACGGCGCGCCGCCGCGCAAGGACGGCGGGGGGCAGGGAGTGCAGGGGGGTGTTGTCGAGGTAGACGGTCCCTTTGTCGGGGGGCCATTCGCCGGACAGGATCTTCCGCAGGGACGATTTGCCCGCGCCGTTGGGTCCCATGACGGCGGTGAGGCGCGCCGGTTCCAGCTCCACGCTGATGCCGTCAAGGATGGCGCGGCCGCCGCGGATGACGGAGATGCTGTCACTGCGCAGGCTCATGGCACGAGGCGCTGTTTGTCGCGGTGGAGGAGGTATAGGAAGAAGGGGCCGCCGACGAGCGCGGTGAGGATGCCGATGGGAATCTCGGCGGGGGCGAGGGCGGTGCGGGCGACGAGGTCGGCCCCGACGAGGAGGGCGGCGCCGAGGAGGGCGGCGGCGGGGAGGAGGACGCGGTGCCCCGGCCCGGCGATGAGGCGGATAAGGTGCGGGGCGACGAGTCCGATGAAGCCGATGATGCCCGCCACGGCAACACCCGCGCCGACGGCGGTCGCGCAGAGGAGGACGAGCGCGCGCTTGACGCGGTCGAGGTCGATGCCGAGGTGGTAGGCCTCGGACTCGCCGAGGAGGAGCGCGTCGAGCGCGCGGCCGTAGCGCGGGAGCCACGCGAGGGCGACGGCCGCAACGGCGAGGAGCGGCAGGCACTCCCTCCAGCCCGCGCGCTGGAGGCTGCCGAGCGTCCAGAAGGCGAAGCGGCGCAACTGGTCGTCGGTAGCGAGAAAAATGAGGCTGCCGATGAGGGCGGTGGCGATGGCGTTGACGGCGATGCCGGTGAGGAGGAGGTGCGGCACCGAGACGACGCCGCGCACCTTGGCTAGTTGGTAGACGAGAAACGTCGTCACGATACTCCCCGTCGCGGCGAATAGCGGCAAGATCCATGCCTCGAGGACCGGTAGCGTGCCGATGACCGCGCCGCCGAGGACAAACGCGGCCACGGCCCCGATCCCGCCGCCCCCGGCCACCCCGATGAGCCCGGGATCGGCGAGGGGGTTGCGGAACAGCCCCTGCAGGCAGGCCCCCGCCATGGCGAGGGTCGAGCCAATGGCGAGCCCGAGGAGGAGCCGCGGCAACCGGATGGACATGATGATGGCCTCCTCGTGGGCCGCAAACGCCCCGAAGACGGGCGGAAGACCGGCTTGGTGCACGAGAATGGAGGCAATCGTACCCGGCGGGATGGCCGCCGTGCCGTGCGCGAGAGAAGCCAGCGACACGGCGAGCGTGACGCCCGCCAGTGCCGGGATCAGCCACGCGCCCCGCTTTGCTGCCCCGAGTGCCTTCATGAAGGTGCGGGACTAGGCGTGCCGCGTGCCGTTGTCAAAGCCGTCCGCGCGGCGGTGTCGTTACTTCCCCGGCGTCTTGATGAGCATGTCCTTGGCCGAGGCACCCGCCGGGATGAACGGCATGACGTGCTCGGTGTAGGGCACGACGACATCGAGGAGGAAGGGGCCGTCGTGGTTGACCATTTCTTCGACGGCCTCGCGGAGTTCTTCCTTTTTCCAGACGCGCCGGGCGCGGACGCCGAAGCCCTCGCAAATCTTGAGCCAGTCGGGGTAGAGAGCTTCGAGGTTGTCAGGTCCGCCGATGTTGTCGGGGTGGCCGAGAACGGTCTGTCCGCGCACGCCTTCGTAGAGGATGTCCTCCCACTGCACGACCATGCCGAGGTGCTGGTTGTTGAGGAGGAGCACCTTCACGGGGATCTTCTCCATGACGGCGGTGGCGAGTTCCTGCACGTTCATCATGAAGGAGCCGTCGCCGTCGATATCGACCACGGTGCGCTCCGGAAATGCCACCTTGGCCCCGAGGGCGGCGGGTAGTCCGAAGCCCATCGTGCCGAGACCGAGCGAGCTGAGGAAGGCGCGGGGCTTGTGGAACTTGTAGAACTGGGCGGCCCACATCTGGTGTTGGCCCACGCCGGTGGTGACGATGGCCTCGCCCTTGGTCACTTCAAAGAGCGTCTGCACCGCATGCTGCGGCACGATGTAGCGGCTATCCTCAAACTCGAAGGGATGCTGTTCCAGCCAGCCCTTCACCTTTTGCATCCACGGTGCGATGCCGGGCTTTTCGAAGCCGCGCTCACGCATGAGTTCGCACATGCGCTTGAGGGCGTACTTCACATCGCTGTGCACGGGGTAGTCGACGACCTTGTTCTTGTGGTGCTCGGACTTGTCGATGTCGATGTGGACGACGGTGGCCTCGGGGGCGAACTTGGCGATGGCGCCGGTGATGCGGTCGTCAAAGCGCGCGCCGAGGGTGACGAGGAGCGAGCTTTCGCAGACGGCCCAGTTGCCCGCCACGCCGCCGTGCATACCGAACCAGCGCAGGCTCTGGGGGTGGTCTTCCTCAAAACCACCGAGGCCCATGAGGGTGGTGGTGACGGGAAATCCGGTGAGTTCGGCGAATTCGGTGAGTTCTTCCTGGGCGTCGCCGCTTATGATGCCGCCGCCGGCGTAGATGACCGGTCGCTCGGCGCGCGCGCACGCCTCGATGACGGCGATCAGCTCTTCGTCCGAGGCCTTTGGCAGCGGGTTGTAGCCGGGTAGCTGCATCTCCGCGTTGAGCGCGTCCTCCAGCTCTTTCCCGCCGAGGGTGGTTTGCTGCACGTCCTTGGGCAGGTCGATGACGACCGGTCCGGGGCGGCCGGTCTGCGCGACATGAAAGGCTTCTTTGACGACGCGCGGGATGTCCCGGATGTCGAGCACGAGGTAGCTGTGCTTCACGATGGGGAGGGTGATGCCGTAGACATCAGTCTCCTGAAAGGCGCTCTTGCCGATAAACTCCTGCTTCACCTGGCCGGTTATGGCGATGAGCGGGGTGGAGTCCATCTGCGCGTCGGCGATGCAGGTGACGAGGTTGGTGGCACCGGGGCCGCTCGTCGCCATGCAGACGCCCGCCTTGCCGGTGGACCGGGCGTAGCCGTGTGCCATAAACCCGCAGCCCTGCTCGTGGCGGGGCAGGATTGTGCGGATGCGCTGCGAGCGCACGAGACTCTGGTGGATCTCCATGGACGCGCCGCCGGGGTAGGCGAAGATTACGTCCACACCCTCCCGCTCGAGGCACGCGACGAGGAGGTCGGCACCTTTTACGACCGTCCCTGCGGCGGGCTGGGACGGGGTGTTCTGCGCTTTGGTTTCCGACGGGAGGGTTTCCGTTTTCATTGTGTGTATCCTGTTTACTTAGTGTTGTTGATGGGTTGTTTCATCTCATGAAAGATCGCATTTTGTCTCCGGAAGGGTGCGGATGAGGCCGGGCGAAGCAAGTACGCAAACAAACCGCCGGGATTCCTCGATTCCGGGGGTTCGCGGCGCTCCGGCGGCTGCACGGGCGCCGCGTTCTATACGACGAGCTTCCGGTAGGCTTCGGCGTCGAGGAGCTGGCCGAGGTCGTCCGCGTTGTCGGGGCGCACCTTGATCATCCACGCCTCGTCGAAGGGAGAAGCGTTTACTTTTTCCGGAGCATCGGCGAGGTCTTCGTTGATTTCCGTGACCTCGCCGCTGACAGGCATGTAGAGGTCGCTCGCCGCCTTGACGGATTCCACGACCCCGAAGGTGTCGCCCTCCGAAAACGTCGAACCGACCTCCGGCAACTCAACGAAAGTGACGTCGCCGAGGCTCTCCTGCGCGTAATCGGTGATCCCGACCACGACGGTGCCGTCCTCTTCGAGGCGCAGCCATTCGTGTTCCTTGGTGTATTTCAGGTTGTCGGGAATCTCGCTCATTTCCTAGTGGGGGCGTAGTTTTGGAAAAGGCTGGGCGGGTGCAAGTCTTCTTTTCGCGCGAATCGGGAAGTCCGGTTTCGGCGGGCATTGGGGAAGCCGCCGGGGGATGGATCGACGCTGCGGCTGTGTCGCTGGCGTACCGCATCTTGACTGTCGTGGTCTCTATGAGCGAAGGCGGTGATGTATCACCGCCTTGCGGATGGCTATCTACGGAAACGGATGGATTCCGGTGATCATCACAAAATAGAACGCTATGCCCTTGGTAGCCGCGCGCAGGCCCTGCACGGCGTCCACAGCTCCTCACCGCCTTTCGCTGCGTAGGCCGAAATATGTGCACCGCCGTCCGTCCCGGATGATCCGCGAATGATTCATTGACAAAACCAAGCCGGCTCCCTCAGATTTCACCGCACGATGACGACCAAGGCCTTGAGTTCGTTGTGAATACACGAATGAAATCTGTCCGCTAAGAGGAATGAGATGAAGAATAGCGCGCCTCGACCGTCACACTTCCTTACCCTCTGTGCGACGTTTGGAATTCTCGCTTCCGTGCAAGTGATGGCGACGCCAATTTTGAGCGCGTTTCTGGCTTCTTCGAAATGGAGCATAGCATGGTGTGATTCCACTTCCCCGGTTTTTCATTGGATACTCTTATACGTTTGGTCCCTGACGGGTTTTCCGGTCGCCTACTACTTGATTCGAGCCGAACTCTCGAAAGGATATCGATGGCTCATTGCCTCCTTCGTGGTCTTTTGCGCATTTGCCTTCGTTGCGGCCGATTCGCATGACAGGAAGGAGGAAGGATTCATGCTCTTTTTGGTCATCCTCGGGCTCATGGTATGGTTGTTCGTTCGATATGAGCGAAGAGTGAACAAGACGTTCTGCGAAAGAATGAATTCAAAGACCGATCGGCTGGCGCTTCGAGCCGCCATCATCGGCGGAGTTCTCATCGCTGTTGTTCCCGTCCGCCCTATCCCGGAAGATCCTCCTGTAGTTTCGCAGAGAGTATTCCAGGAAGTATTGTTGGGAATCGCTGATAAGTCTCATCGGTATCCGCATTTTAGCGGTTACCAGCATGACGAGGTGGCGCACGTCAATGCCTTTGTTGTGAAGGGGATTCGGGGAAGATCCTTGGTTGGAGCGGATATATTCATTGGAGGAACAACCGTCTATGTGATCGGCGTAGCGCCAAAGGCGCTGTTGACAGATCTGCATCAGGATGATCGAGGTGTTTTTGCGAAAGGATCTGACGTAGCAATCCTCCGCGAAATCTGGGCTGAACCGGAACAGAACAAGCCCGGGGCAGGCATTAGCGAGTAACCGCCTCGCCAGAGTGAGCATCACGGGCACCATGCCTGCCCGGCGACCTTGGACAAAAGAGATGATAATATTTCACGAAGCAGGCGTGAGGTGCGCCACTTCCTGGAACACCTGCCAATTGCGAACAGGACGGATCACTCAATTCCGAGAGGCTGCCGCTTTTCTCCGTGACAGGGTGTTGTCCCGCAGGCACGGGATGCGATAAACCATGGAAACGAGTGGATCGCCCTATAATGATCGTAACCGGAACCCAGGCCTGAAGGCTCTTCGGAAGGATGGCGAACGGCATGTGCAGGCGGATGTGGAAAACGCTTGGCGTGCCTGGCCCGGCTATCGTAGAAAAGCCCGACTGCAAACACCGCCCATGAACCCTTTCCTACAGTTGAACCATGCCTCGCCGCCTCCGCTGCGTCCCGCCACGCGGTACTCAGCGGAGTTCTCCGCCTTCGCCAAGGCTTCGGCGGACAGGTGTGCGGGAACCGGGCGTCAGCGACACCCCGCCAAATCACACCTCCCGATGCATCGGGACAAGGAGGCTCGTCGGCAACGGCTAGTCTTACTTTAATGGTGCAAAATGAAAATTGAGATTCAGAAAAGCGATGAGGGCATTCTACGGTGTTATCCCGTCATGAAGGTTCTCCGTCCCCATCTTGATGAAGGTGACTTCTTGACGAAGGTCAGACGTCAAGAAAAGCAGGGATACCAACTCGCAGCTTGCTTCGATTCGCAGAATGCAGTGTGTGCCTTGGCCGGATACCGAATCTGCGAGTTTATGGCATGGGGCAAGGTTCTCTACCTCGATGATCTAATTACTGATCCCGAAAAGAAGAAGAATGGATACGGAGGAAATCTGATAAAGTGGATTGAGAAGGTCGCTGTGGAGTCCGGATGCGATGAGATCCACCTCGACTCCGGCTACGGTCGAAACGATGCCCACAGGTTATACCTGAAATGTGGCTTCCATCTGGCGTCTCACCATCTCTCGAAGAGACTAAATATCTAAAGGGTGCAGCGAAGGTGAGTAACGAAGCTTCGATTGCGCCCTTAGTTGAACCGAGCGAAGCGACATCCCGCCACAAGCCCGGAGCGGCCCATCGGCAGGCCTTCGGCAGGCTCAGCCGAGTCAATGTCAGGCAGCTGCGGAACCGCAAACGCGCGCCACGATGTTTCCCGCCGAGACCGCACCGCCACCCGGCCCTCGCCGATGCGCAAATCATTTATTGACAAAACCACGCCCGCTCCCCCAGATCTCACGGCACAATGACGGCCAGAAGGCCTTTTAAACCCGTTTGGGATACACCAACAAAACCTCTTCCCCCCAAGAAAGTATAATATGCTTGAGAATGAATACGACGAAGCGAAATGGCCGGATCTCACGTGTTTTCGAAAGGCATGCCTTGCATCCGATTTCACAACAATGCGATCAGTTTCCGAAAAGAAGCACTCGTGGTACAAAAACGAAAATCCCGACAACTTGCCGATGGACGTATTAGCCACTGTCGCTAAAGCACAACACTATGCAGGGAAGAACGAGAAGGAAGCGTTGAGCAGGTTGGTTGAAAGTGAGCCTTGGGTATTGAACCATCCCTGGACTGCTCAGCGCTGGTTGCCGATTTCGCAGGCGGCCGCCTCCCATGGCGATAAGGAGATGATCGAACTGATGTTGGAATTGGGCGCGGATCCGTGCGGGGTTGTCGGCTCCATCGGAGAAGAGGGAAGTATTCCGGATATGGCACGTTGGGGCGGGCATGAGGATTTGGCTGAGTGGCTGGATGGCGTCATCGCAGCGAAACAGACGGAGAACAAAGCCCGAGTGGGGCAACGGCGAGTAGTGGCGCCGCCAAAGCGAACATCACAGGTGCCGTGCCTCCCCGGCGACGTTTTGCAAAAAGACCGGAAATTTCTAAGCGCTGACGCCTTCAAGCGATCGGCATTGTTCTTGAAATCGAAAGCGCGCCCACTGGAAATATCGCGATTTGAAAGAATCTTTGAAGGTTCTCCAATTGTTGACGTCCTGATTGAATTGAAGAAATTCCAGAATGGCGACGGCGGTTTTGGGCATGCCCTTGAGCCTGATGTTCGGGTTTCGGAAAGCTCTGCTCTGTGCACCTCAATCGCTTTCCAGATCATCCGCTTCCACGACGTCCCTGCAAGCGAATCTCTTGTGCTCCAAGGATTGCGTTACTTTGCAATTACACTGGATCGAAGCACACTCCACTGGAGAATTATTCCCGAGACGGCAGGTATCACCCCGCATGCCCCTTGGTGGAATCAGGCAGGACGGGAAGCCGAGTTTGAGGTGTTTTCACTGAATCCCACCGCCGAGATCCTGGGATATGTGCTCGATTATGGCGACTCGGTCGTCGATAAGGGCGTCATTTCTCAAATAATGGATTGTGTGATCGAAAAGCTGAAATCGCTGAAGGCAATCGAGATGCATGATTTGCTGTGTTGTTTGCGATTGCTGGAAGCGAAGAATCTTTCTCCAACGGCCCGCGAGAGAATTCGCGGAGAGCTGAAACGTCTGGCCTCTGGTGCCGTAGCAAAGGATCCTGAGCCGTGGAAAGGGTATAGCCTCCGGCCGCTTCAAATCATAAGCAATCCTGACTCTCCATTCATGCACGGCTTGGAAGAGGCAGTGTCGCTGAACCTGGATTATGAGATAGCAGAACAGGAGGATGATGGAACTTGGTCGCCAACTTGGTCATGGGGAGATCAGTATCCAGAAGTCTGGCCGGAGGCAAAAAGTGAATGGACCGGAATTTTGACGTTGGATAAACTGGTTACACTCATGAGGTTCAACCGTATTGAATCATCGGTATAACAAGACGGAAGATAACAAACCAGAGGAGCGCTGCCGCGCCGTATTCGGAGTGCATCTCCTCCACCTTGGACAAGAATGATGATAAGAAAAGCCGAAATCACTGATCAGCCCCGAATCGCTGATCTGAGCCAGATAGTGCTAACAATCCACGCGGATGCGATGCCTGATCGGTTCAAGCATCCAGCGGATTCCAGCCTTTTCGCTTCCTGGTTCTCGGAGAAATTTGAGGATTCCCGGGCATGGATCGCCGTGGCTGAAGTTTCAGGAGAAGTGGTTGGGTATATCTACGCTCAGGAGGAGGAGAGAAGAGATTCATGGGTGTTCCAAGACGGTAAGGTCTTTTTGCTCCACCACATTGTTGTTGAACCCAAGTGTGAGAATCAAGGCATTGGCCAGGCCATGATGGATGCGCTGACTCAAGAGGCAAGGGCGAGGGGCCTTGGCCATTTCGAGCTGGAAGTCTGGGATTTCAACCGAAAAGCTCAGAACTTCTTCAAGAACAATGGGTTTAAGCCCCTTAGCTTAACGATGAGCCGAACCAAAGATTCATAGCTTTAATCGAATGGATCGAGAAAAACTAATTTCGCTGCTGGGTAGGCTCCCGGAAAAGGGTTCTCCGGATCTGAACGTGATTGATGAGGTTGATTGCGGCTCGTATCTGCGGAGAACGATTGAGTATTCGGTTGAGCGGGGTGAACGTGTGAGAGCTTTTTTGTGCATGCCGGTCGGTCGGCGGGAACGGCTTCCCGCACTGGTTTGTTTTCATCAGCATGCTGGGAATCGATTGCTCGGGAAAAGTGAAGTGGTGGGCCTGCTGGGCGATTCCGATCAGGCATACGCAAAGGAGTTAGCTGAACGGGGGTATATCACACTTGCGACCGATGCCATTTGTTTTGAGGACAGGTGCCAGAACAAGGAATCCCCGGATTATAACCATGTCCACCAGTTGCACATTCGATTGATTGAAGGAAAGACCCTCTTGGGTAAGGTCCTAAGCGACGTGTCCTCCGGGGTTGACCTGTTGGCGTCGCTTCCCGAGGTTGATCCCGGTCGGATCGGATTCATTGGTCATTCCTATGGAGGCAGAGTAGCGTTGTTTGCGCCGGTATTTGACCGTCGGATCAAATCCAGCGTTTGCAGCTGTGGGTCGGCAAACTACCGAAGTATGCCGGGAATTCAGTTTGATTTTGTCGTCCCTGGGATTTTGGAGTATGGAGATATCGAGGATATTGTTTGTCTCATTGAACCCGCCAACTTGTTTATCACTGGTGGTGAAGAAGACAAATGGAGTGTTGGGATCGATTCACTGGTTTCGCGTGCAGCGCCGTCTTTTACTCGCGGAGCCATTGAGACATACGTTCATCCGGGAGGACACAATTTTGCAGCTGAAATGCGTCGTCGAGCTTACGAGTTTCTTGATAAGTACCTCAATCATCAACCGGCCAACCAGTCGGCGCAGGTGATTCCGTGAGGCTGGCACCTCTCCGGATGCCTGCTCTTCCCGGTGTGCCAAAGAAATGAACATTGATGACATAGATCACATCTACCGGAGTGGTCGTCACTATGACTGCCTGTTCGGGGAGCCCTGCATGCCCTTTTGGTTGGCGCTCGTCAAACAGTCAGGAGCACCTGTGCTTGAGTTGGGCTGCGGAACGGGAAAGGTTGCCATTCCTATCGCCGAAGCTGGATTTGAGGCTGTCGGCATTGATCTGTCTGAAGACATGTTGAGAGAAGCTCACAGAAAAACCGCCGGCCGGGATCTTCCAGTTCATTTTCAGCTGGAAGATATGAGGAGTTTCATGCTGGATTGTAAGTTCAGCCTCATCGCTCTACCGTCGAACAATCTGAGCCATTTGCTTACCTATCAAGCAGCGGAGGCGTGCTTTTCGAGGGTCGCCGACCACCTCGAGGAAGACGGTGTCTTCGTCATCGACGCCTTTGTTCCATCTTTATGGCTTTTGACCAAGAATCCCGATGAGGACGAGATTCTTTCTGAATACGACGATCCAGATGGCAAGGGCCGAGTCAGCGTTGTTGTGAGATCGCTGTATGAGCACAATACACAGATTAGGCGCAATACCACAATTCAGCGTACCGAAGGAGCCCCCGACGTTGTGGGTCACCTCAACATGCGAATGTATTTTCCGCAGGAGCTCGAAGCACTCCTCCATTACAGCGGCTTTGAAATCTCCGGGAAATACGGAGGTTACGACAAGGAGCCATTCTCGACGACCTCATCAAAGCAAATCATCCTCGCTAGGAAAACCAATTGGCCAACCAAACGCCTAAAGTCATCGCAGCCGGCGAACGCCGTCTGAGCGACACAGGCTGACATTCGACAAAGCAAACGTGGACTCCCGGAAGACATTGTCAGAAATTTTCCATTACGCGCCCATTCTTTGGGACAATGACGGTGTGCTTGTCGACACGGAGCGGTGGTATTTTGAGGCCACGCGAGAGGTCTTTGCCGGAGTTGGGATCGAGCTAACGGCAGAACTCTGTTTCGAGTATTTTCTATCGCGCTCCGGGGGGGTACCTCGATGTTGGCTTCTGCGCACGGATTGAGCGAAGAAGACATCGCCGCGATGCAAGGTTCCTGGAACGAGCGTTTTTTGCGAATGATCGAGCTGGAGAGGATTGCAATTCCGGGTGTTCGCGAGACGCTCGCGACATTGCGGCCACACTTCGTGATGCGAATCGTGACAACTTCCCGTCGCCGTCACTTCGAGGCGATGCATCGTCGGACGGGCCTTCTGGAGTTTTTGACTTTGCAATCACGCGTTAGGATTACCTCCGAAGCAAGCCAGCTCCGGATCCGTATCTCGCCGCAGTCGCTCGCAGCGGGTTACCTGCTGGCAGACCAGGTGTCGGCAGGCTCAGCCGAGTCAAGGTCAGACCGCTGTGGCACTCCAACCGCAAACGTGCGCCACAATGCTTCCCGCCGAGACCGCACCGCCACCCTTCTTCGGCCGATGCGTAAAGGATTCATTGACAAAACCATACCCGCTCCCTCAGATTTCACCGCACGATGACGGTCGACGCCTTAAACTCGTTAGGAATGCGCAGATGAAATCTGTTCTCCCGGAAAGATGAATCTTTCGCTCAAACCAATCTCGGAGGCATACGCCCGGGAAATTGCTTCGTGGCAGTATGAATCGCCCTATGACATCTACGGGCACCCGCCATCTGACCAAGAGGATGCGATAGCCTACCTTATGGCAGACGAAAACAACGTATTCGCCGTAATCCGGGACGGTGAGGTGATCGGGTTTCGGTCCTTCGGTGAGGATGGCCAGGTTCCCGGAGGTAAGTATGAAGAAGGGTATTTGGACACTGGCGGGGGCTTGCGTCCAGATTTGACCGGCAAAGGTATGGGAGAGGAGGTAATCCGGAAAGGATTGGAAATCGGATCGGATTATTACGTAGCAGATCGCTTCAGGGTGACTGTTGCAGCATTCAACCAGCGAGCGCTGAAAGTGTGCCGAAGGATTGGATTCCGAGAAGTTCAGAGGTTTCGTCGGCAGGTTGGCAGCGAACAGTTTGCTATCCTGGTCCTCGATGGAAACGAATGGAGCCATCGGGTAGCGGGGAGGCAAATCCTCCCCGCTACCCGATTCATTCGCCTCACATGGAAATTCCGTCGGCCCCGCGGGTGAACTGGAAGTCGAGATTGCCGGTTTGGCGGGTGCGGGGAGTGTATTGACGGGAGAGGGTTTGGTTCACGCGTTCGACGAGAGCGGCAAACCCTTCGGAGGGTGCGAGGTCGGCGTCGCGGGAGGACGTGGCGTCCGCGTTGCCGAGGAGGAGCACGGGGACCATGGGATGCCCCTGGCGCAGGTCTCCCCCGTTGGCCCCGACGATGATGCGCGTGCCAGAGGCCCCCAGCCCAACGAGCGCCTCCACCCAGTGCGTGGAATGGGTTTCCATGATGTGCATCCCCGTCCCCGACGGTTGCTCGGCGTAGGCAATCCTCACAACCTTTCCCTCTCCTTCCATCCGGCGCGCGGTCCCCGGGACCGTCCCGCATTCGCGGGACGGCTCCAACAAGCCTGTGTGGTTGACGACGTGTTGCACCAACGCGTGACAATGCCCCGCGAGGAGAACGGTGCCGTTGCGGGCGAGGACTTCGCGGGCGAGTCGGGCGAGGAGTTCGAGGGCGGCCTCGTCGGCACCGGGATCGGCGAGGAGGCCGAGGCTGAGGTGTTCCCATCCGGTGGGCCGGGGGACCGGGGGGTGGCGGGCCTGGGCGGCAAACCATTCACGGATTTTCCCGGTGCAGGCTTCGATGCCGCCGTTGCGCTGGATGCTTGCCCAGCCGAAGCGGTCGGGGTCGGCCCCGAGGGTGGCGAAGGCTTCGCGGACGAAGGCGTTGTGGGTCTTTTCGCAGCCGTGTTCGAGGAGGAGGGCGGAGCGCGTGTTGGGGTGGGTGGCGTAGCTGGCAAAGGCGCGCATGAGGAGGCGGAGAAGGTCGTCCCCGGCGAAGCCGCAGCCTTCCGTATGCGGGAGCGCGGCAAAGCGTGTGTAGGTCCCGCCGAAGGAGGCGGCTTCGCGGTTGAGCCGCTCCGCGACCATGCGGGCGACTTGTCCCGCGCAAAGGCTGGTGGGGATGATGAGCCCGACCGCGTCAGCGGCCGGCGGGGACCCTTCGCCGAAGTGAAGGGCGGTGAAGGAGGGGCGGGCGATGTTCGATGGCTTATAGCTGATGGTTGATGGCTGATGCGTGATGGTTGATGGCTGATGGGTTACCTCTGACCACCGACCGCTGACCTCCGGCTTCCGCCCTCCGCCCTCCGTCTCCCCGCGGGGCCAATCGCGCCAGATCTGGGTTTGGTGGTGGCCGGCGCGTTCGCCTTTGGTGCGCTCGCCGGAGGCGGCGCGGCGGAGGTGGTCGACGAGGTCGGCTTCGAGGGCGTCCATCGGCGTGCCTTCCAGAAAGGTGCCCGCGTTGAAGTCCATTTCGCGCTCAAGGAGACGGTAGCGCGCGGTCGTGGTGACGATTTTGAGGGTCGGAACAAAAGGAAAGTTGGTGATCGAGCCGTTGCCGGTGATGAAGAGGATGAGATTGCAACCGGAAGCGACTTGCCCGGCGACGCTTTCGAGGTCGTTGCCGGGGCTGTCCATGAAGAAGAACCCGGGGGCGGGGAGGGCGGCACCGTAGGGAATGACGCCTTCGAGGCGGCAGTCCGGGTGTTTCTTGGCGGCGGCGCCGATTGACTTGAGAACAATGTTGGCGAGGCCGCGGAGGCGGTTGCCGCCGGAGGGGTTGCCTTCGGCGGTGTGGCCGTGGCGCGCGGCGAAGGCTTTGTAGCGCGCAATGCACCCGAGGAAGGCGGTGGCGGTTTCGGCGTTGCGAACGGTGCGCAGGACATAGGACTCGGCACCAATGAGTTCGTCGGTCTCGGCGAGGTTGGCGGCACCGCCGCAACGCACGGTGTAGGCGGCGGCGCGGGCGGCCACGGGATTGCCCGAAAGGCCGGAAAAAGCGTCGGAGCCCCCGCATTGAAGGGCGAGGCGGAGGTCGGAGAAGGGGCAGGGGGTGCGGGCTTGCGCGTCGGCCTGGGGGAGGAGCTGGCGCACGAGGGTTTCAGCGCGCCCGAGAGCGGTTTCCCATCCGTCGCGAAGAGAGAGCCAGGCATGCGGAACGGTGTCGAGGGGCAGTCCAGCCTTGGCCGCGTAAGCGCGGAGCTGTTCGTTGTCGACGGCTTCGCCCCCGTGGTCGATGGCGATGACGGCTCCCACATTCGGGTGGACCATGAAGCGGCTGAGGCAGCGCAGGAGAAGGTCGCGGTTGTTGGGCGAGGACCGGCCCGCTCCCTCGGTGTGGGCGACGGCCACGATCCCGTCGACGTTCGCGTAGTTGTCGGCAAGGGCGGCGAAGCGGGCGGCGGCTTCCCGCGCAAAGCTGGCGGCGAGCGAGGAGACGCCGACGAAGACGAGGTGGTTGCGCGTGCCGGTGCCGCGCCCGTCCGCGCGTGGGTATCCCATGAAAACGGGTGGGTCCGCGATGGGGGGCAGCGGTGGGGCCGGGCGGAAACGCGCGTGGTCGAAGCGGAAGGGCGTGATGCGGTCCTCGAAGTTGGGGGCGGGGGGGAGCCGGTCAGCGGGGTGGTGATGGCGCAGTTCTTCGAGCACGTTGGCATTGGCCACTGGCTCACCGGGGGCGATGGCGCGCAGAGCGACGCCGAAAGGGAGCCCCCAGGAGTTTAGGTGGCCGCCCTTGCGGATCGGGGCGATGGCCAGGCGGTGACCTTCGAAAACGTGCCCGGACGCCCTCAACGTGAGGCCGTCGGTGCAGACGGTTTCGCCCGGCGCGAGGTCGGTGGCGGCGACGGCGCAATTGTCGCCCGGCGAGGGGACGTGGGCGCGGGCGGGTTGGGCAAGGGTCTCCATGGGCCGAAGGCTCCGGCGGGTGAGGAGCGCGACGACTTAAAGTTTCCCGCGCGAGGGCTCGTTGTCAACGAGGCGGAGGAGGCCGCCGGGGTTTTCGTCGCGGAGTTCGGGGGGCAGGGCGGCGGCGGGGAATCCTTGGTAGCAGACGGGGCGGAGAAAACGGCGGATCGCGGCGGTGCCAACGGAGGTGAAGCGGGTGTCCGAGGAGGCGGGGTAGGGCCCGCCATGCTGCATGGCCGGGCAGACCTCCACGCCGGTGGGAAAGCCGTTGCGGATGAGGCGACCGGCGATGCCTTCGAGGGTGGCGAAGAGAGGCGCGGCGTCGGAAAGTTCGGCGTCGGCGGAATGGACGCTGGCGGTCAGTTGTCCGTCGAGTGTGCGGGCGACCGCGCACATTTCCTCCAGGGAGGTGACGGTAACGACGAGGAGGGCGGGGCCGAAAATTTCCTGGTGCCACTCGGGATGGGCTTGGAAGGTGGCCAAGTCGGTCCGGAAGACAACCGGTGAGGCGGTGCGCTCGCCGGCGGACTCACCCTCGGCTGTGAGCGCGGGGGCCTTGGCATCGCGGCGGCTGGCAACGGCGGTGCGGAAGTTTTTCAGGATGCCCTCGCTGAGCATCGGACTGGGGGTGGTAGCGGCGACGGCGGCGCGCACGCGGTCGATCCACGCACGGCTTTCTTCGCCATCGACGACAAAAACGATGCCGGGTTTGGTGCAGAACTGCCCCGTCGCCATGGTGAAGGACTGAACGATCCCGGCGGTAATGGATTCGGCGTTGGCGCGGAGTTCGCCCGGAAGGAGAAAGACGGGGTTGACGCTCCCCATTTCGGCGAAAACGGGAATGGGTTTGGGGCGGCGGGCGGCGGCGTCCATGAGCGCGCGGCCGGCCGTGTGCGAACCGGTGAAGCCCACGGCGGCGATCGCCGGATGGGTGATGAGTTGGATCGCCGTCTCCGGTTTGCGGCCATGGAGGAGGGAGAAAACACCGTCGGGAAGGCCGCAGGCCCGGGCCGCGGAGAGGACGGCGCGGGCCGTGATCGCGGAGACTCCGGGGTGGGACGGGTGCGCCTTGACGATGACGGGATTGCCCGCCGCGAGGGCGGAGGCGGTGTCGCCCCCCGCAACGGAGAAAGCGAAGGGGAAGTTGCTCGCCCCGAAAACGGCCACGGGCCCGAGCGGGACGAGCATTTGGCGGAGGTCCGGGCGGGGGAGGGGCTTGCGGTCGGGCTGCGCGCGGTCGATGCGCGCTTCGACGTAGCTGCCCTCGCGCACGAGGGCGGCAAACATCCGGATCTGGTTGAGGGTGCGCCCCATCTCCATGTCCATGCGCGGACGCGGCAAGCCGGTCTCGGCCATGCAACGCTCCTTCAGGGGTTCGGCCACTGCTTCGATCGCCTCCGCGATGGCTTCGAGAAAGCGGGCGCGGTCGGCGCGATTCGTCGCGCGAAAGCCGGGGAATGCCTCTGCCGCAAGCCGTGCGGCGCGGTCAATCTCGTCCGCCGTGGCTTCAGGATAGCGCCCGTCCAGGACCTCGCCCTTGACAGGGTCGCGGGCCTCAAAGAAGTCCGTCCCTTCGGCGGAGGGCGTGTGCCCGATAAGGTGGTGGTCGGTTTCGTTCATAAGCTTATTCCACGTGGTTGGCGAGCGTTCCGATGGGCTCGATGGTGATGGCGATGCGGTCGCCCGGGCGGAGGCTGAAGTCGTCCTGCGGGATGATGCCCGTGCCGGTGAGGAGGATCGCGCCGTGCACATAGGTGTTCTCGCGGTAAAGGTAGGCGGCGAGTTCGGCGAAGGGGCGCTTGATTTGGTCGAGAGTGGTTGTCCCCGTGAAGGCGGTGGCCCCGTCGCGTTCGATTTCGAGCCGGATGACGGTATCGGGTCCGGGTGCCTCATCGGCGAGAAGAATGCCGGGGCCGAGGGCGCAGGAACCATCGTAGACCTTGGCCTGCGGCAGGTAGAGCGGGTTTTCCCCCTCGATGTCGCGCGAACTCATGTCGTTGCCAATGGTGTAGCCGGTGATGCGCCCGCCGGGACTGATGAGCAGGGTGAACTCCGGTTCGGGAATGTTCCAGCGCGAATCGGCGCGGATGCGCACGGCTTCGCCCGGTCCGCGCACTTTGTGGGGCTGGGCCTTGAAGAAAAGCTCGGGCCGGGCGGCATGGTAGACGCGGTCATAGAACGAGCCGCCCCCGGCTTCGGCGGATTCTTTCATGCGCGCGGCGCGGCTGTTGAAGTAGGTCACGCCGGCCGCCCACACTTCCTGGCGGGCCACCGGCGCGCGCAGGCGGAGACCTTCGGCACCGCCTTCGAGGATCTTCGCCCCCCCGCTTGTGACGAGGGCGCGGGCGTCGCGAAGGGGATCCTCCGAAGTGGAGAGGGCTTCGAAGGTCGTGCTGCCAACGCGGTGGCAGCGGCCGTTGTCTTTGAGGACGGGTCCGTCGGGCGTGTTGTAAAGGATCATGGGGCGGTGTCGGGGTTTTCGCGAAGGCCGCAGGCGATCTTCCAGGCGGCTTGCAGCGTCTCCTGGCAGTGGCGCACGATCTCCATGGAGGTCATTTCGTTGTTGAGAATAACTTCGCACAAAACGCGGGGACGGTCACGCGGGTTGAGAAAGCCCATTCGCCGCATGGACGCCATCTTTTGCGCGATGAGGCCCGTGTTGACGAGCCCCGGGGAACCGAAGGGAAGGTGGCGGTCGCCAAAAAGCGGGTGACCCCGGTCGGTCACGCAGTTACAAAAGTGGAACTCCTGGATGAATTCGCGCGCGGTTTCCACCGCTTCGATAATGTCCTCACCGTTGAGGATCATGTGCGCGGTGTCGAGGCACAGACCGAGAGCGCGGTCGCGCGCGGCGATATGGCGGCAGATTTCCACCGCTTCCACGGTCTTCCCCAAAGTGCAGCGTTTGTGCGCCTCGTAGTCGAGCGGTTCGATGAGAACCTTGAGCGGACGCTGCGCAACCGCCCCGGCAATGTTGTCCAGCGAATCCTCCAAGGCCCTCAGGGCTTCTTCCCGCCGCTCTTCATCCGCCGGTCGCGCCCCGCTCACCACCCCCACTGTGCCCGCCCCCGCCTCCTCCGCCTCGTCGAAGCGGTCGATCACGGCCCGCCAGCTCCGCTCCCGGTTGCCCGGGTCGAGATCGGACAAATTCAGCCCGTTCTCCGCAAAGACGCGTGTGAGCGTGTAGGTCATCGGCAGCTTGCGGTCGCGCACGAGCGCGGCGATGCTGCACCGCTCGCTTGCGAAGGGCACGTCCACCACCTGCAGCGCCTCGAAATAGTCGGTTTCGCCAAATACACTCTCGATCGCCGCGAGGGTCGCCCCTTCCTTTTCCCGCGAGTTCGGCCATGCGTTTGATATCATCACACCCGGCCGCGCCACTTCCGCCAATGTTCCCTCCGCCTCTGTTCTCATTCTTTCCGCCATTCCTTGTTCTCCGGTTCTTATTTTCCTTGAACTAAAATGGTTCATGAACTAAACGGCAAGGAGAAAAATAAATCCATGGACCGAAAAGGATGAAAATAAGATATCAAAAAGTGGCGGAAATGGAGCGCGGCTATAGTATTGCCCTGGTGCCTGGGGCGGATGCGGGCGGGGAGTCGGCCTTTGTTGCGGGGAGCGAGGGAAAGGATGCCCTGGTGTATTTTGAACCGCCGGACTATAAGCCGCGGGTGATCGCGCGGGAGCCGGGAGGTTTTATCAGCCTTGCCCCGCTGGTGTGGAAAGGGCGGCGTTACGTGGTGGCGTCGACGCGATTCTATCCGTTTTTCGAGGCGGCGGGGTCGGTTATCCGGCTGTATCCGCTGGATGAAGGGGAATGTCCGTCCGGTTCGGAGGTGGCGGTGCTTCCCTATGCGCACCGCATCGGGGTGCATGAGGCGGCGGGGCGGGCGTGGCTCCTTGCCTCGACTCTGTGTGGCGGCAAAGCGGACAAGGATGACTGGAGCCAGCCGGGCGGGATTCATTTGCTGGAGGTGCCGGAGGACCCGGCGGGACCGTGGCCCGGACGTCAGATCGTTTCCGGACTGAACAAAAACCACGGGATGGACCCGGCGGTGCTGGGCCCGGAGCGCGAGCGGGGATGGCTGCTTTCGGCGCAGGAGGGGTTGCTCTTTATGCCCGTGCCGGGCGATCCGGACGGGCCGTGGCGCACGCGGGTGATCGACAGGCGCGAGCACAGCGATGCCTTTGCCTTTGACTGGGTTGGGCCCGGGGAAACGGAGGTTTTTTCGATCAGCCCCTTTCACGGAAACGTCCTTGCACGGCACTGCTGCAATGGAAACGGATGGGAGCGGGAGATCATCGACGATGATCTTGCGATGGGGCACATCGTCTGGGCGGGCAATCTTTTGGGCGAGCCCGGCTTGCTTGCGGGCAGCCGGCGCGAGGGCAAGGAACTGCGACTTTACCGCCCCGATGCAAACGCCCCTCACGGGCTGCGCTGCACGACGCTGGAGGAAGGCATCGGTCCCTCGCAAATGATTGTGGTGACGCCGGGCGACGACCGGGCCATCCTCTACATGGCGGCGCACGGGGTGAATGAAATCCGCGTTTACCATCTGGAGAAATGAGCGCCACGCTACAATACCGGGGCAAGCTCCTGCATGAGTGCACGCTCCCGCGGGAGACGCGGGCGGATGGGCTCTTTCCCGGGCATATCAACGCGGCGCAGGCGAGCCGGGACCGTTTCCTCGTGCTCTACTCGACGCGCAACTGGCGGGGGTCCGACGACAATTGCTCGGTTATTTGCCAGATCCGCGCGGGGGCCTACGACGGGCCCGTCTTGCGGGAGCGGTGCCTGGCGGAGTCGATCAATGACTGGCGGCCCTTTGGCGATGGCAGGACGTTTGTGAAAGCACATGTGCATCCGGTTGTCTTCGGGGTTCCGGCGGGAGCGGTTGTCGAGGGGCGGGTTCCGGCGAACGCCGGGCTCTTTGTTTTCATGTGGAACCGGCGGGCGCGTGAGCTGGACCCGGAGACCGGGTTCATGCTGCACTACCACAAGGAGGTGCCTCTCCTCGATGATCTTTCCGTGACGGAGTGGACGCAGCTTCGCCTGAATGCGGCGGGCGACGATTTCGAGGTCGTGCAGCCGGTGGAGACCCTCCGCCAGCGCGACTTCGGGCAGGGGTATCCATTTTGCGAAATCGATGCGCGCCGCATGGCCCTGACGATGAACCCGCCCGTGCCGCTGGACCCTTCGGGCAGGGAGTGGGTCGGTTCGACCACCTACCAGCGTCCCGGCGAGCCGGAGCGGGTGGGGACGAAGGGATTCGTCTACAATGCGGACCGCGGGATCTACGAGTGGCGGCATTGCGGCCGGCTCTCCGCTCCGGGTCTTTTTGAGTCGGCGGTGGCGCGTGTGGGCGGGTGTTTTGTAGTGATGGCGAGGATACAAAAGAGCATGAAGGCGAAAGGCGGCGGGCCGGTTGCCTGGATGACCTTGGACGATCCTTATGGGCCGTTGCCGGATCCGGTTTGCCCGGAGGCACCCTGCGCGAACGCCCCGACAACCGCTTTCCGCTGCGCCGACGGCGGTTTGCGCCTCTTTACGAGCGATCCCCAACTCTCGCCTTACGGGCACCCGCGCAATCCGCTCTTTATGTGGGACATCGACCCCTCGGATGGATTCCGTGCGACGGGGCGGCGCACCCTTTTCGACAGCGTGGCGCACGCCTTACCCATTCGCGAGGAGAGCCTGCCGGTGGTCGATCAGGCCAAGGTCTTCCCGCATGCCGGGGGGCGGCGTCAGATCGTGGCCCACCGCGTGCGCCCGCGTTCCCTTGCCTCCGGACTGAAAACGGGCGTGGTCGTGAACGAGGCGGAGAAGGAGGTCAGCGGCATTTACTACTCGGAAATCGAATACCCCGAAGACCTGCCTGCGCAGTGGACCTTCGCCGGGCGCTGAGGAAGGGCGGACCAGAATTGGAAGGGGCAGACCCGCCGAAAGTGCTTGCCCGAAATGGCGGAAGCAGGCCTCGTTCGCAGCTCATGTTTCGCGGTTCAGGCGAAGTCCGGGCTTGCCGGATGGGCCAAAAAATGAGGCGCTTAGGGATGCCCGGCAATCGCCCCAACTTCCTCCTGATCACCTCCGACCAGCAGCACTGGACCACCCTCGGGGTGGCCAATCCCCATATCCAGACGCCCCATCTGGACCGCCTCGCTGCCATGGGCACGCGCTTCGACCGCGCTTATTGCCCGAACCCGACCTGCACGCCGACGCGCGCCTCGCTTATCACGGGGATGTACCCGTCCCAGCACGGGGCATGGAGCCTGGGGACGAAGCTGGACGAAAGCCTGCCGACCATCGGCGGTCTCCTCTCGGCGGCGGGCTACGCCACGCACCTGATCGGCAAGGCGCATTTCCAACCGCTCGCGTCCGCTCCGGACCAGACCAGCATCGAGTGCCAGCCGGTCCTGCGCGACCTCGACTACTGGCGGCGTTTCAACGGTCCGTGGTACGGATTTGAGCGCGTGGAGCTGACGCGCAACCATGCCGATGAGTCCCATGTCGGCCAGCATTACGCGCTCTGGCTGGAGGAAAAGGGACTGGCCGACTGGGCCGATTATTTTCAGCCCGTTGACGGATCCGACAAGCCCTCGCCGAAGTGCCCGGATGCCCCGTACCAGACCCGCCACGAGCGCACCAACCTCGACCGTGCATGGCCGTTGCCGGAGGAGCTGCACTACTCCGTGTGGACGGCAGAGCGTTCCATCGCCTGCATCCGGGAGGCCGTCGGGGAGGGCAGGCCCTTCTTTACATGGGCCAGTTTCCATGATCCGCATCCGCCCTATACTGTGCCCGAACCGTTTGCCAGCATGTACCGCCCCGAGGACATGCCGATCGGACGCTACGTGGAGGGCGAGTTTGACCGTATGACCCCGTGGCACCGGGAAACCCGCCGTCCGCCGGGCGAAGCGGACTTCAGCGGTTGCAACCAGTCGGGCTTCGGTGTCCACGGAGGCCATTCGCACCTCCATGACGCGGACGAACTGCGTGCGGACATGGCTTGCTACTACGGTATGATCACGCTCATGGACCGCGAAATCGGAAAGATGTTTGCCGCCCTCGACGAGCTGGATCTCTGGGATTCCACGGTCGTCGTCTTTACGACAGACCACGGCCACTTCCTCGGCCAGCACGGGCTCATTGCCAAAGCGGTATTCAATTATGAGGACGTCATCAAGGTTCCGATGATTGTGAAAACACCGGGTCAATCCAAGGGCGGCTCGGTGTCGGATGCGCTCCAGTCGCTCGTCGACTATACGCCGACGTTTCTCGAGGCCGCGGGGCTGTCCGCGCCCTCCGCCATGACGGGCCGGAGCCAGTGGGACGTGTGGGACGGCCGGAAGGAGAAGGTCCGGGACAACATCCTTGTCGAACACCGCTTCCAACCCGATCTTCCGCACCTGCGCACCTACGTGGACGACCGCTATAAGCTCACCCTCTGGCGGGACCAGTCCTACGGGGAGCTGTTTGATCTCGAAGCGGATCCGAACGAACTGCGGAACCTCTGGGAGGATCCTGCCGCGCGGGATCTGAAAGCGGAAGTACTCCTGAAATACGCCTATGCCGAGATGGCGCGGGAGCCCATGCGCTACCCGCGGATCGCCGGGGCCTAGGGCATACCCCGTCGTCACTCGGTTAAGCCGGCAAGGTCGCGCCCGGTTGGGACCCGTGCATTGTGTGGATGCCGCCCGCCGCACGCTGCGTTCGGCGGAGAAGTTGGTGCCCGGGGCGGGACTTGAACCCGCACGCCCTTGCGGACAAGAGATTTTAAGTCTCCAGCGTCTACCATTCCGCCACCCGGGCATGGATGAAATCCGGAACCGATTCGGATGTTCGCGTGATGAAGCAGAGCCGCGCCGCGTGCCGCAACCCCGAAGTGATCGTATCCGCTGGTCCGTCGTGCCTCCGTGCTCGCCATTTGCGCCCGGTTAGCCGCAAATGGGGGCGATGAACGCGGAAACGACACACGGCTACTGGGTGCATGATCTGAGTCCCTTCCTTATCCGTTTTTCGGAGGACTTCGGACTGCGCTACTACAGCCTCGCCTACATCGCGGGTTTTGCCGTGGCCTACGTGCTCTTCCGCGTCTACCACCGGACCGGGCGTTCGTCGCTCGATCCAGCCCGGATGGAAGGGCTGTTCCTCGCCCTCATCCTCGGCGTCCTTCTCGGCGGGCGTATCGGGTTTATGCTGCTCTACGACTTCGGGGAGTTGGTGCGCAACCCGCTGCGGCTTTTCGCCGTATGGGAGGGCGGCATGTCCTCACACGGTGGGTTCGCGGGGGTGGCTCTGGCAGTATGGATCGCAACCCGCCGCATGGGGGTGGACCTCTGGCATGTGGGCGATCTCGTCGCAAGCGCCGCGCCCGCCGGACTTCTTTTCGGCCGCATTGCCAACTTTATCAACGGCGAGTTGTGGGGCAAACCCGCTGAGGCCCCGTGGGCGGTCCTCTTTCCAGCCGCTCCGCTGGACCGCTCCGCCGCCTATGTTTATGTGGCCGAGTGGGGCTACCATGCGAACCCCCGCCATCCCTCCCAGCTCTACGCCGCCTTTCTTGAAGGGCTTGTGCTCCTTGCGATCATGCAGTGCCGGTTCTGGTACAGCGGACGGAGCCGTCCGTCGGGTCAGCTCGTCGGCGAGTTTCTCTGCGCCTACGCCGTCCTGCGTGTCATCGGCGAAGTCTTCCGCGAGCCCGATGCTTCCCCCGTCCTCGGCCTGAGCCGCGGCACAGCCTACTCTCTTGTCGCGCTCGTGCTCGGTGCGCTCATCATATTCCTTGCGCGCGCCCGGCGCCTGCCCGGAGGACCGGCTGAGGCGTGATGCTTCCGGAGACCGGATCTCGTGACCGGACGATATTGAAATTAAATCAATCTTGGCCTTGACCTCCGACACAGCCGTTTGTCACTTTACGCGCCGCTGTGAAAAGACAGCCAACCGATTAACCTCCATCCCCACAAAAAACATGAAGAAAACACTGAATATATCCTTCCCCGGCTGCCTCTCTGCTACGTTCGCACTCGCCGGAATGATTGTGTTCACCGCTTCGACGGTGACCGCCCAAGGAATTGAAGTCATCTATGCGGACGCTTTCAGCCGCAGCGGTGATCTCCTCAACTCGGCACCGGAGACCCGTCCGGGAAGCGAGACGTGGGTGGCCGCTGCCGCAGATCGCGTGACCGACGGATCCGTCCTGAACTTCACCGATGACCGCGGCAATGCCTTTCTGCCCTTCACCCCCGGCTCGGGCATTTATGAGTTGAGTGTGCGGGTGAGCACCGACCCCGGTAGCAGCGGCACCAACTGGCACGCGGTCGGTTTCATGGGACCGGATGCTGGAATCGGCGGTGGCGGCCCCGGCAATTTTGCCTTCGACAATCCCGCCGGCGGTTACGCATGGGCGCTTCTGCGCGACAACGGCGCCACGGCCACGTTCGCCGGCAGAGGCACCGGCGGAGGCCAAGGCGGCGACTCCACGGGCACGTACGCCGGGGGTGTGTTCCACACCCTCATGGTCCGGCTCGACACAACGGACGCGCAGTGGTCCTACCAAGCCTTCGTGAACGGAAATCCCGTGGCCGACGAATACACCTACCCGCTCGGCGGCAATCCGAACATCGGGGCCGTCGGCCTGAGCACGGCGGGTGGAACCAATAATGTCTACACCTACGACGATTTCCAGCTCACGCTCATTCCCGAGCCGTCGACCTACGCCGCCATTTTCGGCGGGTTGGCCTTTGTCGGGATGATCCTGCGCCGTCGTTTGCGTGAGTAATTCCGGACGACCGTCCCTTTTTCTGAAGAACCGCCGGGCCGTGTGCCCGGCGGTTTTTTTTCGACGGATGCTGTTCAACGTCCCGCCTGTCCGATGCCGGGTGCCCTGGTCGCAGTAGGTCCGCGTGGCCGGACCGGCCGTTTTGCCGGTCGGTTGAATCGAAGGACCATCCCGCGGACGGCGGGCACCGGCATTAGCGGGCATTGACGCAGGGGTGCTGCCGTGGGCGGTCCTCTTCCCCGGAGCCTCCCGGGAGGGACGAACGGGGCGTGATGCTTCCTGGGTCTGTAAGTCGTTACAGGCCGTATGAAGTGAAATTCAGTCCATATTGGCCTTGACCTCCGGTGCAGCCGCTTGTCACTCTATGCGCTGCTGGAAAAGACCAGCGAGTCGTTTAACCTCCATCCCCACACAAAACATGAAGAGAACACTGAATATATCCTTCCCCGGCTACCTTTCTGCCACGTTGGCGTTTGCCGGATTGTTTGTGTTCACCGCTTCGACGGTGACCGCCCAAGGAATTGAAGTCATCTATGCGGACGCTTTCAGCCGCAGCGGTGATCTCCTCAACTCGGCACCGGAGACCCGTCCGGGAAGCGAGACATGGGTGGCCGCTGCCGCAGATCGCGTGACCGACGGATCCGTCCTGAACTTCACCAATGACCGTGGTAATGCCTTCCTTCCCTTCACGCCCGGCTCGGGCATTTACGAGTTGAGCGTGCGGGTGAGCACCGACCCCACCGACACTGGTAACAACTGGCATGCGCTTGGGTTTCTGGGGCCGGATGCGGGAATCGGCGCCGGCGGCTCGGCCAATTTTGCCTTCGGAAATAATCCCGAGGGCGCTTACGCATGGGCGCTTCTGCGCAACAACGGTGGCACCGCAACATTCGCGGGCAGAGGCACCGGCGGAGGTCAAGGCGGGGATGGCAGCGGCGCGTATGCCGCGGGCGAGTTCCACACCCTCATGATCCGGCTCGACACAACGGACGCGCAGTGGTCCTACCAAGCCTTCGTGAACGGAAATCCCGTGGCCGACGAATACACCTACCCGCTCGGCGGCAATCCGAACATCGGGGCCGTCGGCCTGAGCACGGCGGGTGGAACCAATAATGTCTACACCTACGACGATTTCCAGCTCACGCTCATTCCCGAGCCGTCGACCTACGCCGCCATTTTCGGCGGGTTGGCCTTTGTCGGGATGATCCTGCGCCGTCGTTTGCGTAATTCGACTTTGTTAAATTAAATGCTTGACGCGGCGGGCCTTCCCGCGCGAGGGTGG
>JAFIGH010000065.1 GCA_020831525.1 Opitutales bacterium
AGTCCGCCAAACCACAGTAATTGTTGTCTAAACTGACAGTATTGGGCGTCCCGCCTGCTGTTTGCGCGGAAACTCCTTTGCAAGGGCGGCTTATCCGAGCGCCATCACCGCCTGCGCGGGCGCTGAAGAATGCCGCGGCAATTGCGCCGCCCGCGGAGGATTTCCGGCGACCCGGTGGCGCGCATGGAATCCTTGCGCCGGGGCGAAAAGCGTTTTCCCTTAATGACGCTCCCGCTGAACTTCTTTTCCCGCCAATGATCATTGTCCTCAAACCCTCCGCCGCCGAATCCGACGCCCGCGAGATCCTCGACCGCATCGCCGACGCCGGCCTCAAGCCCCTCCACATGCCGGGCGTCGAGCGCACCGTCATCGGCGCCCTCGGCGACGAACGCAAACTCGGCGCTCTCCACTTTGAGAGCCATCCCGCCGTCGAGCGGGTCGACCAGATCCTCGCGCCCTACAAGGCTGTCAGCCGCGAAATGCACCCCACCGACACCGTCGTCTCCATCGGCAAAGTGCCGGTCGGGGGCGAGGGATTCGCCGTCTTCGGCGGGCCCTGTGCGGTGGAGGGGCGCGACGCATTTGCCAAGACCGCGCAGGCGGTCGCGGACGCCGGAGCGCATGGCCTGCGCGGCGGGGCCTTCAAACCCCGCACCAGCCCGTACTCCTTTCAGGGGCTTGGGCTGGAGGGTCTGGAAATCCTCCGCGATGTGGGCCGCGAGCTCGGGATGCCCACGGTCACCGAAGTCGTGGAAGTCGCCGATGTCGCCGATGTCGAGGCGCATGCCGACGCCTTCCAGGTGGGCGCCCGCAATATGCAGAACTTCCGCCTCCTTACCGCCCTCGGCCAGGCCTCCAAGCCCGTCATCCTCAAGCGCGGCATGGCCGCCTCCGTCGACGACCTCCTCATGGCCGCCGAATACATCGTTTCGGAGGGCAACCGGAACGTCATCTTCTGCGAGCGCGGCATCCGAACATTCGAGAAAGGCACCCGCAATACCCTCGACCTCTCCGCCGTCTGCCAGCTCAAGGCAAAGAGCCACCTGCCCGTCCTCGTCGACCCCAGCCACGGCACCGGCGTGCGCGCATACGTCGCCCCCATGGCCTTTGCCGCCGCCGCCTGCGGGGCCGACGGCATCCTCGTCGAAGTCCACCACGACCCCAAGCTCGCCCTCTCCGACGGCGCCCAGTCCCTCTATCCCGACCAGTTCGCCGACCTCGTCTCCCGCCTCCGCCGCTTCGCCGAAGCCGCCGGCCGACACCTCTGATCCACCGCACTCTATCCCGACCAGTTCGCCGACCTCGTCTCCCGCCTCCGCCGCTTCGCCGAAGCCGCCGGCCGACACCTCTGATCCACCGCAGGGAGCACCCCACGCACATCCCCGCGAATTATAATTCTCAGAGATAACACAAATTTTGGACCATTTCAAAAGTTCCATGAATGAGCGATTCATTAAGAAAAACTAAGAGATCGGCCATTTATCATGCAAGGTGTGCATCCTGTTTAAGAATAGGGGCGTGTGGCGTGCGGGGCAACGGTTCCGGACTCTCAAGGCTATAATTCTCAGAGATAAAAAAATTTGACATTTTTAACGAATCTCAATGAATATGTGATTTATTAGAAAATCCGAATAGTTGTGCTATTTACCATATAGCGGATAGGCACTCAGTTTCGGGATGCGTGCGGGTGGGGCACTGGTTTCCGGCTTGGGGCTGGTGCCGGGCAGGTGGACGGCGCGCGGGATGGCGCGACGGGCTTTACACCTCGGGAATGCGCCCGAAGGGGGTGTCGCGTTTTTGGTGGAGGTGTTCGCGCCGTACGGGGGCGAAGGTCCATTCGGTGACGGCGTCGTCGCGAAAGGTGATGATCATCTGCTCGACGGGGCGTCCCCGCGGGGCGGGTCCGGTCTCGGAGCGGGTGTGGAAGACGGGCCGCGGCGGGACTGTGATCTCGACGGGTTCGTGGCGGTAGCCCCAGTAGATCCATTGCACGGTGCGGTCGTCGAGGCGCTCGGCGTGCTCGGGCGTGCCGAGGGCGATGTAGACGGCCACGGGGCTCCAGCCCTCCTCGATCCCGGCGTGCAGGACGGTCTCCTGCTTCGCGGCGGGGAATTCTTCGAAGGCGGTGGCGAATTGGCGGGCGCGGTGTTCCTGCACCGTTCCGCAGGCGGCGAGCAAGAGCGCGGCGGCGGGGAGCGCAGCGGAGAGGACGGAGCGCGGCAGGGGCATGGGGCGGGTTGGGGTGGTGGAGCTACGCGAAGAAAATGGCGTGGAGCTGGTTGAGGAGTATGACGATGATCGCCACGGGAGCGACGTAGCGGATCATGATATGCCATGCTTTTTCGAGGCGAAATTCCGGCGTGCTGTGCCGGATTTCCTCGGAGGCGTGTCCGAGTCCCCATCCCCAGCCGACAAAGAGGGCGAGGCCGAGGGCGCCCACGGGCAGGAAGATCTGGAAGGTGAGGGTGTAGAGGAGGTCGAAGACGGAGATGCCGAGCAGTCCGCCCTCGGAGAGCCAGCCGACCGCCCCGAAGCTCAGGGCGGAAGGAATGGCGAGGACGAAGATAATCGTCCCGGCGGACCACGCGGCTTTCTTGCGCTGCATTTTCCAGTCGTCGACAAAGTGGGCGACGACGACTTCGAGGAGGCTGACGGCGGAGGTCAATGCGGCGACGGCGAGGAGAAGGAAGAAGGCCGATCCGAAGAGGATGGTGGCGGCGTCTCCGCCGGGGAGTTCGCCCATGATCTGCGGGAAGACGACAAAGACGAGCCCGGCCCCGGCGGCGACGAGATTTTCGAGGGGCACGCCGTGCGCCGCGACCATGAAGAAGATGACGGGAAAGACGATGAGCCCCGCGAGTATGGCGATGATGCTGTCTGTCGCGACGACGTATCCGGCGGAAGAGGGGAGGCACTCGTCTTTGCTCAGGTAGCTGCCGTAGGTGATCATGACTCCCATGCCGAGGCTCATGGAGAAGAACGCCTGCCCGAGGGCGAGGGTGACGGCCTGCGCGTTGAGGGCCTCAAGATTGGGCACGAGGTAGAAGCGCACGCCCGCGCCCGCTCCCTCCAGCGTGACTGAGCGCAGGATGAGCGCGAGGAGCAGCACGGCGAGCATCGGCATCATGATTTTGACGGCGCGCTCAATGCCCTTTTGCACGCCCGAGGCAACGATGGCGATGGTGGCGAGCATGAAGACAGCAACAAACAGGATTTCGTAGCCCGGATTGGCGATCATCTCGCCGAAGAGGCTGCCGAAATACTCGGCGGTGTCCTCCACACCCTCGGGAACGATGAGCGCACCGCCCGCCGAGCGGATGAAGTAGTGCACCGTCCAGCCCGCGATGACGCTGTAGAAGGAGAGGATGACGAACCCGGTGACGACGCCGAGGACACCGACCCAATACCACGGCGTGCCCGGCTTGAGGTGCTTCATGGCACCGACAGGGTTGCGCTCGCCCGCGCGTCCGATAACCATCTCGGCAAGCATGACGGGCAGCGCGACGAGAAGGATACAGAGGATGTAGACGAGAACGAAACCGCCGCCCCCGTTCTGCGCCACGGCAGTGGGAAAGCCCCAGATGTTGCCGAGGCCGACAGCCGAGCCGGCGGCGGCGAGGACGAAACCGAGGCGTGAGCCCCATCCACCGCGGTGGTTGTTGTTCGGTTGGTTGTTCATTGGCATGGAGGAGTCCGGAGAATGAGTATTGCGTCGCCTGCCGCGCGGGCGGCTCCCGCGGTGCGCCGATCCGGGCGCGGCTTCATAGAACGGCGCATGCTCCGCGCCGTGGCAAGAATTCTCCGGCGGCGTTGACGCGGAGCCGCCGTCCCGTTGCGATGGAGCGATGGTTGACGAGACGGATCTTGTGGCGGCTTGTTTCCCGGACCTCGGCCCTCCCGCACGGGAACGGTTGCGGCACTTCGCGGAGGTTTTCAAGGAGTGGAACACGCGGATCAATCTCGTGTCGCGCAAGGATATCGACGCCTTCGAGGAGCACCACCTCCTGCACTCCCTCGCCGTTGGAGCGGTGGTGCCGTTTCCGGACCGTGCACGGGTCCTTGACGTGGGCACGGGGGGCGGATTGCCTGGTCTTCCGCTTGCCATCATGTATCCACGGGTGCGGTTTTTCCTCTGCGACTCCATCGCGAAAAAGGCACGCGCGGTCGGCGAGATGGCAGAAGCCCTCGGCCTGAAAAACGTCGAGGTCGTGCACAAGCGCGCTGAGACTCTCGAGTCCAAATGGGACTTCGTCCTCGGGCGGGCGGTGGCGGCCCTTCCCGTCTTCCTCGGCTGGATCGCAAAGAACCTGCGCGAGGGCGGGGCACCCGAATGCCCCAACGGGGTCCTCTACCTCAAGGGCACCAAATACACGGAAGAACTGGCGCCGCTCGGCATCGAGCCGTTCCGGGTCACGGAATTGCGCACGGTCGTCGACCGGCCTTATTTCGACGAAAAGTTTCTCGTCCACCTGCCCGCCGGCGCGGTTCGGCGGTGCCGCCACCTTGTTCGGGCGTGACAACGCGGCGCGGGCCGGTACCGATACCCGAGACCATGCAGTGGCTCGGAATTGACTACGGAGAAAAGCGCATCGGCCTCGCCGCGGGAGACGAACTCGGTATCGCCGTGCCTCTGCCCGCCGCCGTCGAGCCCGCCCCGGAGGCGCGCATGGCACGCATCGGCGCGGAGATCGGGCGGCGCGGGGTAACGGAACTGGTCGTGGGCTACCCCTACAACATGGACGGCACCGTCAGCGCGAAGGCGCGCGAGGTCGACGGGTTTATCGCCGAGCTGGAGCGGCGTTTCGGTCTACCCGTGCACCGGGTCGACGAGCGGTTGACGAGCTACGCGGCGGAGGAGCACCTCAAAGCGGCGGGCCGCCGTCCCAAGCGCAAGGACATCCGCCGCCACCGCCGCACGGGCGAAGTCGACTCCCGCGCGGCGACCCTAATCCTCCAGGACTTTCTCGATACGCGCGGCCCTTAGTAGGAGGGGCCTGTCCGCCTCCCGTTGTGACACAGGCATTCGTTTCCGTGCATGCGGAGGACGAGAGGCGTGGACAGCACCTACTCCTCCCCTGTTTCCCCGCTGCGGTTGTAGGCGAGGTAGAGGCGGCCCATCTCCCAGTCGTAAAGGGTGTGCAGCGCGATGACCGGAAGGAGTGATCCGGCGAAGACATAGAGCCCGCCAAAGGCCAGTCCTGCCAGAAAGACGATGCCCGCGAAGCGGATGCCTTGGTAGCCGTGGGCCATAGCAAAGAACGCAGCCCCGCCTACGATCCCGCCGGGTACGCCGATGGCGGGCGTGAGAAACCACACCATGAATCCGCGGTAAAGCGTTTCCTCGCCGAGTCCCGCTCCGAGGCACAGGTTTCCCCACGCCTTTTGCTCAGCTTTGTTGTGGGGTGTCATAGCGCGCAAATGCGGCGGGGCGATGCGCACGAAGGCCCGCGGAAATCCGGGTGACGCGGCAAATCGGTCGACGGCCCGCCGTAGCGCCAGCCAGACGGCGGCGACAAGCAAGCACACAATGAAGAAGCGTGCCGAGGCCGGCGCGGTGTATCCAAGGTCCTCCGGGCGCGCGTGCCCGAGAAAAACGGGCAGCAGCCCGAGGCCGCCGAGGACGAGCAGCAGGATCGCCTGGTGCCGGTAGAAGGGCGGGCGGGTATGCCCATCAAGGGCGTTGAGCGTTTCCCGCATCCGGCGGCGCTCGACAAACGCCGTCAGCGGGACGACGACCGCGGCGATGACAAAGACAATCATCGCGCTGAGCGGAGGAAACAATGCGCTGGTTCCGAGCATGGTGCGAATCTGAGCTCTGCTCCGGGCGGGCGGCGAATGTTTTCCCGCCCGTTTTTCGGGGGAGTGTCAGGAGGGGTCTTCGGGCAGCACCTCCACGCGGCTCTCATGGAGGCGCCGGTTCGGGAGCACGACTTCGCCGGATTCCGTCTTGATGCGGGTGACCGTCGCGTCGATCTTGAGGATCGTTCCTTCGGTATCCCCCGTGCGGATCCGGTCGCCGGGGCGGTATGTGGCGGTGAGAAAGCCGCGGGCAAGGAGACTCTCCGTGAGCCGGCGCGCGCTCAGGGCAAAAAGTAGCCCGCTGCCAAGTCCACCGAGGAGCAGCACGCCGAGGCCGCCGAGCAGGATCGTTGTCGAGGCCCATCCGACGTAGTCCAGTGCCACGACCAGAGCGAGAAGGAAGACCCCCGCCCGCGCGCCCGTGCCGAAAAGGTCGGGGGCGGGAAGGCCCAGTAACCGCGCGCCGCCCGTCGCGAAATTCCGCGCCAGTTTCCCGAGGATCAAGCCGAGCAGAAGCAGGATAAAGACGACGAGCACGTGCGGCACCAGTGCGGCAACCGTCCGCAGGAATCCGGCGGCGGCGTCAAGTCCCATCCTGTCGAAGGCGAGGATAAGGGCCGAGTACAGGACTGCCGCGTAGAGGATCCAGCCGATCGCCACGCTCGGGCGTCCGCCGATGTCGCGGCGTTCCAAATACCCGAGAAGGCCGATGCGGTCGGCGACGACATCGAGCCCGCCGGCGCGGAGCAGGCGGGTCGCCAGCGCGCGCAGAAGCGCCGCCGTGATCCAGCCGACGACGATGATCAGCAGCCCGAGGAGAAAGGCCTCTCCGTAGGCGCCGATCAGGTAGGCTGTCTTGTCGAGCAGGCGCGTGAGGGCTTCAGTGAGAACGCTGGAAAAGGTTTCACCGGCGGGTTGGACGGGTTCTTCCGTGTTTGTCATGGCTCAGTCTTGAAATACAGATTTGATGACGCTGATCGGTTTCTCAAAGCGGCGGAGGATGGAATCGAGGCGACGGGCAATAAACGCTTCCGACTGCGCGGCCCAGTGGTCCGTGCGGGAGTCGACGGTCTTGAGAATGCGGCCGGTTTTGCCGGCGCGGACGGTCATAAAGTCCATCGCGCTGGCAAGGCCGGTCTGGGGGTCGAGGTCGTTGCGCAGTTGGAAGAGGACCGCGCGCGGCGAACTCGCACCGGTTTCGCGCAAGCCGATAAGCGTGCCGAGGACGAGAATCTGCGCCGCCCCGGAGAGGAGAAAAAGCAGATGCAGGTTGTTGATGGTCCAGCGGCCCGCCTGAATCTGCCATCCCTCCGTGGCGCTGAGGAAGATACCGCCGATGATCGGAGCCACGGCCACGGCCAGCCCGAGCGAGGTGTTAAATGCGGCGATATAGAAAGAGCGCCCCTTTTCCGGGGAAAGTTTGATGAGCGCGTTGACGTGCGCGAGCATGAGCGCGGCGAAGAATACGCCGGAGGCGATGTGCGCGAGGACGAGGGCATGGTAGTAGGCACCCTCCTGCGCGACAACCCAGATGAGCGGGATGAGCGCGTGCGCGAACCCCGCGACGATGAGGATCGGTTTGTTGCCCATCTCGTCGGCGATCGGCCCCCAGATGCGCAGCATAAACAGCGAGGCAAGCGTCGCGAAAGTGATTAACCAGGTGATCGTGCCGAAATCGATGCCAAGGTTCTCGATCATGTAGACGGCGTAGAACGGTCCGGCCATCTGCGTCACAAACATGAAAAGACCGACGTAGATGATCAGCGCCCGGAAGTTGCCGTCGCGGAAAGGAGAGAGGAGCGCCGCCCACGTGAGCCCGTTGACGCCGGGGGGAGGCGGTCCCGCTTTGGGGTCGTAGACCCTCGAAAGAAACCAAGACGAGATGATGCCGAGGATGAGGCCCACCGAAAAGAGAATGATGTATCCCCGGGGATCTTCGCGACCGTGGAGGCCCTCCCAGAAATTCAGAAACGCTCCGCCCCCGAGTACCACGACCATGCCCGCCGCCGCGCATACGATGTTGCGCCGCGCGAAAAACCGCCCGCGGATGTCGCCGGGGATGATGTCGCTCATCCAACCCAGCCAAGCCACACCGGCGATGGAACCCAGCAGACACGACACGCCGACAAGCCCGACGAGGATCCAAATGCGCGGATCCCCCGCGTCCCCGAACACCAGAAACGGCAGGCCCAGCACCGGAAGCCAGAACAGACGCGCCGTCGTTACGCTGATGATGCACAGGATGCGGCGATGCCCGTAGCGCTCGACAAGGATCGAGCCGATCACCTGCGCCATGTTCGCGGAGACCGGCAAAGCCGCGAGAATGCCCACCTGCAGCGCGGTCGCCCCGAGCACGTTGAGGGCAAACCCGACTAGGAAAATCCCCCCGCAGAGCGATCCCATCATCGTCGCAAAAGCCCCGTCATAGACGGACATGCGCAGTGCGTTCTCTGTTTCCCTCGGCAGACTCATAGCTGGGTGTGTTTATTCAGATCCTCACCGCCAATGCAAGTAGTGCGCCACATCTGCCGACGTGAGCGGCACGGGAATGGCGATCCGCTGCGCCGGGTTCAAGTTTGCGGTCTTGCCGTCAACAAATTAATAACATTGTTTATTATATTACTTTGGTCTTTCTTTCGATGCTTGGAATGCGCCTCTCTATTGAGAACGGCGCGGTCGTTCAGGGCTCGAAGTTTTCCGGCGGAATGAGGTCGCCCTTAACGGCGGTGCCGGAAACCCAGCGGCCGATGGGGGTGCGTTCCCAGCCGGAGGCGTATTTGCGCGCGGTGATCCACCAGACATACCAGTCTTCTCCATCGGTCTCCTTGACCGGAGTCGCAAAGGAGAACTCTTCCCACCGGTAGTTCCATGTGGTTTCCGTGCCGCTGAGGGTGATGTCGCCGGAGAGGCTGAACTCGACGTTCTTGATTTCCGCGCGGCTCACTTCCTTCTCGCGCTCGACGATTTCCGGAGTGGTGAGGACGACGGGGCCGTGCTCGCCGAATCCATACCGCGGTTCGGCGAGAATCTGTTTTGCGATGGCCATCCGACCGGGATCGTCACTCTTCGCTTCCGGCAGTCTTGAATCACCGATGGCTTTGAGGCGGTTCTCCGCGTAGGTTGCTCTGAGGGCGATGATTTCTTCGATCCGGGCGACCGTGTTCGGTGTCGGCTCCTGTCCCAACGCCCGCTGGAAAGCGGCGGAGGATTTGGCGATGGCCAGTTGGCGGTCGAGTTCCCCGTAAACGGTGGCGGGGGCGTCCTCGCGGAGAAAGGCGTTCATCCGGTGGGATGGATTTTCCGGGTCGAGAGAGCGGTAGTATTCGAGATCGCGGTTCTGCGCTTCGAAGGCGGACCGCAGATTGGCGACCGTCTGCTGAAGGGATTCATTGACTGTGCGGATCGTGCGTTCCGAGACATTGAGGAGTCGGCTGAGGTCCTGTCGGTCGTAGGCCGCCCCTTGTTCGACGGTCCCGCGCGTGAGAGGAAGGTGGGCATCGGGTGCGATTTGCTGGATGGTCGCGATGGCGTTCTCAGCGAAATTTTTTGCCGTGGACGCGGTGGACACCCAGCGGAGCGCTTCTTCATCGGTAAACGGGGCGGGTAACCACTGCGGAGCTCGGTGTTCGCGCAAGCCGGCGTCGATGGTGGCGAGGGTTGCCTGCACATCCCCGGTCTCCGCCCGCTGGCGCGCACCTTCCCCCGCTGCGAAGGTGAAGAGGTTCTCCAAATCCGCGAGCGCGGCGGTGGCGGCTTGCACATCGGGGTCATCCGTCTGGGGGAAGCGCCCCAAATCCGTGCGGAAACGGTCGATGCGGTCCTGCCATTGCTGGACGTGCCGCGGGTCCTGGAAGGGGGCGATGCCGCCTTGGTTCAGCGTTTCCGCGGCACCGGAAATATCGCGGGTGAGGCGCTGCACGCGAGCCCGTTCACTGGATACGAGTTCGCGGACGGCTTCCGGCGCTTGCCCGGCATGAACGGTTGAAACCGGTGCCTCACCGTTGATGAGCATTAGGGTGCAGAGGAGGATCGGAACGGAATAACGCATGGTTTTGTAATCTGTTCGGCATTATCTGGACCGCCGCCTCATGGATCGACCCGCACGCGAAAGAAGACGCGGTCTTCGGAGAGCGGAATGTCGGCGGTGAAACGGCGGACGTTCGGCTGTCCGGCGGGCGTGGTGACGGTGGCGGACTGCGGAGTCCACGCGCTTGCGGGCCCGAGGGCGTTGCTGCGTTCAAGCACGGCGGTTCCCGTGCCTTCGATCTCGACTTCGATAATGACCCGGCGTTGCGTCGCGTTGATCGGAACCGCGCTCACAATGACCGCGCGCCCGAGTTGCAGCGGATCCGGGGGCGGAGTGATCGTGCACTGCGTGTGGCAGAGTTGGTCGATGTAGAAGTCGTTTCCGCCGACTTCGAGGGTCGTGATTTGCCCGTTGAAGCGGATGAATCCGATGGTGCCTCCGGGAGCGGGGAGGGTCTGAACCGTGATGCCCACGCCGCCCAGTGTGGTGCCGTTCAGGGCCGCGAGGGAAGGCACCCATGTCTGGTCGTCGTTGAGGTTGAGGCGGATTTCGTCGCCGTATTCGCCGAAGCGAAAGGAGACTCCGGTCATGCAACCGACAATCGTTGCCGTCGCATTGCGAAAGTGCAGTTCCTTGTCGGAGAAGCCGGCTTTGCCTTCGGTCGATACCCGGATATCGCCCCCTTCAATCAAATCGTTCCCCGGGGTAAGGTAGGGGGCGGTGACGTAGATCAATCCGCCGTCTTCAAACGAGTCAAAATCGTCCGCCGAGTAAACGGCGCCGCCGGGCAGCGCGCCGAAGCCGCCGCAAATGGTGCCCCCGGTGCACTCGATGTGGCAGATGTTGTCGATGGCGAGGTCGTTGCCGCCGATGAGGACGCTCGATATGCCGCCGGGAAAACCTTGGCTGGTGATCACCACGCGACCCTCCTGCGAGGTGCCGGTTACCTGGATACCGGCGCCGCCCAGAACATCCCCGTGGAGCATGGTGAAATTATGCACCTGCTGAGCGCTGCCGTTCACGCCGAGCCGCACGCCGGGCAAGCCTCCCGGCACAATGGCGTAGGCGAATTCCACACGTTGGGCGCAGAGGAAATCAAAGGTGATTTGCGCATCGTCGAGGATCGCTTCCTTGCCACCGCCTCCGGCGAAATTGTCGTTTCCGATGGTCACGAGGGCAGGGGCTGACGGCCCTGTGTAACGTCCGACGGTCATGCGCGTGGACTCCTCGAAAAAAACGTCTCCGTGCGAGAAAGTCTGGCCGAGAGGGAAGGTCTCGAAATCGACACAACCGGGGTCCGGACACGGCACATGGCAGACGTGGTCGATGACGATCTCCGTCCCGCCGATCGTGAAGCCGGCAATGTTTCCGACGGCGCGGAGGGTTCCGATGAGGGCCCGGTCGATTTGCGATGCGCTCACGCTGATGAGCGCTCCGCCGACTTCCATGCCGTCCAAGTCGAGGAGGCTGGTTGCCGTCACCTTCTCCACATCCGTGCCCACGGTCACCTCATCGGCGTATTGGCCGAAATGCAGGGAGATCTCCCCCGCGCAGGGAATGCCGAAGGTGAGGGTGGCGTCGAAGAGGGCGGCGTCTTGCCCGAGGTGACCGGCCCGTTGCTCGCGTTCCTCAATGACCAGACGGGGATCGTTGCCGAAAACGCCCACTTCCATCGTGATGCCATCCTCAACCAGAATATCGCCCCTGCCGAACTCCGCGCCGGGGGTCTGCGTTTCAAAATCGATGCAACCGGTGTAGCAGGGGGCGACGCACAGGTGGTCGATATACACCGCCGATCCACCGATTTCGAAGGTGCTGATTTCGCCCGCGAACGTCATCACTCCATCGACGATGGTTATGGCCACGCCGCCGAGCGATTGATTGTGGAAACTGGCGAGGTCCTGGGTGGTCGCGGAGTCTCCGTTGATGGCGAGGAACACGCCCGGGTCTCCTTGTTGGGCCCGCAATGAGAGACCGCCCGCGCAGCCGAGATCGATGAACGCGGTGCTTTTGAGGAGAAACAGTTCGGTGCCCAGGTGCCCGGCTTCGTTGCCCTGGGAGGCGATGGCTTCACCCCCGCTTTGACCGGGCAGGTTGCGGATTTCCATCACCCGGCCGTTTTCGATGAAAAATTCGCCCGTGCGAAACGTCTGCCCCGCGATCTCCTCGAAATCGAAGCAGTTGTCGTTTCCGCCGCAGCGAAGGATGCAGACGTTATCGACAAAAAACTCCTCCCCGCCCACGACAATGCTCTCGATCACGGCGGGAGTCGAAAGGAAGCGCATCGTTCCGGTCGAGCCGCTGGTGTTGATGATCACGGTGACGCCGCCAATTTCGAGGACCTCGTTGCCGCTCTTGGGGATTTCCAACTGCCCGTTCACACCGACGTTCACACCCGCCGCCGAATTGGCGAAATGCAGCAGCACCTCCTCGGCGCAACCGATCTCCATTTGCACCGTGGCCGTGGAAAAGCCGAGCGACTGCCCCTGGTGCGGACTGTTCGGGGAAATGAACGCGCTCAGGAAAAACGTCTCACTGCCGTTGGTGTAGGTGCCCACGGTCATCGGAATGCCCGCCTCCACGAAGGTTTGGGCAAGGGAAAACGAGGTTCCGGCCGAAAACCCCTCGAATTCAATGCAATCACTGGATTGCGCGGCGGCGGAGGAGGCCGTGAGGACAGCGGCAAGGAGTAGAGGGAATCTTTTCATTGTTATGACGACCAGACGGAAGGCGGAGTGGATTTGAAAAACAGTGCGCGAGTCGAATATCTGCCGGGAACAGCTTACGGCAATGATGAGTAGTTTTTGTTATTAAGAGTATAAGTGAAGTCTCTACTGAAGGCCGCAAGCAAAAAAATGGGCAATGAAAAACAATGTAATTTTTATTTGCAATAGCGGAGATTCTATGGTGATGTGGAACCATGAACATGGAATCCGCTGAGCAACCTGTTGTTGATGAGAATGTGCTTGTGAACAGGACGGGGTCAGGGACTGCCGCCGCGGGCGTATCACAGCATGTGCCCCGCAAGGCGCGTCGTGTGCCGCGTGCGGTGGTGCCGGCGGGGAGGGACGGGTATTACCATGTGGTGAGCCGGATCAACGGACGGGCGTTTCTGTTGACGGACACGCGGCGGGAGACATTCCGGGATCTGATGGGCCGTGTGGCGGGGTTCTGCGGGGTGGAGATCCTGACCTACTGCCTGATGGGGAATCACTTCCACCTCTTAGCCCGCGTGCCGGGGGAGGTGGGGGAGATTGATGACGCGGAGCTGCTACGGCGGGCCGGACTGCTGTATGGGAAGCCCTCGGCAGGGAGCCGTCAGCCGCTGACGCTTAAGGGGATTCGTTCGGTGCTGGAAGGGGACGATGAAACAGACCGTGTGGCCATGCGGAAGCTACTGATCGGTCGGATGGGATCGCTGCCGATGTTTGTGAAGATCCTCAAGCAGCGCTTCGCGTTGCAGTACAACCGGGAGAGCGGACGGCTCGGAACGCTGTGGGAGGGACCGTTCCGCAGTGTGCTTGTGGAGCCGACGCGCGCGGCGCTTTCGGTGGTGGGGGCGTATATCGACTTGAATCCGGTGCGGGCGGGTGTGGTGGCGGACCCCGCGGACTACCGTTTCAGCGGTTACGGCGAGGCTTTGGGGACGGGCAAGCCGACGGGGCATGCGCTGCTGCGGCGGATGGTGTTGCTGGGGAGGGCAGGGAATTCGGTCGCCGGAGCGGCGGGTAGCGGGCGAGGACGGGAGCGGCGTGCCTCAGCCGCCGTCAGTGGAGAGGCTGCGGAGGGGGCGGGTTTCGGCGGTGCTTCCGCGGCTGAAGCGCGCCGCTCCGGTGAAACCGCGGGTGAAGCAGGCGGGTCGGGTGATGGTGCGGAGCGGTTGAGCAAGGCGGAGTTGAAGGCGGCCTTGGCGGAGTACCGTCGGCTCTTGTATTGGAAGGGGGCAGGGCGTCGTCGGGCAACGGACGGGGTGATCGACCGCGGGCGCGTGGAGAAGGTGCTGAAGGCAGGCGGGAGGTTGTCATTGCCGGAACTACTGCGCTGCCGCGTCCGTTATTTGACTGACGGGGCGGTGATCGGTCGTAAGTGGTGGATAGAGACTTGGCTGCGGGGGCGGTCGGCGACGCGCAAGACGGCGCCGAAGCGGATGCGCTTTGCGGACTGGGGCGGACTGTGCAGCCTGCGGGATCTGCGCAAGGATGTTGTGGGATGAGACGGGGGATCCACTCGGCAGTTGGGATGCTTTGCATACGAAGCTTGCCTGCGCCGGGCGGTGCTATAGTGAATTTGCCAAACCGTTAATTGGAGGAATTTATGCAGTGAGAGGCGGTGTACAATTTAATGTGGCTCGGTGTCCGGGTTTCCGGCGGTTTATCCAATTGTGCATTTGCGCCCTCGCGCCGACCTTGGCGGCGGCGGATGTCGACCCTTCGGAACTCAATTTCGATCCCGACAAAGCGCGGGTGGTCGTAGACGATCTCCACCGTTTCTGGAAGGCGTGGGACAAGGCCGCGTCCGCACCAGATGAAGACCGACGGGGGATCTTCCAACAGATATACTTCGATGCCGCCTCGCCGGGCCTACGGTCCTTTATCGAACTTAGGATCGGGGATGTCGACCGTCTGCTTTCCGCGATTGACGCGGCCCCCGAGTATTATTCTTCACTGCGCGAGCAGACGGAATCCGTGGCGAATTTGGAAGCACTGCTTCAGGACGCCTACAGACGTATGCAGGCTATCTTTCCAGGAGCGGTCTTTCCGGACACATACATTGTCATGGGAGCTTTGACGTCCGGCGGGACGATCGACCGGTCGGGCATTCTGATCGGTTTCGAGATGAATGCGAGAGGACCGGAATCTCCTGTGCACGAATTGAGCGATTGGCACCAGCGCGTTATCGGAACTGTTGAAGCATTGCCTGTCCTCATCGTGCATGAGTTGGTTCACATTCAGCAGGCCGTCTACGGACGTTTGGATTTCCGCGATCTACTTGGGCAGTCCATCGTCGAAGGCGCGGCGGACTTTATAGCCGAGCTTGCCCTCGGCAGCCATCCTTCGACCGGGATCCATGCCTGGGCGGCGTCGAGAGAGTCGGACCTGTGGGCGGAGTTCCGCGAAGTCATGCATGACACCGAAACAGCAGGATGGCTCTACGGCGGATCGAACGAAACGGATCGCCCCGCCGACGTGGGCTATTTCATCGGTTACCGCATCGTCGAGGCTTACTATCGAAAGGCGGAGGATCCGTCCGCAGCCCTGCGTGAAATTATTGAGATGACGAATCCGGCGGAGTTCCTGCAACGCAGCGGCTACACTGGCGGCACTCCCGAATCCGCGAGCGATTGACAGGAAACGGCGACGACTGCGCGTAGCACGGTCCCGGCCCAATCGATAGGCAACAAAATATTGTATAGCTATGAGTATAATCAACAAGGTAAGTGATTGACGGAAACATTTGGCGGAGGGAGGGCGTGTCTATGGATGGGAGGGCGTGTCTGGTTGGGTCGGGCGGGGCGGCGGGGGTTAGCTCAATCCCCGTAGCCGAGGTTGGACTGAAGCCACTTTTCGGCTTCTTCAAGGGACCAGCCTTTGCGTTCGGCGTATTCTGTGACTTGGTCCTCGGCGAGGCCGCCGACATTGAAGTATTTCGCTTCCGGGTGGGCGAAGTAGAGTCCCGAGACGGAAGCGGGCGGTGCCATTGCGTAGCTGCTGGTGAGGGTGGCGCCGGTGTGCTTTTCGACATCGAGGAGGTCCCAGATGGCCTGCTTCTCGGTGTGCTCGGGGCAGGACGGGTATCCGGCGGCGGGACGGATGCCGCGGTATTTTTCGCGGATCATCCAATCGACGTGGGGATGGACTTCGTCGTGGCCGGCCTTGAGGCGGTCGCCGAATTTGAAGGGTTCGTTCACTCCGTAGCCCATCTGGTCGCGGATGAGCTTGTGGCAGTATTCGGCGAGGCCTTCGGCAAAGCGATCGGCGAGGGCCTGAATGATGATGGCGGTGTAGTCGTCGCCCTTGTCCTTGAAGGAGCGCGCGTATTCCTCGATCTCGGTGCCGGCGGTGACGCAGAAGGCGCCGGTGTAGTCGATGCGGCCGGAGGTTTTCGGGGCGACGAAGTCGGCGAGGCTCAAATAAGGGGCGTCCTTTTCGGACTTTTCCTTCTGCTGGCGGAGGAAGCGGAGAGTGGCGAGGACACGCGAGCGGTCTTCGTCGGCGTAAACTTCAATGTCGTCGCCGATGGAATTGGCGGGCCAGAGGCCGCACACCGCGCGCAGGCGCACGTGGTTGTTGGTGACGAGGTCGTCGAGGACGCGCCGCGCGTCGTTGTAGAGTTTGGTGGCTTCTTCGCCGCGTTCCTCGTGCGAGAGGATTTTTGGAAAGCGTCCGCGCATTTGCCATGAAATGAAGAAGGGCGTCCAGTCGAAGTATTCGACGACTTCAGCGGGGTCGATTTCATTGAAAACCTGAACGCCGGTCTTCTCGGGCTTCGCGATATCGGCCGTGGCCCAGTCGCAGGTGAAGGCGCGCTTGCGCGCCACGGCGATGGAGACGTATTTGGGCCGGTCGGCTTTGTTTTTTTCGTGCCGCTTGCGGTTCTGCTCGTGGCTTTCGTTCAGTTCGGCGACAAAGGCGTCGCGCTTCTTCGGATTGATCAACTGGTTGCACGCACCCGTGACCCGCGAGGCGTCGAGGATGTGGACGACGGGGGCGCTGTAGTGCGGGGAGATCTTGACGGAGGTGTGCACCTTCGAGGTTGTCGCGCCGCCGATGAGCACGGGGGTCTTGAAGCCCTGCTTTTCCATCTCTTTGACGTTTGTGATCATCTCGTCGAGGGACGGTGTAATGAGGCCGGACATACCGATGAAGTCGGCTTTGTGCTCGCGTGCGGCGGCGAGAATTTTGTCGAGATCGCACATCACGCCGAGGTCGACCACCTTGTATCCATTGCAGCCGAGGACAACGGCAACGATGTTTTTGCCGATGTCGTGGACGTCGCCCTTGACCGTGGCGATGACAAAGGTGCCTGCGTTGGAGCTGTCCTTCTTTTCCTTCTCCATGTAAGGGAGCAGGTAGGCGACGGCCTTTTTCATGACGCGCGCGCTTTTGACGACCTGGGGCAGGAACATCTTTCCCGCGCCGAAGAGGTCGCCCACGATCTTCATCCCGTCCATGAGCGGCCCCTCGATGACTTCGAGCGGTTTGTCGTATTTTTGCCGGGCTTCCTCGGTGTCTTCGTCGACGTGCGAGGTGATGCCCTTTACGAGGGCGTGGGCGAGGCGCTCTTCGACGGTGCCTTCGCGCCAATCGCTTTCTCCGCCGCTACCGTCTTTTTTTTTAGCGTCGTCGCCGGAGGGTGCGGGGACGGCACCTGCGCCGCCTTCGAGGAATTTCTCGAGGACTTCCGGGTTGTTCTCCTTCGCGGCGCGTTCGAAGAGGTCGCGCAGGAGGTTCATGCCCTTGACCATGGCGGTGTTGATACGCTCTTCCGGAGTACCCGCGCCGAGTTGGACGGTTCCCGCCTTCACAGCCTCGGCGAACTCGATGAGCTTCTCCGTGGCCTCGGGGGTGCGGTTGAGAAGGACGTCTTCGACGAGTTGTTTGAGCGCCGGGTCGATCTCCCCGTAGTCCATGAGCATGCCGGGATTGACGATGGCCATGTCGAGCCCGGCTTCGATGGCATGGTGGATGAAGGCCGCGTGCATGGCTTCGCGCACCGGATTGTTGCCGCGGAAGGAGAAGGAAATGTTGGAGAGACCGCCGCTGGTGAGAGCGCCGGGGCAGCGTTTTTTCACTCCGCGGACGCCTTCGATGAAGTCGACCGCGTAGTTGTTGTGCTCTTCCATCCCCGTGCCGACGGTGAGGATGTTGAGGTCGAAGATAATGTCCTGCGGTTCAAAACCCACTTCGTCGACGAGGATCTTGTAGGAACGTTCGGCGATCTCGATCTTGCGCTCCGCCGTGTCAGCCTGGCCGTCTTGGTCGAAGGCCATGACGACAGCAGCCGCCCCGTAGCGCGCGATCTTGCGGGCCTGTTCGCGGAACTCATCCTCGCCGTTCTTCAGGCTGATGGAGTTGACAATGCATTTTCCTTGGCAACATTTCAGCCCGGCCTCGAGGATGGACCAGCGGGAGCTGTCGATCATCACGGGGACGCGCGAGATGTCCGGCTCGGAGGCGATGAGGTTGAGGAACTTCACCATGCAGGCCTCGCCGTCGAGCATACCTTCGTCGAAATTGATATCGATGGCGTGGGCACCCTTCTCCACCTGGGATCGGGCGATCGCGAGAGCGCCGTCGAGGTCGTCGTTCTTGACCAGCTTCTTGAAACGCGGCGATCCGGTGACATTGGTCCGTTCGCCGACGTAGATGAAGGGCGACTCGCCGGGAATGACGTTGAGGGCCTCAAGGCCGCTCACCCGCAGCGCCGGTTTCGGCGAAGGGACCTTGCGCGGAGGGTGGCGGCGCACTTGGTCCGCGACGCGTTTGATGTGGGCGGGCGTCGTGCCGCAGCAGCCGCCGACCATGTTGACCAAGCCGTCCTTGGCAAATCTCGCGACGGAATCGCCGGTGTGCTTCGGGCTCTCGTCGTAGCCCGTGTCGCTGAGCGGATTAGGGAGACCGGCGTTGGGGTAGACGTGGACGTAGGTTTCGGCCACGCGGGAGAGTTCCTCGAGGAACGGACGCATGAGGTCCGCCCCGAGGGCGCAGTTGAGTCCCACGCAGAGCGGCTTGGCATGGCGGATGGAGTTCCAGCATGCTTCGACGGTCTGGCCGGAAAGGGTGCGGCCCGACTGGTCCGTGATGGTGATGGAGATGATGACCGGCAGGCGCTCGTCCCGCTTGTCAAAAAAGTCGCCGATGGCGTGGAGCGCTGCTTTGAGGTTGAGGGTGTCGAAGGTGGTCTCCGGCAGGAGGGCGTCGACGCCGCCTTCGACGAGCGCTTCGACCTGATCGTAGTAGGCCTTGTAGAGTTCGTCGTAGCTGGTGGCCCGGTATTCGGGGCGATTGACGTCGGGCGAGATGGAGGCAGTGCGGTTGGTCGGTCCGATGGCCCCGGCCACAAAGGTCGGGCGGCCCTTTTCTTCAGCGATCTCGTCGGCCACCTTGCGGGCGATGCGCGCGGATTCGATGTTCAGCTCGCGCACGCGGTCCTGCAGGTGGTAGTCGGCCTGCGCAATGGTCGTGCCGCTGAACGTGTTTGTCTCGACCATGTCTGCCCCGGCCTCGAAAAACTCGCGGTGGATTTTCTCGATGATGTCGGGCCGCGTGAGGGAGAGGAGGTCATTGTTTCCCTTCAATTCCCCTTCCACGTTCTTCAGGCTCTCGTTCCGGAAATCCTTCTCCTCCAGCTTGTACTGCTGGATCATTGTGCCCATCGCGCCGTCGAGCACGACAATGCGCTCCGCGAAGAGGTCGGCCAGGGCCTGCCCCCGCTTCGTGTACGGCTTCGGCGCGGGTCCGCGCTGTTCGGTCGTTTTGTTTTGCGCTGTCATATTTTCAGAACCCATCAACGAATCCGGATATGATGATGAATGCAACCGGAAAGTTGGAACGAGGCATCATGAGGGGCGATGCCGTCTCCGAAAAGAACAGAAATGCGCGCCCGCCCTGCCCCATGAGAACCCGATTCAGCGCGCTCCGCCTCTCCGCCGCGCCGCAAAAGATAATCAACAAGGTAATTATTTCTTTGACGAAAATAATCAACAACGTATTATTTATTGACAGACGCGTGGCGCGGGGGACGCGGTGCTGGGCGGCTATTCAGGCGGGATGGACATTTCCGTCGCCGAGGTCGGCGAGGAGGCGGTCGACGATAGTCTGAAGGGCGCGGGCGCCTTCGGCGGGGGACAGGTGAGGGGTCGGGGGCACGTGGATGAAACCGGCGAGGCAGGCACGGGGGTGTTGCGCGAGGTCGTGGAGGAGGGCGTAGCTGAGGTGGTTGCAGAGGTAGCCCCCGGCGTCGTCGGAAATGGTGGCGGGAATGCCGGCGGCGCTCAGGGCGGCGGCGAGGTCTTCGACGGGGAGGGATGCGGGGAGGGACTCCGGTCCGCCGGGGACGACGGCTTCGCCGACGGGTTTGGTGCCTCGGGCGTCGGCGAGGGCAGTGTCGTTGCGGTTGCGGGCGAGGCGTTCGAAGGAGATGATTGTGCGCCCGTCGGCGACGCCGAGGCAGAGGACGAAGCGGGTGTTTCCGCGGAGCGCGGCGAGGAGTTGCGGGGCGGCGTCCGTCCATGAGACGGGAAGGATGATTTTGCGTGCCTGCCAGTTTTCGGGAAGGGCGGGCTGCCACGCGCGGAGGATCGCCTCCGACGGATTTTCCGTGAAGGTGCCGAACGGGCCGAAGGCGCTGACGAGGATTTCATTCATGTGCGGGTGGGCTCAGGCGAAGGGCCAGACGAATGGAACGATGATCACAGTGCCCACGCAATAGATAACGTTCATGGGCAGCCCGACCTTCAGAAAGTCCGTAAATTTGTAGCCGCCGACCCCGTAGACATAGGTGTTTGTCTGGTAGCCGATGGGGGTGGCGAAGCTTGCCGAGGCGGCGACGCACACGGCGATGACGAATCCACGCGGATCGACGCCGAGGACACTGCCCAATCCGATGGCAATCGGCGTCATGAGAACGACGGACGCGTTGTTGGAAATGATTTCCGTCATGGTTGTGCAAACGAGGTAGATCGCGAGTAGAAGGACGATGGGTGTCATCTCGGGCGGAATTCCAAAATCTGTGAGGGCGACGAGCCCCCCGGCGATCAATGCACTGGTACCCGTGCTTTCCATGGCAAGCCCGACCCCCAGCATGCCGTAAATGAGGAGGAGGATACTCCAGTCAATGGCGGCGTAGCCTTCTTTGGGTTTCACGCAGCCGGTAAGAAAGAGGAAGATGACCGCGGGGATGACGGCGGCTTCGATCGGCACGATGCCGAACGAGGCAAGGAACATGACCACGGCGACGGTGCCGATGGCGAGGGGTGCCTTTTTGCGCAGGCTCGCGGCGGGCGTGGCGGGGCGGTCGAGCAGGAGGATGTCGTCGCCCCGGCGGATTTGCTCGATGGCTTCGTCGGTCCCCATCATGAGGATAGTGTCGCCCTCGGCGAGGGGCTGGGTGTCGATCTGGTCGCGCAGGTTGATGCCGCGCCGGTGGATGGCGATGATGATGACGCGGAAGCGCTGGCGGAAGTTAAGTTCGCGGATGGTCTTTCCGGCGATGGCGGAGCGCGGGCCGATGATCCCTTCGACGATGGAGCCCTTGTGCGCCGAGATCGTTTCGAGACCGACTTCGAGTCCGAGGTCGAGACCTTCCACGGAACGCGCGTGGGCGACGCCGCCGGGGCGGCAGGAGAGGACCAGCCGGTCGCCCGCTTCGAGCGTGGTGTTTTTCAGGTCCCCCTTGATGGCGACTTCGTTGCGGATGATTTCGAGGACCCGCACCCCCCGGTTCTTAAGGATACCGCTCTCGACCGCGGTTTTGCCGACGAGTTCGGATTTCGGGCGGACAAAGGCCTCCGTGATGTATTCCTTGCGCTCGTCATCGCTGAGTAGGGCGGTGAGCTGCTGGCGCACCGGCAGGAGCCGCGGAGCAATGAACGTCAGGTACAACGCCCCGATTAACATCATGGGCAGTCCGACCCACGCGAACTCGAACATATGCATGCGGCCGTGCCCGGACGATTCGAGAATGCCGCTGGCAAGCAGGTTGGTGCTCGTCCCCACGAGTGTGGAGGTGCCGCCGAAGATGGAGGCGTAGGAGAGGGGAATGAGCATCTTCGAGGCGGGCACGTCGAGGCTGCGGGCGAGGCTGAGGATGACCGGCAGGAAGACGATGACAACGGGGGTGTTGTTGATGAAGGCCGAGAGCAGCGCGACCCCGAGGATGACCACGAGCAGCGTGCCCCGGTACCCGAACCGCGTGATGCCGCGCAACATATTCGCCATTCCGTCGATGACGCCGGTCTTCTGCAGCGCGGCGCTGAGGATAAACATCGCCGCGACTGTGAGCGGAGCGGGGTTGGCGAAGACGGAGATCATCTGGCGCACATCCGGCAGGGTTTCCGCAAACGGCAGCAGTCCTCCGATAAGAACAAGGCCGAACGCGACCATCGCGGTCACGTCCGGAGTGATCTTCTCCCAGACAAAGAGGCCGAACGTCAGTGCGAGGACGGCGAGCACAAACCAAGTTTCCCAAGTCATCGTGACAGATTGGTGGTCATCAAAAGGTGGGCGAGGAGTCTTTCCGCATCCGGCGGGGCGTCAATGCTTTCGCGCGCGGACCATTGAGGCTTGTCGGGGGCGGGCGGCGTGGCATGGTGGACGGATTCCCGATGCCGTCCTCAACCGTTGAAAACTACGTAAAGGAAATCTTTCTCCTCCAGTCCGGCGACCGGAGCCAGCCGGTGCCGATGGGGCGGGTGGCCAGTGCCCTCGATGTCTCCGCGGGCACCGCGACGACGATGATGAAGTCGCTCGAGCGCGCGGGGTTGCTCGTCTACACCCCGCGCCGCGGCGTGCGCTTGACCCCGGAGGGCGAGGGCCTTGCCCTCGGCATGATCCGCCGGCACCGGCTCGTGGAGCTTTTCCTCGTCAAGGTGCTGAAGCTCGACTGGACGGAGATCCACGACGAGGCCGAGCGCCTCGAACACGCCCTCTCGGACCGGGTGCTCGACGCCCTCGACGAATTCCTCGGCCACCCCGAGGCCGATCCGCACGGCGACCCCATCCCGCGCGCACGCGGTCCCTTTGAGGAGCGGGCGCTGGAGAGCCTGCGCTCCTGCGGCGTGGGCGAGACCGTGCGCGTCGCCCGCATCACCGACCAAAACGCTGAGTTCCTGCAGTTTGTCGAGGCCAACGCCCTCAAGCCCGGCACCCGCCTGAAGGTCACCCGCCGCGACCGCGTGGCCGACTCCACCACCATCGAAGGCGCCAAAGGCGGCCGCACCCTCACCCTCGGCTCCAGCGCCGCAGGGAAGATCCTCGTGGAGTAGCTGGCGCGGCGGGTTTTTGGTCGTTCAGGGCGGCTACAGCGCGATGCGCATTCGAGTTCACGGGGGCGGGTTTGTCCTTGTCCCGCGCACTCCGGGCCTGTCGAATGCGGGCCGTGGATATCCGGATTCGAGAGTTTTCGAAGCGCTTTGGAAGCACACGTGTTTTGGAGGATGTCGACATCGATCTCCCCGGCGGTCGTCTCTACTGCCTCATTGGTCTCAACGGAGCGGGAAAGACGACGTTTCTCAACTGCCTCGCGGGTTTGCAGGCGCCTTCCTCCGGAGAAATACTCATGGACGGCGAACGGATATCACACACCAAGGTCGGCTTGCGCCGGAGGCTGTTTTATCTGCCGGAATTTCCCGTGGCTTTCATTGAGTGGACGCCCTTGCAATTTCTCAGTTCGGTTCTGCATGTTTACGGACGGGAAGCCGAAGCGGAGGAGGTGTTCGCTGTGCTCGCTGATTTGGATCTGTTGGAGAAAGCGGATCATCCGATCGGTGCTTTGAGCCGGGGCCAGGCTTACAAGGCGGGTCTGGCCGCATTGCATCTGGTTTCACCGCGTCTGTGGCTTCTTGACGAGCCCTTTGCGTCGGGCATGGATTCGCACGGTCTCCTGCAGTTCAAGCGCTGGGCGCGGGCGGCGGCGGACAATGGAGCAACGGTCATCTACTCCACGCAGATTCTGAGCGTTGCGGAAACGTTCTCGGATGAGATCCTTGTCGTACACGGTCGTGGCGTGTCGGCGATGGAGGCTGGGGAAAGCGGGAGTTTCGAAGGATTTGTCGAGCGTCTGCGGGCGGCGGAGCATGCAGGGCAATGAAACCTTTCGACAAGACCACGGCGCGGGCATGGCGGCGCGCATGGAAGAAACGTGTTTCCCGCCCGCCGCGCAAAAGTCGGATTCACGGTCAGGCGGAACCCGGAGCGATCCTGCATGTTGTTGGGTTCGGTGCTTTCATCGTAATTGCGGTGCTCGGGGCATACGCGGACACGCCTCCGTCGGCAGTCTGGGGCGGGATGGGCATCCTCACCTTCGCGTGGATCGGCTTCTTTTCCGGCGTACTGAAAAACAGTTATTCGGGAGTGGCTGGATTTTTGCCTTGGTTCCTGCCGATGCGGGATGGCGACGGATGGAGGATTGTCGTCGGTTCCGCGCTGCGGGGATGGTTCGCCTATCCGTTTGCCTTGGTGCTGTCGCTTGGGCTGTTGCTGGCATCGGCACAGGCCGCTTGGGAGGCGTATGTGTTGGCGGGGGCGGCCGGCGCGCTCTATGTTTATCTGCTGCGCGATGCTGTTGTTGTGTTGGAGCGCCTCGGGTGGCGGCGTGTTGTCCAAGCGGGCGTTTCTTCCGGGGGCATGCTCATCTTCGGCATGGTATTGGCGGCGGGCATCCCGCCGCTTGCCGGGTGGGGCCTTCTACTGCTGGATGTTGCGGCCGTCTGGCTACCGACAAGTTGGTTTTTTCTCGGGGTGGGCCGACTCATGGCAGGGGATACCCTCGTCGGCGTGTGGATGGTTCTGCTGACAGGCGCGGCGGTTGCCGTGTTCCGGTGGCTTGCCCTTCGATGGGCAAGGGCCTTCATGCTGGCCTCACTTTCGGCTACTTTCTCCGGAGAAGCTCCGGTAGTTGTGAAGAGAGCCGTAGAGTCAGACGCTTCGGCGGAAGCACAGTGGGAGGCTGCCAAATCTCTGACGCGCGTCTCGGCGGGTGCGGATGGTTCCGCGCTCGACAGGTGGACGTACGCGTTTCTCAACGGCGGCGAGCGGAGGGCACTGTCGCTGTTGACGTCGGAGCCGGGTGAGTCGAGCCGTCCATATTGGACGGGCCTGCTCCTAGTTCTGCTCGCGGCCGTCCTCTTTAGCGCTCCGACATTGACCGGCCGGATCATGCCCGAGTGGATCGAGTGGTTTGGATTCGTCTTGCTGTTCGTCGCATTTGTTTGCGTGTATCCATTTACCATACTCGCATGGACAGGTATGAACACGGTCCTTGACGGCGTAAGGAAGACAACCCTGATTGCCCACTATCCAGTTCCGCTTTGGACGGCGCTGCGCGCGGTATTAAAGGTTCACGCCATGCGGAATCTCCTGGCTTTGCCGCTCATTATGTCGGCGTTGGCGGCACTCCGCTACGGACACACGACGTTTGATGGAACTGTGTTTCCAGTGCCCGTGCATTTCATCTTTCCGCCGGTCGCGGTTTTGTCCTGTTCGCTTGGGTTCACTGCGTGTTCTGCGCTGGAGACCGTCCGCCCGGCAAGCGGACGGTTCGTTCACAATATTGGAGTTCGCGTGGTTCTTCTGCTCTGTTTGCTTGTTGCTTTGCTTCTGTTGCTTGGGTCGTTTTTCGTCGTCGCTGCGAACGGGTGGTTGACTCTCGGCGTGTTCATGGCGCTGTCTTCGGCGGGTTGCATGATCGGATGCGCCTTCGCTCAGTTGCGGGCGCGGCGGGACCTTGTTTTCGCTTCCGCCTGAACGAACACCCGAATGGAGTTTCAGCACAGCGGAATCACTCGTCCGTGGCGGGTGCTATCCACTCGCGTGCTTCGGGATCGTAGACCCACGGGTAGGCGTCGAGGGCGCTCCAGAGCCATTGCTCCGCGGCGGGGTCCCATGCCCAGAAGCCGCGGCGGACTTCGTGGATGTACCACCAGCGGGCCCCGAGAGTGCGGGTCCACGGCTTGTAGACGGCGTTTGCGTGTCCGATGTAGGAAACAGGAAACCATTGGCCGGCGGGCGGGTCGATGCCCGGACCGTCGGCGAGGTTCCACACGCTGAACAGGCGGGTGTCGACCCGGTGTCCGGGAAAACTTTCGCGTCCGTCGTCGGCGTGCGCTGTCACGGTGTAGCGGTAGTTTTCCTCCTTACCGAGGGCGTCGTCGTGATCGAGCCACACGGTCGCAGTGGTCTCACCCACGGTGACGAGGGGCGGGACGGCGTCGTCGCCGGAGGTCTCGGTCTCGCGGTGGATTCGGTAGCGATCCGCGCCTTCGACCGGTTCCCACCACAGGCGCACGGCGAATTCGGACTCGGGGCCGTCAAAGCGCGCGACGGGTTGGGGCAGGTAGTCCGCGCCGTCTTCGAAGAAGCCGAGCCGTCCATGAACATTCCGAACGAGGAAGACTCCGTTGGCTGCGACCAGCTTGAACGGCTCATGGGCGTGCTCCGTTGGGATACTGCCCCAATTTGTGTTGACGCGCATTTCAGGGCCGTCGGCGACGGTGTGGAAGAGCGCGTGGCGGTTGTCATCCGGGTCCGGGGCGAGGCGCACGGTGGTGAGGCCGTGGGCGACGTCGGCGGGCTCCGGGGCTCGGGAAAGCGAGACGGCGGTTGAATTTTCCGGTAGCGGTGTTTCGGTTACATATATGGTTCCCGATTCATCGGCGAAATCCGGGGGAAGCACATCCTCGGGGCTCCATACAATTGCGTCGACGGAGGAAAAGACTTCCGCGTCGCCCAGACCGGAGCCGGTTTGGATCTCGTCCGGGGGCGGCACGGCCTTGCGCGAAAGCCAGAAGCGCCCCTCGTGGAAACCGAAGGTCACTTGGTGCGGCGGCGCATGCGCGGGTTCGGGCAGCTGTGCGGCGGTCCAAACTTCGCCGTCGAGGGTCATAAACGTCTCGCGGCCGCGTGTCTGGATCACGGCGCGACCGTTGCCCGCTGCGATAGACGCCGGACCAGGCGGGAAGTTGACATCCGCGGGTATCCAATCTTCCGCGTCCTTTGAGACGAAGACTCGCTCAGTCGCCCACCGGTTGCCGACGCCGATGTAGATCCCGGCGAGGGCGACGTAGTGACCGATGAAGGCGTTGTGGTGGACCCACGTCACACTGTTGTCGCTTTCAAGCCATTGCACCGGATTGGTGCCGAAGAGCGTGAGCGCGGTGGTTCCGGACGGCGTGGTCCACGCGCCGCCGATGCGTGGCCCGGACATTTTGTGGACGGAGGTCCATTCCGTGCCGTCGGCGGTGAGCAGGATTTCGGTGTGGTCCGGACCGGTGAGGAGGGCGGCGGGCCCTCCGGGTGTTTCCACGAGGGTGTGGATCCAGTCGGTCCGGCTCGCTACCTTTGTCTCGAAAACGGTTTCGAACGACTCGAAATCCGTCGTGCGGCGGATGACCGCGGTGCGGGGGTCGTCGTAAAGCTCGCCGGTAAAGGAGAAGAAGAGGTAGGCGCCTCCCTTCGCATGCATGCGGGCTCCGGGTTCGACGGAAACCCGTTTCTCCCATGTGCGGGCGTCGCCCGAAAAGAGAAGCGCGCCGTCGGCGCGGAGGGCGACGAATTCGCTGTTGTGCGTGGTGAGCTCGGTCACGGAGCCGCCGGTATGGGTGTATTGCCACGCGGGTGCGGCGAAGGACAGCGGAGCAATGGCCGATGCGACAGCGAGGACGGCGCGGAAGCGCCGCGCGGGAATGGCATTTTCAAACATAGCAGTTTCCGGTGAGGAGATTCCTGTCTCAGCGATTCACCGGGGGATACGCATCTTGCGCGGCGGCGGATGCGTTTCCTTTTATATAATTGTTGGATTTGTCGATTCTCCGGGGCGGAGACGGGTGTCTGCGCATTCGTGCGGACCTGTCGCTCTAAAAATCGAGGATGTAACTGTCGCCTTCGTTGGGGAGGGTGACGTCCCACTGAAACTGTTTTCGGATGTGCCCGGCGAGGGCTTCGCGTGCTTCGGGTTCGCCGTGGGTGAGGAAGACGCGCTCGGGGGCGCGGTTGAACCCGAGGAGCCATGCGAGGATCTCCTCGTAGTCGGCGTGCCCGGAGAACCCGTCGATGCGCTCGACGCGTGCGCGCACCGGGACGTCGCCGCCGAACATGCGCAGCGACTCCTTGCCTTCGAGGAGGGCGCGTCCGCGCGTGCCCTGAGCTTGGTAGCCGATGAGAAGCACGGTGTTTTCCGCGTGGGGGAGGCGTTCGGAGAGGTGGTGGAGGATGCGCCCGCCCGTCGCCATGCCGCTGGCGGAAATGATGATGGCGCGCTCCTTCACCTTGTTGATGGCGATCGACTTGTCCCTCGATTCCGTGATGTGAAGGCGCTGTGTCTTGAATAAATCGATACCGCGGAGGGTGAGTTTGCGCGCGTCGAGATTGAGGTCCGCCGTGTGCGCCTTGTGGGCGCGCAGGGCGTTTTGCGCCATAGGTGAGTCGAGGTAGACGTCCAGCACCGGTATCGTTCCTTCGGCCTCCATTTCGCGGATGAGGAAGAGCAGGCTTTGCGCGCGCCCCACCGCAAAGGCGGGCACGACGATGACGCCCCCGCGCTCCACCCCGGCGCGGATAGCCGCGGCGAGCGCTTCGCGCAGGTCGTGTTCGTCGTGCAGGCGGTTGCCGTAGGTGGATTCAAGGATCAGGAAGTCGACGTTGTACGGCTGCGACGGCGGGCGTAGGATCATATCGTGGGGCCGTCCGAGGTCGCCGGAAAAACAGATCTTGCGGGTGTCCCTTACGCGGTCGGCTTTGATGTCCAGAAACCCCGCCCCGAGAATGTGCCCGACATCCCGGTACTTCCCGCGGAGGTGTGGCGTCGGGCATACGTGTGCGCCGTAGGGAACGGGTTTCAGGAGCGGCAGTGTCGCCTCGGCGTCGCGCTGGTCGAAGAGCGGTTTCGCCGGGTTGTGTTTGGTGAAGCCGCGCTTGTTCGCCCAGCGGGCCTCCTCTTCCTGCAGGTGCCCTGTGTCGGGTAGAAGAATCCGTGCGAGATCGGCGGTCGGAGCGGTGCACCAGATCGGCCCCTCGTAGCCCTGGCGTTTTAGACGGGGGAGAAAACCCGTGTGGTCGATGTGCGCGTGGGTGAGGAAGATCCCGTCGATCTCTTCCACGGGCACGGGGAACGGCTCCCAGTTCTTCAACCGGTCTTCCTTGCGGCCTTGGAAGAGACCGCAGTCAACAAGCAGTTTCTTGCCTTGGGTTTCGAGTAGCGTGCGCGAACCGGTGACAGTCCCCGCCGCGCCGAGGAAGGTGATACGTGTCGTCGCCATGGGCAGGCAAGAGCGTCAGCGTGTCGGCAATCCGGGTCAAGGCACAACAACGGCACCCCCGTAGGTTGGCGGAATGTCGTCGCTTCGCTCCCCGGAAACCGTCCGCCGCCGACCCCGGCCCGAAAGCCTTGTTTCGGGGGGCCGGGGGCGTATAGGATGTTTGGCGTGTTAAAAAAAATCGCCATCGCCGCTTTGTTGCTTCTGTTGCTGATTCCCGCTTTGTGGCTGGGGTTTCCCTACTACACGGCGAAACGGGTCGAAGTCACCGTCACCGACAAAGAACGGGTGCCCATGGGGGACCAAGGTTCCTACTACCTTGTGTTCACCGAGGACGAGGTGTTCCAAAACGTCGATTCATGGCGGCGGTTCAAGGTCAACTCCTCCGACGTGCAGGGAGGTTTGCGGGTGGGCGGAACCTATGTGGTTTCGGTCTACGGTTGGCGTATCCGGATGTTGTCCCGCTACCGCAACATTGTGGCCATCCGTTCGGAGGTGCGGCCCGCGGTAGGCGCGGTGGCGGCGTTGCCGGAGTTGGAGCCGCGGGTGGAGGGGGTGGCCGGAAGCGGGCTGCCGGTGGCCGTGCTGTATTCGCAAACCGCCCACGCGGCGGACTTGCGGGAGGCATTGGAGGAACGGTTTCCCGAACTCAAGGTGCGGGTATTCGGCGACGGGACGGCGGGGCCGTGGGGCATCATGATCTACAGGGAGGAAACCGGGGAAGTGGTGTTGGAGGCGGCCCCGCTTGAAACGGGCGACTTCGACGGTTTTCCCCAATGGGGGCCGGGAACCCGCGGTCCGGATTGAGTTAGCCTGCGTTCCTCCAGCAGGCCCGTCTGCACTTGCAGGACGCCCCGTGGCAAGAGCGGCCTCCCCGCCCTATTCCAGCTCGCCTCCCAGACAGTCGTGGCATCATAGGCCGAATTCATCCTCCGGAGGACGGCTTCCACGTTCTCGGTCGGAGCGGCGTTCCAAGGAAGCACCGCGCCAAGTTCAATCGTCGGGAACTACTGCCACGAACTCACGAATTCCGAAACGATCGCAATCCTGGATGTCAGGCGCTTATCTGGTCCCAGACGGTGATCTCGCCGCCGTGCTTGGCGATGGCGCGGACGGTGCCGTCCTGCGAAAGAACAAAGCCAAGGGCGGCGGGTTCGACGTCGCAGAGGCGATAGACGGAGCGGTGGCGGGTTCCATCGGAACGGATGTCCCTTCGCTCCTTGATTTCGCCCTCCACGTCGAGGGCGTCCATGACATGGGTGATGGTGCGGTCAGCGATAATCTCTCCGCCAAAGCCGAGCAGCTGCATGCGCTTGTCGAGCACGAGGGCACCGTCGACTTGCATGCAGTCCGCATACAGTCGAGCCAGTTCGAAAAACGATTCTTCCAACTCATCCAGCTTGCGGTCGTAGCACTCCTGAAAGAGGTCCCATGCCCGTTGGTGGCCAACTCCGCCGCGGATCATCTCGGCCAAACGACCCATGATCAAGCCGACCAATGTCCGGTAGCGCCCTAGCAGCCTGTCGGACTTACGAGGTTCCTCCGTTCGATGGGATTGGGTGGTGT
>JAFIGH010000182.1 GCA_020831525.1 Opitutales bacterium
CCCCAAAAGACACCTCCCCCTCCACGTCCATCCCGCCCAGTGAGTCCATCCCGCCCAGTGAGTCCATTCGGTCCATCGAGTCCATCCCGTCTATCAAGTCCACCGCCCTCATCGTCCCCAAAGAAAAAATCGCCGCCAACGGCGACTACAACCTCAGCGGCGAACGGTATAGGGAGGTGGTGGCGGCGAGTTCTGCATTTCCACTAACTCCACTGGGAGAATTGTGCGAACTGGCAAGAGGAGTTGTTTTTTCAAAACAAGATGAAGTTTTGGAAGGAGGGGCTCAAGTTCTCCGTGCGAATAACATTGATAGGGGCCGGTATCAACTAAACTTGGAAGACGTCAAGCGAGTGTCACCCAAAGCTGAATTCTCCGGTGATAAGAAACTACGGGAAAATGATATTTTTATTTTCCTCGCAAGTGGCAGTAAAGACCACATCGGAAAAGTTGCCTTTATTGCCGAGAACACTGACTATTATTTTGGCGGATTCATGGGCGCAGTTCGGGTGAAGTCGATAAAACTTAACCCACGCTTTCTTTTCGAGAACCTGCGCACAGATTACTTCAATCAATTTCTCAGAGATCAGATTGCAGGAGTGAATATAAACAACCTAAACGGAAAACTGCTTTACCGCTTCCAAATCCCCCTCCCCCCATTGGAGGTCCAGAAGGAAATCGTGGCCGAGATCGAAGGCTACCGGAAAGTCATCGACGGCGCACGCGCCGTCCTCGACCACTACCGCCCCCACATCCCCATCCACCCCGACTGGCCGATGGTGGAGTTGGGGGAGATCATCGCAGAAAAACCTAAGAATGGTTATTCCGGAAAACCGGTCGACCGAATTACCGACACGAAGGTGCTTACCCTGAGTGCAACGACGAGCGGAATCCTTGATGCCACGAAATTCAAATACCTTGATGAAGACATTCCGCCCAATGCCCCATGCCGCTGTCGCAATGGCGACATCTACCTTCAGCGTGGAAACACAGCAGAGCTTGTTGGAACCGCAGCACTCTTCGATTTGGATGACGAGAATTACATATATCCCGATCTCATGATTCGGATCCGCGCCGACGAGACAAGAGTCAACAAGCTCTATCTTCTGGCCGCTCTGCAAGCACCATCCGCCCGTTCATTCCTTACCAACAACGCGGTCGGGGCGGCAGGCAGTATGCCGAAAATCAATCAGTCCATCGTTGAGCGCGTTCCCATCCCCCTCCCGCCCATCGAAACCCAACGCGCCATCGTCGCCGAGATCGAAGCCGAGCAGGCCCTCGTCAACGCCAACCGCGACCTCATCGCCCGCATGGAAAAGAAAATCCAAGCCACGCTTGCGCGGGTGTGGGGGGAAGAGGGAAAGGATGAAGGTGGAGGGTTGAGGGATGAAGCTGAGAGAATCGAAAACTTACTGGTCGCTGAATCCTCAGCAAAATACACGCTATGAATCTGCAAACAAATTTTACCGGACGCCTGCGCAACACAACTTTACCGCTGACGAATGGCCTATTGCCCGTATACGAAGCGGTGGTGAACTCAATTCATTCAATTGAAGAGGCTCAACTTTCCATGGATCAAGGAGTAATTACCGTTGAGATTTTGCGAAACCCAACGCCCGGCCTAAACTTGGATGACCGCAGAAAGACAGGTCCAGAACCAAGAGAAGAAATTATTGGATTCAAAGTCATCGACAATGGAATCGGCTTCAATGAAGCCAACATGAAGTCTTTCCTGGAATTGGATACTGACTACAAGGTGGCAAAAGGCTGTCGTGGCGTTGGCCGTTTAATTTGGCTCAAAGCCTTTCGACAAGCGGTTATCGAGAGTAGCTACTCGGCAAATGGCACGGGATTAAAAAAGCGCAGTTTTGTCTTCGACTCCCAAATTGGTATTCGTGAGATACCTTTAAATGGAACTGAACCACCACTAGAACGGAAGACCACGATTCATCTCCAGGATTTTAAGCCCCGATACAGGGATACATCTCGGAAAACAGCGAAAGCTATCGGCGAAGGGATTCTTGAACACTGCCTTTGGTATTTTATCCGGAAAGGAAGCGCACCATTGATCGATGTGGTGGATGGTGACGAAACGCTCTCACTCCAAGAGCTATTCGATGCGCACATGCATTCTTCTGCGGTGGTGGAAACAGTTACGATCAAAGGTGCGAAATTCGAGCTAAGCCATGTAAAGCTACGGACAAACTCATCCTCAACTCACGTAATTTCCTTATGCGCCGATCAGCGACTTGTTATCGAGGAGAAGCTGACCGGGAAAATTCCAGGGTTACACGGTAGACTTTCCGACGGCTCGAGTGATTTCATTTATTCGTGTTACGTGAGTTCGGATTTTCTCGATGACCGGGTCCGAGCCGAACGAACCGGCTTCGACATTGCGGACGAGGTTGATGGTTTGTTTAAGAACACGGAAATCAGTCTGGGCGACATTCGCGACAAAGTTATAGAACGCGCCCAGGAACACCTTAAGGACGAACTCTCCGAGGTTTTGATGCGATCCAAGGAACGGATTGAAAGATTCGTTGCAACCAAAGGTCCCCGGTATCGACCGATTCTCGGCAGGATCCCGCCCGATCGGCTACAAGTAGACCCAAATGCCTCGGACAAGGAACTGGACCTCACCCTTCACAAGCACTTATTTGAGATCGAAGTGGAGCTATTGGATGAAGGGCACGACATCATCGCCCCAAAGTTGAATGAAGGGATGGACGAATACCGCCAACGACTGGCCGAATATCTAAAGAAAGCAGAGGATATTAAGAGATCTGATCTCGCGAATTACGTCTCCCACCGCAAGGTGATTTTAGAACTATTGGAAAAGGTGATCGAACGTGGTCCGAACGGTAAATACGCCCGGGAAGACATGATTCATAACCTCATCATGCCCATGCAGCAGGAATCAAGCGAAGTCTTGCTTGACCACTGCAACCTTTGGCTAATCGACGAGCGGCTAGCGTTTCATGATTATCTGGCATCGGATAAGACTTTGGCGTCAATGCCGATCACCGGAAACGTTGAAACGAAGGAGCCCGGTCTATGCGCGCTGACTGTATTCGACAACCCAATCCTGGTCTCGGAAGGGTCAAAGTTGCCGCTTGCTTCGATCGTCGTCGTTGAAATCAAGCGGCCAATGAGAAACGATGCTGCTGAAGGCGAAGAGAAAGATCCCGTAGAGCAGGCCTTGGGATATCTTGATCGAATTCGAGCGGGGAAGGTGACAACAAAGAATGGTCGTCCAATTCCAGAGTCTGATAATAGTCCAGGCTTCTGCTACGTTCTGAGTGACTTAACCCCAACCTTTATTAAACGGTGCCGAGTGCATCACGATCTCAAACCGACGGCCGACAAAATGGGATTCTTCGGCTACAAAACAAATGCCAACGCCTACGTAGAGGTCATCTCCTTTAACCGCTTGGTGAATGCAGCAAAAGAACGAAACCGGGCTTTCTTCGACAAACTTGGCCTCCCGACAACATGACGAGTTTTTACTATGGTCGACGATACAGAAAAAACTGAGCGGATTCGATGCAACCAATGCGGGCAAAAGACTAATCACCTATTAGTCTTCTCTCGAACTCAATCTGGATCGGAACCTTACGACAATGAATACAATATTACTTGGGAAACTGTTTATCACTTATTCGAATGTCGAGGATGCGATGAGATAACTCTTCGCCGACGCTCTTATTTCTCAGAGTGGGATCCAGGAACCGTGGAGACTACCTTCTATCCTCCGCGAGTCGCTCGTCATCTTCCTCTTTGGAAGAACGAACTTCCAAGAGATATCAGGTCCTTAATGGAAGAGGTATACGCAGCCCTTCAAGCCGATAGCCAAACTTTAGCGATAATGGGGGCTCGCGCACTGATTGACATGATTGTTCTACAGGAGCCAACATCCCGGGCGCGCCCTGGTGAACCACATGAAATGAAACTTGC
>JAFIGH010000066.1 GCA_020831525.1 Opitutales bacterium
GCGCGCGTGGAGATGGTTTCCGGGCTGCCGCTGGCGGCGGCGAATGCGCGGGCGGGTGCTGTGCGGTAGCTCCTGAGGAGGCGCGAGACGTCCAACTTTTCTGTAGCGGGCGTCCGTGGTGGAGCAGTGAACTGCAACCGCCTCCTGCCGGCGCGGAGAAATGCGCGAGACAGGTTAGTACATCCTCGGAAGCATACGCGCCGAAACATCACTGCGGTACACCTTCCGCCCTCCGGGGAAGGTAGAAGTCTACACCGAAAACCTGTGGCTTTGAGTGTGGGCGGTCCGGTCAGGTCCGGCTGTTTCCGTCTGCGAGCAGTCTTTTGAGTGCGAAGAGGTACCGCGAGCGCGTTCCTTCGACGACATCGGGCGTTAAGTGGGGCGCGGGCGTGGCCTTATCCCACTGGATGGATTCGAGGTAATCCCGTACGAACTGCTTGTCGAAGGCGGGTTGGGGGCCGCCGGGCTCGTATTCGTCCTTCGGCCAGTAGCGGGAACTGTCGGGGGTGAGGATCTCGTCGATGAGGATAAGGCTTCCGCTCTCGTCGAGTCCGAACTCGAACTTGGTGTCGGCAAGGACCAGGCCGGCGGACTTGGCGGCGGCCGCACCCATGGCGTAGAGGCGCATGCTTGCGTCGTAGACTTCTTCGTGGCGCTCGCGCCCGAGGAGAGCGGCGCATTGTTCGAGGCTGAGCGGTGCGTCGTGGTCGCCTTTTCCAGCCTTGGTGGTTGGCGTGAAGAGGGGAAACGGCAGTTTGGCGCTTTCGAGGAGATCGCCCGGAACTTTTTGACCGAAGACTGCGCCATGGAGAATGTAGTCGCGCCATGAACTGCCGGAGATGTAGCCGCGCACGACGGCTTCGATGGGCAGTGGCCTGAGCTTTCGCACGAGCATGGAGCGGGGGATGAATTCGGGGTGCCCGCGCAAGGCCTCCGCGAGTGCGGCGGAATGGTCCGCGACGAGGTGATTGTTGATGATCGGCGCGGACTCGGCGAACCAGTAGAGGCTCATCTGCGTGAGAATGATACCTTTGCCGGGAATGCCTTCGGGAAGGACGACGTCGAAGGCCGAGAGACGGTCCGAGGCAACGATGAGGAGGTGTTCACCGAGGTCGAAAATGTCGCGCACCTTGCCGGAAGCGAGGAGCGGGTAGGGCAGGCCGACCGCATTTTGCAGCGGCTTTTCGGGAAGCGCGGCGACAATTTCGTCGTAACTAAGGTGCATCGGTGCGTCTTGAGGCATAAAAACCGCGCAAAGTGGACGCTTGGCAGCACACCTGCAATTTTTTTCGGAAAAGGCTTGATGGGACAGGGGGCGGGGGTAGTTTCCACCATCTTTGTTGTGTCCCGTTCGTCTAGCCAGGCCTAGGACACCGGGTTTTCATCCCGGCAACAGGGGTTCGAATCCCCTACGGGACGCCATTATTGAGGCGGCTCAAAAGCGACTACTTGTGTGAGGTGGGCGTAGACTTCACTTCCCCGGACGGTCGGGGCGGTGTATTTCCACTGCCGCACTGCATGGACCGCCGCCGCCGCAAGGTATGGCCCCGCCTCGCTCTCCGAAACATCTGTGACAGCGGGTGCGCGAACGGTTCCATCGGGGGCGAGGATGAAGTTGACATGAACTTCCACGCGTTTGCTGAAGGGGGGTGTTTCGGGCGGGATGCCAGGTATGATGGTATGGACAGGGCGTGGAATGGCGTCGAGTTCGCGCGGTTGCGCGACGCTGTAGCCGGTGTTGTCTCCGTATCCGGTGGCCATCTTGATGTGGGAGGCCACATGGTCTGCCGAGGTCATTGAAATCACGGCCCCCTCGATCCGGAAGTTCGCGGTCAGGCGTATTCGCGCGGGTACGGGCTCGCCGTGGAAGCGAGCTGGATCGAAGCGCCAATGCCCGACGGTGTTCTGCAGGGAAGTGCCGAAAGAGCGGTGTGTGGCTGTGTAGACGGTGACATCCTCCGCAAGGCCCGCTTGATTGATGATGAAGATGACGGTGGCCGTGCCCTCGGTGCCTTGTAGGCGCATGGCGGCGGGGTGCGGGGGATCGAGCTTCTTGACAATGGACGGCGGGGTCCAACCCGCGGGAAGCGGTTCTACAGCCGAGGCATTCCGGGCGAGGAAACCAGCCGACAGCGTCATTGCCGTGAGAAGAAGTGCAGTAGTGAATCGACGGGGATTCATTGTTTCAGTATGCACAATCGTTCTGATAGGAACAACAACAATCGGTCGTTTTCGGTGCTGGCGAAAGTGCCGTGCGGTTCGTTCGGTAGCACAGCTCTTTTCGGTTGCGTGCGGGAGGAAACAAGGGCTGAATATTTCTCTCAGTCAGGCATTTTTTACAGGCTTTTGGAAAATCAAATGGATGTATCCCAATTCAGGGAGATCCCGGTGCTGGATGAGGATCAGTGGCTGATTCTTCTCGGTGCGGGAGACGACGACCCCCGCGCCCTGCTAGACGAGCTGCTTGCCCTCTTTCAGGAGGACGTCGAGGAGCGTCTTCATCCGCTGACGGAGGCGGATCCCGTGCGGGACCGGGAGCAGATCCGCCAACACGCGCACTCCATCGCGGGCAGCGGTTCCAATCTCGCGGCTCGTCGGCTCGCCGCCATTGCGCGCGCTATCGAGGCGGCGGAGGGTTATACGCCGGAGGAATTTTCGACTGTCGTAAAGGAGTTGCTCGACACTTACGCGGAGTCCGTGCGCGTGCTGCAGGTCCGGGTCAACCGGATTTGACGCGCCGGACGTCCGGAAATCGGTTGCCCGCGCGGCGGCAGGTGTTTCCTGATGGAAGAATGACCGCGAATCCGCGCGCTTCCATCCACACCCTCGGGTGCCGCCTCAACCAAGCGGAGTCCGTGCTGCTGCTTGATCAATTGGAGGCGGCTGGCTACACGGTGGTCGGGTTCGGTGAACCGGCGGACCTTGGGATCATCAACACCTGCACTGTAACGCAGGAGGCGGAGGCGAAATGCCGAAAAGCGATACGCCGCTTTCTGCGTGCCAACCCGGAGGGATTTCTCGCCGTCGTGGGGTGCTATTCGCAGACGGGGGCCAAGGCCATCGCCGCGATCTCCGGGGTCGACCTCATCGTGGGCAACGAGGACAAGCTCAATGTCCTCGACCACGCGCGCATGGGCAAGAACCCCGCGCCGGTGATCCTGCGCGACCGCATTGATCCGGAGGACTTCTCCATCTCTTTCGCGGGCGAGCGCCCGTGGCCCAAGCGCGCCAATCTCAAGGTGCAGGACGGGTGCGACTTCATGTGTTCGTTCTGCATCATTCCGTTTGCGCGGGGCCGGGCGCGCTCGCGCGACTGGGACAACACGCTTGCGGAGGCGCGGTCGCTGGCGGCCCGCGGCGTGCGCGAGTTGGTCCTGACCGGGGTGAACATCGGCACCTACGCCCACTCGGGCCACGGGATCGAAGACTTGGTCGATGCGCTGGCGGCGGTCGACGGGCTGCGGCGCATCCGCATTTCCAGTATTGAACCAACGACCGTGCCGACCGGCATTCTTCACCGCATGGCCGACCCGACCCATCCGCTTATGCCTCTGCTCCACCTGCCCTTGCAGGCGGGTAGCGACGCAGTATTGGGCGCAATGCGGCGCAAATACACCGCGGCGGAGTATGTGGCGTTTGCCCGCGAGGCCCTGCGTACCGTTCCGGATCTCTGCCTCGGCACGGATATTATGGTAGGCTTTCCGGGTGAGACCGAAGATGCCTTTGCGGAGACGTGCCGCCTCTTTTCGGAAACTGATTTCGCGTATGCGCACATTTTCCCCTACTCGGAGCGGCCGGGGACATTGGTGGTGAAGCGGGGGACGGCGATGGTGCCTGTGCCGGAGCGCCGCCGCCGCCGAGAGGTCCTGCGCCGCCTCGACGCCCGCCGCCGTCGCCGCTTCATGGACCGGTATATCGGGGAGTCTTGCGAGGTACTCATGGAAGATCCGCGCGAAGGCCGTTGGCCCTGTCTCACGGCCAATTACATCCGCGTGGTCGTGGACGGGCCGCCGGGCGAGGACATCCGCAACCGCTTTGCGCGCGTGCGCCTCGACCGCGTGGCGGGCGACTACGCGGAGGGCACGCTGGTCTCGCTGGAAGGGAGCGAATCATTGTCTGCGCGTGCAGTGTGATCTCTGTCAGCGGGATTCTTCGACGACGGCCACACCGCGCTGAAAGGCGCGAATGCGCACCGGGGTACCCGGGGCGATGGTGCCGGATGCGGCGCGGGCCTCAATGCGCGCGCCGTCGACGACGACCTCGCCGCCGGGGCGCATCGCGCAGCACGTGCGGGCGGTCTTGTCTACGAGTGCCGCTTCCCGCGCGGCCTGCTGGTCGGCCTGTGCCTTCCGGCGGGCGGCGTCCGCCCGCACGCGCTCGCGTTCCGCCGCATCCTGCTTGTCCTCGGCGATTTCCAGTGCGAGGAGCACCGGCCAGAGGGCAATGGCGACAAGCCAGAGGAAGGGGTTGGCGCCCGTCCAGAGAAGCGATGTCGGGCCCGGCTCCCTGTCTTCTTTTTGCCGCCTCGCCAAGTAGAGAAGGGGTACCAGCATGCCGGCCGCCACGTAGACAGCCGCGAGAAATCCGAGAACCGTGCCGAAACTCTCCATGGGACAAAGCAACCGCGAGCATCGGCAGGGTGAGCAACCGCCGCCCGACGGCCAAGAAAAAATGGACGGCGGGCCCGCCGCACTAGGCGGATGGTCCTACTTTTTTGCCGGGACGACGGCTTGTTCGCCGGCGAGCGCTTCTTCGGCGGCAGCAAGAATTTTGGCTTGGACTTCGGCGACGGGCATGCGCGCGATGTCGACGGGCGAGAGGCGGTGCGGGTGGGTGACGGGCAGCTCGGCAAGGTCTTCGGCGAGCTGGAGCCGCCGGTTGGCGGCGACGTCGTCGATGCGGTCGACGGGGGTGAAGAGCGGGACGACGCGGAGCACTTCGGGCCGTTCGCGCAGGATGTGGCGGATGGCTTCGACGGCTTCGCAAAAGCGGTCCAGCTCGGCCTTGGTGTAGCTCTCGGTGGGTTCGATCATCAGCCCAAGGGTTTCGGGCCATGCGACGGTGGGGGCGTGGAAGCCGAAGTCGAGGAAGAGCTTGCCGACGCGGGTGATAACGAGGTTGGCGGGCACACCGGCGGCTTCGAGGCGCTCGAAGTCCTCTTTTTCGAGGGTGAGGATGAACTCGTGCATGCGCGGCTGGGCGGCGGCTCCGGCGGGGAGCGTCGGGTAGTGGCGGCGCAGGCGCTCGTAGCAGTAGCGCGCGCTGAGGGTGGCGACGGCGGTCATGCGCGGCACACCTTCGCGGCCGAGGCGCTTGAGGTAGGTGAGGGCGCGGACTTTGTGGGCGAAGTTGCCCCAGTGGCGGTGGAAGCTGCCGATGCTCTTGGGCGCGCGGGCGACGGTGTAGCTGTCGCCGTGTTTCTCGATTTGCGCGCCGGGGAGGTAGGGAACGAGGCGTTCGCTCACAGCGACGATGGCGTCTCCGGGTCCGCCCCCGCCGTGGGGAATGGTCCACGTCTTGTGAAGGTTGTTGTGCACGGCGTCGACACCCATGGCCCCGAGGTCGCACCAGCCCGCGATGGCGTTCATATTGGCGCCGTCCATATAGACGAGACCGCCCGCGGCGTGGACCTTCGCGGCGATCTCACGGAAGCGTGTCTCGAAGAGCCCGCAGGTGTTGGGATTGGTGACCATGATGCCCGCGAGGTGCGGGCCGTGGAGGGCGAGCTTTTCTTCGAAGTCCTTTTCATCGATGAGGCCGTCGGGCCCGGCCTCGAGGAGGATGATGCCGGCTTGGCGACCGTCGACGCGTTTGGAGGCGTAGCCCGCCATGACGGCGGTGGCGAAGTTGGTGCCGTGCGCGGAGGAGGGGATGAAGACGACGTCGCGGTGACCCTCGCCGCGGTCGCGGTGGTAGGCTTGGAAAAGTTTTATGCCGACGAGTTCGCCCTGCGCGCCGGCGACGGGCTGGGTGGTGACGCCGGGCAGGCCGGTGATTTTTTTGAACCACTCCTGGATTTCGAAGAGGACTTCGAGGCAGCCTTGTGCGTCTTCGGCGGGGGCTTGGGGATGGATGTCGGTGAAGCCCGGCAGGTTGGCCGCCCAGTCGTTGATGTGCGGGTTGTACTTCATCGTGCACGAGCCGAGCGGGTAGCAGGCGTCGTCCGGGCTGACGTTGAGTTCGCCGAGGCGTGTGTAGTAGGCGCGCAGTTCGTCTTCCGTGTAGGCGGGTAGCGTGACTTCGCCGGTGCGGGCAAGGCTTTCGGGGATCTCGGGGGCGGATTCGCCGCAGGGCGGGCCCGCGTAGCTGCGCGCCGCAAAGAAGCGCACGAGGGTCTCGAGGTCGGTCTCAATGTCGGTGAAAGTGAGCTTCAGCAGGTTGCGCCCGCCCGGCACGCGGCGGGAGACGTCAACGCCGATGTGGAGCCCCGCCTCGGCGCCGGCCGAAATGGTGTCAGCGACGGGCTCGGGCAGGGCGATGACGATCTCGTTGAAGAAGGGGGCGTCAGGGAAGGCGATGCGGATGCCCGGGATGCGCGCGAGGCGCTCCATCGCTTCACGCGCCTGGCGGCGGCCTGTGTTGATGGCGCGGGCAAGCCCTTCGCCGCCGCGTTGGAGGAGGGCGGCACCGGCGAGGGTGGCGAGAAAGGCTTGGTTGGAGCAAATGTTCGAGGTGGCCTTGTCTTTGCGGATGTGCTGCTCGCGCGTGCTCAGGACCATGACGCAGCTCTCGCGACCATTGATGTCGTGTGCCTTGCCGACGTAGCGACCGGGTGTCTGGCGGATGTCGTTGCGGTGGTCGGCGTCCATGCGCACGCCGAAGAGGCCGAGGCCGGGACCGCCGAAGTTCGGGCCGATGGCGAGGTGCTGGGCCTCGCCGACGATCATGTCGGCCCCGCTGTCGCCGAAGTCAGCGGGTGCGGCAAGGCCGCCGGTGGCTAGAAGGATGGGATCGACCACGGCGATGACACGCGCGCCCTTGGAGTGGGCGCGGTTGGTGAGGTCGTGGACATTTTCGAGAAGCCCGAGGTTGTTTACCTGTGGGAAGGCCACGGCGGCGAGCTTTTCGGGACCGACTTCGTCGATGAGGGCGTCCAGCGCGCGGGCGTCGACACGGCCGGTGGTGCGGTCGAGCGGGGCGAAGCGCAGTTGGATAGGCGTGTCGGTCGCGAGGGTGCGCACGACTTCGAGGTCGTTCGGGAAGAGGGTCTCGGCAAGGATGACGGTGTCGGCCTTGCGGTCAAGCCGGATGGCCGTGCAGACGGCTTCGAAGATCGCGGTGGCGCGGTCGTAGAGGGAGCTGTTGATGGCTTCGAAACCGGTGAGCCGGGCCATGGCGCACTGGTAGATCCAATGGGTGAGGAGCGTTCCCTGCGAGCGTTCGGGCTGGTACGGCGTGTAGGCCGTGGAGAGATTGCGGATGCCCGCCACGAAGGGCACGATTTCCGGCACAGTGTAGGCGTGGAGGCTATCCCCTACGAAAGAGGGGCGTAGCCGGTTGCGCTCGCTGAGTGCGCGCATTTCCTCCGCGAGGGCCTCGTAGCCCAGCTCCTCCGGGAGCGCGGGCGGCTCGCGGAAGCGGCTTTCCGCCGGGATGTGGGCGTAGAGGTCCGCCAGTTTCCCCGAGCCGACGGCTTGGAACATCGCGGCGATCTCGTCATCGCTCGCGGAGATATAGTGCCGCTTGGTTTCGCGCGGGAGTTGCGCGGGATCGTAACCAAAGGAGGTGTTGCTGGCGGTTGTCTTGTCCATTCTGCTCTAGAAAAAGAAACGGGCGCTACGATGGTTCGCGGCGCCCCTGCGTGATTGGGGTTTGCCCCGCGCGGTTTTTCCGTAGTGGAAGTGGAGACCGCGCCTTAGTAGAAGATATGAATAAACAGGAACGTGCCGAGTTTGTCCACCGCCGATTGGCGGAATTCTACCCCGACCCCGCGATCCCGTTGGCGCACAAGGACCCGTATACGCTGCTTGTTGCCGTCCTCCTCAGCGCGCAGTGCACCGACGCGAGGGTGAACGAGGTGACGCCGCGGCTATTCGCCCTTGCCGACAATCCCGCCGACATGGCGCGTGTTCCGGAGGAGCGGATCCTCGAGATTGTGCGCCCCTGCGGTCTCGGTCCGCAAAAGGCAAAAGCCATTGCCGGTCTTTCCCGCTCCCTCGTTCTCGAGCACGGCGGCGAAGTGCCCGCCGACCTCGCCGCGCTCGAACGCCTCCCCGGGGTGGGGCACAAGACGGCTCAGGTCGTCATGGCGCAAGCCTTCGGCGTGCCGTCCTTTCCCGTCGACACCCACATCCACCGCCTCGCACAGCGCTGGGGGCTCACACAGGGCAAGAACGTTGTGCAGACAGAGCGCGACCTCAAGCGGCTCTTCCCCGAAAACTGCTGGAATGCCCTCCACCTGCGCATCATCTACTACGGGCGCGAACACTGCACCGCCCGAGGTTGCGACGGCACGGTGTGCGAAATCTGCCGCACGCTCTACCCCGCCCGCAAGCGCCCCAAGCGCACCCGCAGGGCATAGGTCACGCGCCACCCCGCCCCGCGCGCCACCCCGCCCCGCAAACCAAACCGCCCACCGGCGCAGCCGCAAGGATGGTAGAAGGGATTTCTATCCAGTAGTTGTTTTACATCTCTTATGCGTGACACCGTGATTTGTGTTTTCTCTGAGAAATTTTGCAAATGGCTGAAAGAATGGTAGCTCTACATCCGTTTTGAAATTCCCAATAAAGATCTCATGAACTACCCTCCAAAAATTTATATTCTCTGAGAAACTTGTGTGGAGCTCTTGTGCGGCAGGCGGGGCCGTGGGGTTTAGCTTTCGTCCGGCATTTCGAAGAACTCGTTGAGAATGCCAGGATTGAGGAGGTACTCCTCGATGGCGAAGGCAGTTTGGAGCTCTCCGTCGAAAAAGACCTCTTCATGGAAGGGAACTTCGATGCCGTCGTGGGAGCGGAAGTCGCGGTAAATGACCTCGACGAGGGTGTGGTCTTCCCCGCGGAAGCGGGCTTGCCGCGCGCGCTTGCGCAGGAGGTAGTTTTCCTGGTCGATGTAGAAGCGCTGGGCGGCGCGGAGCGGGCCGCGGTAGTCGAGGATGTAGCAGAGGTGTCCCTCGATTTCGGTCTCGCCCGCGATGGTCATGTATTGGCTTTCATCGAAGAAGAGCACGGCGGGGAGGGCGAGTTCGGAGGTGAGGATGAGGCTGGAGGCGTCGTCGTCGTCCAGTGGCGTTGCGGCGGCAAGGTGCCCGGCGGAAAAGGCCTGGATCCATGCGCGTGCGCCGTCGAAGCCGATGCGGAAGCCGCGCTCGTCCTGTTCGAGGCGGTAGCGCACGCGGTTGGGGCGTTTGAAGGCATAGTTGACCTCCATGACGGAGTCCTCCTGAGTCAGTTTGCCGACCTTTTTCACAGTGAGGAGGCGATCGACAAAGACGCGCCCGCCCTGCGCGCTGATGGCGTTTTCGAGGATTTCGTGGAGGAGCTGGCGTTCTTGGAAGGGTGTGAGTTCTCCCGTGGTGTCGTAGTCGATGGCGACCGGCCGCGGGCGGTCTTCGGCAAAGGATTGCCGTTGGGATTTCAGTAGCCAGACCGTGCCGCCGATGCTGAAGAGCAGGGCCAACAGGATGCCCGCGATCTGGTATGCCAGCATGTGCTGGTGGAGGTGCTGGCGCCACGGGCTGGCGTGCGTGATGTTCGGAGGAGGCATGGAATGAATCGTGTAGGCAAAGTTATTGCGCGGAAGAGCCCGCGGCGACAAGCAAAAGCGGGACCGCCCATACCGTTAGCTTTCCCCCGGCATTTCGAAGAACTCGTCGAGGATTCCGGGGTTGATGACATATTCTTCGATTTCGAAGACCGTCTGCACCTCGCCGTCGAAGAGCACCTTCTCGCGGAAGGGAAAATCGATGCCGTCGATGCTGCGGAAATCGCTGAAGACCACCTCGACCACGGTGGAATCCTCGCCGCGGAGGCGGGCCTGCCGGGTGCGCTGGCGAAGGACGTAGGATTCGCGGTCGATGTAGAAGCGCTGTGACGCACGGAGTGGACCGGTGTAGTCCACGACGAAGCAGGGGTAGCCTTCCACTTCTTCGATCCCGGCGATGGACATGTACTGGGCTTCCTCGAAAAAGAGCACGGCGGGAACCGCCAGCTCGGAGGTCAGGACGAGGCCGGAGGCGTCGTCTTCGTCGAGCGGATGCGCGGGGCCGAGCCGCCCGCCGGCGAAGGTCTGGCGCCACGCGCGGGCGCCGTCGTAGCCAAAGCGCGAACCGCGGTCGTCGTACTCAAGGCGGTAGCGCACACGGTCGGGTCGTTTGAAGGCATAGTGCAGGTGAAGCGCGCGGTCGTTCTGCGTGAGGATACCTGTCTTCTGTACGGTGAGAAGGCGGTCGACAAAGAAGTGCCCGCCGTGCGCGGCGATGGCGTTGTCGAGTATCCGGTTGAGGGCCTGCCGTTGTTGCAGCGGGCTGAGTTCGTCCGGATCGGTGAATTCGAGGAGTCCGGTCCGTGCGTAGGGGGAGGTGCCCGCGGCGTCGCGCTGCGGCTGGAGCATCTGGTACCAGACAACCACGGCAACCGCGCCGAGGGCGACGACGAGACCGAGCGAAATGCCCGCGATCTGATAGGCCAGCGCGTTTCGCGCAAAATGGAAGCGTAGACCAGCGGGGATTTTTCGTCGTATCGAGCGCATGGCGGTAGAGGGAGGGGGTATTCCGCAAGAGATTATGCGCGGGGACAAGCAAAAGCGTCTTGCGGACGGACCGTTGCAGGATGATCTTCTCGACCCACTTGACGTTATCTATAGACTACCGGTTATGAAGGAATTGTATGCGTTTTTCATTGTTGCGGCGGTGTGGGGGGTGCCTCCTGCGCTGGGTCATGCTCCCGTGCGTGTGCAGGTGAGTGTGCCGCCGCAGCTATACTTAGTGGAAAGAATCGGGGGAGATAGGGTGGAGGCAGAGGCCTTCGTACCCGCCGGCGAAAGCTGTGAATCGTTTCAGCCGCGTCCCGGGCACGTGCGCCGCCTTGCCGGGGCGCGGGTATTTTTTGCCGCTGGTTTGCCGTATGAGGCGACGCTCGTTCCGCGGCTCGGCTCGATTTACCCGGACTTGGGTATCGTCGACACGGTGGACGGGTTGATGCTGCGCGAAGAGGCATGCTGCGCCCACGGGCACCGTGGTCACTCGCACGGGTCCTCAGGCCACGGGCACGCCCACGGTGATCCGCATGTCTGGATGAGCCCTGCACTGGCCCTTGCGCAGGCCGCGCGTATGCGGGACGCACTTGCGGATCTCGATCCCTCCGGAGCGGCGGAATACGAGCGGAACTTCCGGCGGCTCGAAGCGGAGATCGAATCGCTTGATGCCGAGCTGACGGCACTGCTCGCGCCGTTCGCCGGGCGTCCCGTGTTTGTCTACCATCCGGCGTTCGGCTATTTTACCGATGCCTACGGATTGAAGCAGGTGGCGATTGAGCACAACGGGGCGGAGCCCAGTCCGGCACGGCTCGCCCGTCTTGTCGCCGATGCGCGCGAGCGGGGAGTGCGGGTGTTTTTTGTGCAGCCTTCGGAATCGACCCGCGCGGTGTCTCTCCTTGCGGACGCGGTCGGCGGGCGCACGGAGGTTCTCGATCCCATGCGCGCTGACTGGGCTGACAACCTGCGCGAGATCGCCGGCGCGGTGGCGGCGTCCTATGCCGACGCGGAGCCGGTGCAATGAGGGGGGAGGCGGCCATCCGCTTCTCGGGTGTGTCGTTTGCCTACGGGTCGACGCCCGTCCTCGACGATGTCGACTTGACCATAGGCGCACAGCAAATGGTCTGCCTCGTCGGTCCCAACGGCGGGGGAAAGACGACGCTGCTGCGGCTTGCCCTCGGCTTTATCGAACCCCTCCGCGGCCGGGTGGAGGTATGCGGTCTGCCGCCGGTCCGGGGGCGGCGGCGGATAGGTTATATGCCGCAGCAGCTCGAGTTTGACGCACAATTTCCGATCACCGTGCGTGAGGTTGTGGCGATGGGACGGCTGAACGGCGCGCGGCCCGGATTCATGAGCCGCCGCGACCGCACCGTGGTCGACGAGGTGCTCGACGAGGTGGACCTCGGAGGGTGCGCCTCTGCGCCCTTTGGATCGCTTTCGGGCGGGCAGCGGCAGCGTGCGCTCATCGCCCGGGCACTCGCGGTGAAGCCGGAGATTCTCTTTCTCGACGAACCCACGGCGATGGTCGATGCCCGCAGCGAGGCGCGGCTCCTCGCCAAACTCCGCGAGTTGCACAGCCGGTTGACGATTGTCATGGTCTCCCACGACGCCGCCTTTGTCGCCAACCTCGTGGAGACGGTGATCTGTGTGAACCGCCGTGTTTCGGTGCATCCGGCGCACGAGATCTCCCACGGCATGATCCATGAGTTGTACGGCGACTCGATGAAGGCCGTCTTGCACGACCATGACGCCGGGGACGGAAGCGGACACAGCCATGGCTGAATTCTGGAGTGTATTGACGGACGGGGATTTCGTGTTCGTGCGCTACGCTTTTGTCATGGGGGCGTGCGCGAGCGTGGCCTTCGGTATGGTGGGGAGCCTTGTTGTGGCGCGGCGCGTGACCTACGTCGCCGGGGCGGTATCGCACGCCGTCCTCGCCGGGATCGGGGCGGCTGTCTTTATGCAGCGCTCCTACGGCTGGCTGTGGTTCGATCCGCTGCTGGGCGCGGCCCTCGCCGCGTTCGTGGCCGCCCTTTTGCTCGGGCTTGCCAGGTTCGCCGCGACGGAGCGGGAGGACAGCGTGATCGGCGCGATCTGGTCGGTCGGTGTGGCTGTCGGGCTGCTCTTTTTCGCCGCCGCGCCGGGTTACACCGATCCGATGAGCTATCTCTTCGGGAATATCCTTCTCATCGGGGTGCGTGATCTGTGGCTGGTACTCGTTCTTGATTTGGTGATCATCGCGCTCACCGTGTTCTTCTACCCGCAGTTAAAGGCCGTTTGCTTCGACGAGGATTTTGCGCGCCTGCGCGGTGTGCCGGTGCGTCTCGCCTACACGCTGCTACTCCTGCTCATCGCACTCACGGTGGTGCTTCTCATTTCCATTGTGGGGATGGTGCTGGTTGTTGCGCTCATGACGCTTCCGGCAGCGGCCGCTGGACGGTTCACCCGGTCGCTTTGGCAAATGATGGCGCTCGCCTCGGTTCTTTGTCTCATTTTTGTGACGACTGGGCTGGTCTTCAGCTTTCAAGCGGACCTGCCCACCGGACCCACAATCATCCTCGTTGCGGGCGTCGGCTATGCGCTGGCGCTGGGGGCACGTTCGGCGTTACGCCTGTTTGCGCCGACGGCTCAATAACCCAGCGGATACCGCGCCCCGGAGGCGTCTTCGAAGAGGACGGTGCGGCTGCCGGCATCGACACTTGCGAGGCGGAGTCCGTGCCGCTCGTGAACAAGGCCGCCCGGAGCGTAGGCGACGCCGCCGATGACGACGCGTGTCCCCGCCTCGCCGGACTGGACGTGCTGGATGCGCAGGGAATCGACGAAAGCGGATACGGCGGGGTCCGGTTCGGCAGTGCCGGGAGTGGACTGGTCGGCGGGTGCCGTGGGCGTCCCGGCAGGTGCGGACGCTGCCTCTGCTGGTGTCTGGTTTGCCGCCGGTGCTTCGGCGGGCGCGGGACGCGGTTCCGGTATGAAAAAGGGCAGCGCGTCGGTGCTCCACCAGACGGCGAGTGTGCTCGCCGCGAGACCGGCGGCGATGGTTAGCAACTTGACGACCCGCTTCTTCCTCGGCCGTTCCTTGCCCGCTTTGATCGCTTTGCTTACGGCGTCGGCCGGAATATCGTTGTGGTTGTTTTTGTCCGATTCCGGTGCGGGCGCGGGCACCTGAGTTTCCGGCGGCGCGGCTTTGACGGGAGCTGACGGCGGGGGCGGCGCCTTTTTCGAAGCGGATGGAGGCGCTTTATCGGGCTCAGGGGCGATGACGCGGGCACCAATCGGCGGGGGGGGCTTCCGCGGTGGCCCCTTCTCGGCCGGGCCGGGCGTTGGCGTCGAAGGTCTGCTCTCCGCTTTCGCAGCATCCGGCGGCGGCTCTTCCATCGGTTTCCATGGTTTTGCCGCCGGTTTGCCGTCGGGGGGTCCGGGAGCCGGCGGTGCTCCGTCGGCCCGCCGGTTCAGCTTGAGGCGGGGGGCAGCGGGACGATCACCGGCTGTGGTAGCCGCATCGCCGGTCTTCCGCGCGGGATTTCCGCTGTCCGGCGTCGGTCGGCGCGGCAGCTCGTCAATCGGATTGTCTTCGATAAAGAGCGGCGGTTCCCCGCCTTCGTCTCCGACCTCCGGCAGTGATTCACGGGGCTTTGCGGGCGTCTCGTCCGTTTTGCCGCGGCCTTTTGCGGGCGGAGATTCGGGGCCGGGGCCGGGGGCGGGCGCTCCTTTGGAGAGCCGAAGGGTGAGTTTTTTCGGCTTCTCTCCGTCAGAAGGATTTGGTGAAGGATCTTCCGGCATCGTCGGTAAAAATGATTGAAGATGAGGTTATATCCTTAATTTTTAAAAAGGGGTTTCCGCTCACCGTCGAATCCAATCCATACGCGAAAGACCTTTTTACACGACTATCATAAATCAGTACCCTGCGCGAATCCGCCATGATGCCGCGGATTTCCAGTTGGTCGATGACTTCGAGAATCTGCGCTTCCGGGAAGGGTGCGGGGACAGGGGGGAGATCGGCTGCGGGCGGGGTTGCTTCCGGCTCTGGCGGCGCGGGTGCCGGGGCGGTTTCCGCCACGGCTTCGGGGGCTTCGGCGCCTTCGGCGGCTGTGGGGACGGACTCACGTTGCTGTGCCGCCGTGGGAGACGCCGCGTCCGGCGGCGCGGGTTGGCGCGTCGGTTGTTCCAAGGGCGGTGCTGGTTCGACAGAGAGGACGGGCTCGGAGTCGGATACGTCGGGCGGGTCCTCTGTGTTCGGGCGTTGCAAAGGAACGGGAGGGGGCGACTGCGCCGGTTCGGCGGGCGCTTCGGTGGGGGCCACGGCGTCCTCAACTGCGGCTGCCGCCGCGCCTGTCGTATCCGGGGAGGTTGGCGGAGGCGGTTGTGGCATCGCCGAAGGTTCTGCGCGTGCGATTTCGGAGCCCGTGTCAGACGGACGGTTCAGGCTCCAGAAGATCAAACCGATCCCGAGGACCAGCACGGCAAGGATCGCCCCGCCGGCGAGAACGGGGAGAAGCAGACTGGAGCGCGGCGCGGGCACGGCGGGCACATGCGGCGACCTGCGGCCCATCGCTTGCGTGACGGTGCTACCGGTGCCCGCTTTCCGCGCGGAGGTTTTTGCCGGATCCTGCTGGGACTGGGCTTTTTTGAGGGCTTCGTTGATGAGACTCATGGCGGTCAGAGCGGAGCGCGTTGCGGAGTACGGAGAGAAAAGGTGGAGTATGAAGCGGTCAAAGAGAGGTCTCACGCACGGCGCGGCGCACGTCGCCCCAGGTGACTTGGTCGGCGCTGCGCACAAAGGCGGCAAGCAGCGACTTGTCGCACAGACTGTTGACAAGACGGGGGACCCCCTTGGTGTGGCGGAAGATTTTGCGTACGGCCCACGGCGTGAAAGACGGGCGGCCGTTGGCGCCGGCGAGCATTAGGCGGTGCTGGATGTAGAGAGCAGTTTCCTGCCTTGTGAGCGGACGCAGATCGTAGAAGACCAGCACGCGCTGCCGCAACTGGCGGAGTTGTTCGCGCTTGAGCTTGGCCTTCAACTCCGGCTGACCGATGAGGATGATCTGCAGCAGCTTCCGCGTGTTCGTCTCAAGGTTGGAGAGGAGGCGTAGGTGTTCGAGGGCCTCAAAGCCCATGTTCTGCGATTCGTCTATGATGAGGACGATGTCCTTGCCCTCTGCGATGAGGCCGAGGCAATGACGGTTGAGCTGTTCGAGAAGCGCGGCATGGGAGGCGGATTCCGGAGTGGCCCCGAGGTCGCGGAGGATTGCTTGGAGAAGTTCTGTCTCGGACAGGCGGGGATTGAGGATGAGGGCGGTTTCGATGGGATGCCCGTCGATCTCTTCCAGCATTTTGCGGCACAGCGTCGTCTTTCCGCAGCCCACCTCACCTGTCAGAACGATAAAACCCTTCTTCTCTTGGATTCCGTAGCGCAAATGCTGGAGGGCCTCCTGATGTGTCGGTGACAAAAACAGGAACTTGGGGTCGGGCGTGATGTGAAAGGGCATCTCCCGGAGGCCGTAGAATTCTTGGTACATAGAGATTTTCCCTTGAAGAAGAGAGGTTCCTACCATGAAATCGGAGCAAATGTAAAATCTTCGTCGCCCGATTCAGGTAATTTTTACAGAATGGGACGGGAACCGGGCTTTCGGCGCTGGTTACAGCGGAGTCCAAGGGTGTCTCAGGGCTTGGACGATGTGTCTGCCCGGTATAGGCGCTCAGTAGTCGGTGATCGTTATCAGGCCCCAAAAGAGCCGGGTCTCCCGACCGGTCGGGTCTTCGCGCAAAACAAGTTCCTTGGTGCTCACCGCGAAGGTTGTGTCCTTCGGCGGAGCGAAGTGCGCGGGACGGCTCTGGATCAGGCCGAAGGCATTCTGACTGCCCCGGTCTGCCGTTGCACACCCTGACGTGGCCAAGACGACCACAACGACGGAGACGACAGGGAAAATCCGGGCACGCACGCTTTTCATGGAAGACTATGCTGACCCGCACTCCATGCCGCTGCAATGTCAAAGCCCCGGAATTTGGTGCGGTCACCTCCCCGGCAAACCGAGGCCGCCCGTCCGGTATTTCCGGCGCCCGACCGCGATTTCCGCCGTATCGAGAACTTCAAGCGGGGCGGGGTATAGCGCCGTTCGGCCCGGTCCGCCTACCCCAGTGGCCTGCTGCATCCATTCATGCGTTCCGAGCGCCCGTCCCTGTGTCAGAAAGCGGAGTTTCAGCCGAAGCAGTTCGTGCGCCTCGAGTTCACCGCCGTCGCGGACCGCCTTCAAAAGTTCCTCCGGATCCACCCGCCCGCCTGTGCCGTCCCTCTTTGCCGCCGCCCCCTTGCCGAGCATCAGCCGCCGGTAGCACGCCAGCGATGCATCGGCGTCCGCCTCGCGCGGAAAACATGCCGCGAGGGTGCGCCGGATATCTGTGTTGCCGGCCAGAGCAGCGGTGTAGCCGCTCCAGCGGTATTCGCCCGGCAGCGGGGCAAGGCCCGCCCGCACCGGATTCAGGTCGATATACGCCGCGACGAGCGCGACAAGCCACGGAATATCCTGCACAAGCACGCTGCCGAAACGCTCCGACCAGAGCGTGCCCGCCGTCTGGTGCGTGCGGTTATACCACTTCGTGTACCGCTGGCGCAACGTGCGCATGAACTCCGAGACATCGCCCATGCGGGCCCGCAGACGCTCGCGCAGGCGTTGCGCCTCCGGTGTCCCGCCCTGTGCCAGCGCGTGTGCAAGCCCGGAGGCGTCCAGCCCGCACCACGCTGCGCGCGCCGTGCCGTAGAGCGCGGCAAACCGGTCCACCAGCTCCGTGTCAGAGCAGTCACGTGCCGTAGGGTCGATGCGCACGAGGATGTGGAAGTGATTGCCCAGGCAGCAGTACGTGATCACCTCAACCCCGCTGAAACGCGCCGCGCGCTCCAGCGCATGCACCCAAACCTCCCGCTCCGCCTCCTCCAGCAGCCTCCGCTTGTGCACCACACGCGCAAATAAATGATATATTGCAATTTTATCTGATTTTATGCGTAATTCTCCCATGTTATCTCCTCCTTTAGATTTAATTTCTCAGAGATTTATAGGCGGCAGAAAGTGGAAAAGTCAAGGATGTCTCAAAGGCGGAATTCGGCTTGGACTTTGGCCCATTGGTCGAGGGCGAAGTCGATGTCGTCGGGGGCGTGGGCGGCGCTGATTTGTGTGCGGATGCGCGCCTCGCCGCGCGGGACGACAGGGAAGAAGAAACCTACGACATAGACGCCGAGTTCGAGGAGGCGGGCGGCGATGCGCTGGGAGAGGGCGGCGTCGCCGACCATGACGGGGACGATGGGGTGGGAGTCGCCCTTGGTGGCGAGGCCGGTGGCGGCGAGGCCGGCGCGGTAGCGGGCGGTGTTTTGGAGGAGGCGGTCGCGCCATTCGCCGGAGGCTTCGAGGAGGTCGAGGACTTTGAGGGTGGCGCCGGCGATGGGGGGCGCGAGGGTGTTGGAGAAGAGGTAGGGGCGCGAGCGCTGGCGCAGGAGTTCGATGGCGTCGCGCGGGCCGCTGATGTAGCCGCCGCTGGCGCCGCCGAGGGCTTTGCCGAGGGTCCCGGTGAGGAAATCGACGCGGTCGATGACGCCGTGGTGTTCATGGGTGCCGCGCCCCCGCGCGCCGAGGAAGCCGGTGGCGTGGCAGTCGTCGACAAGGAGCATGGCGTCGTGGCGTTCCGCGGTTTCGACGATGCTCCGCAGGTCGGCGATGATGCCGTCCATGGAAAAGACCCCGTCGGTGGCGACCATGATTTGGCGGGCGCCGCCTTCCCGTGCTTCGCGCAGGCGGGCGTCGAGGTCGGCGGGATCGTTGTTTTTGTAGCGGAAGCGGCGCGCTTTGCAGAGGCGGATGCCGTCGATGAGACTGGCGTGGTTGAGTTGGTCGGAGACGACGGCGTCTTCCGGCCCGAGGAGGGGTTCGAAGACACCTCCGTTGGCATCGAAGCAGGCGGCGTAGAGGAGGGTGTCCTCTTTGCCGAGGAATGCGCTGAGCCGCTCTTCGAGGCGGTGGTGGAGGTCCTGGGTGCCGCAGATGAAGCGTACGCTGGCCATACCGAAGCCGCGGTCGTCGAGAGTTTGCGCGGCGGCGGCGCGGACTTCGGGGTGGTTGGCGAGACCGAGGTAGTTGTTGGCGCAGAGGTTGAGGACTTCGCGTCCGTCGGCTAGCCGCACGTGCCCTCCCTGTGCGCTAGTGATGATGCGTTCGTCCTTGAAGAGCCCCGCTTCCCGGAGGTCGGCGAGTTCCTGACTGAGGCGGGACTGGAAGGAGGCGGGTATCATCGGCTGACGGCGGGCGCGGTTTGGCCCGGCCCGCGCTCCCGCGCGCCTCGATCACTCAAAGCTGTGTGCGGGTAGTTGCTTGTCGACCGGGTTGCGGATGAGACGGACGAAGGACGGGACTCCGTTTTCGCGGGGGACGTCGACTTCGCCCTGGATGAGTGGCAGGGCGTATTTGGTGAACTGGTAGTTGAGGGAGACGCCGTCTTCGTTGATCCAGTTGCGCGGTAGGTGCTTCACGCCGTTGGCGACTTCACTGAGGTCGGCAAGGCCGGTTTCACAGGTGTAGTTCTCGCTGTCGCCGCGCACGAGGGTGATCATCTTGTCGGTGACGCCGCTGACGGCGGCGCGCACGGCGGCCTGGCCGGCCATGAAGGCTTCGTCGCTGTCGGTGAGGGAGGCACCGGTGGCGGCGGCACGCTGGGTATGGCCGAGGCGGGCGGAGCGCGTTTTGATACCTTCGGCGTGCTTGTCGACGAGGTTCTTGAGGAAGTCGCCGACGCCGCCGAGTTGGCTGTGGCCGAAGCTGTCGGATCCGCCGTCAGCGGTGGTGAGGTAGTTGCCGTCTTGGTCGACGAGGCCTTCGCCCACGACGATAAAGCAGAAGGGTTCGCGTTTGAGGACGCCGGCGACGTCGTCGAGGAACTTGTTCGGGTCGAAGGGAACTTCCGGCAGGTAGATGAGGTGGGGCGGATCGTTGGGCTGGTCGCGGCGCTTGGCGAGGGTGGCACCGGCGGCAATCCAACCGGAGTTGCGTCCCATGACTTCGAGGATGTGCACGGTGTCGTGCTGGCCCATGGCCTCGGCGTCGAGGGAAAGCTCCCGCACAACGGTGGCAATGTGTTTGATGACGGAGCCGTAACCGGGCGAGTGGTCGGTGACGACGAGGTCGTTGTCGACCGTCTTGGGAATGCCGATGACGCGCATTTCCCATCCGGCGGCGGCGGCGTGCTTGGAGATTTTGTCAGCCGTGTCCTGGCTGTCGTTGCCGCCGATGTAGAGGAAGTAGCGGATGTTATGTGCTTGGAAGACCTGAATGACACGCTGGAAATCGGCTTCGCGGCGCAGCTTGAAGCGGCATGTACCGAGGGCGCTGGAGGGTGTGAACCGCAGGCCACGGATGGCCCGCTGCTGTTCTTCGGCGAGGTCGATAAGGTCCTCACGCATAATGCCTTCGATGCCGTTGAGGCCGCCGTAGATCTCCTCGATACATTCGTGGTTGAGGGCCTCGCTGATGACGCCGGCGAGGCTTGAATTGATAACGCAAGTGGGACCGCCGCTCTGGGCGACCAGTAGGTTTCCTGTGAGTTCCGAAGACATGGTCTGCTCTAAAGTTGAAAGAGGCGGAAAATTGGATTTTCCGGCAGGTAACGCAAATCCTTTCTCCGGTTCCCGTCGACATGGTGGCCGAAGTAACGGCGGTGTGCCATCCTTGCGCCTTTGTTCGACCTTTCAGGCAACGCGAAAAACCGAGCTTTGGGATACGCTTCGGCGGTGAGTGGCTTCATTGTATCGGGGCTTTGTGCCGGTGTATTCGAGTGCGATCCTGTGCGATGTCCGTGCTCGGCGGTTGCCGGAAGGGCCGGAGCGATCCAACGTATGGCCATGAACGCATTTTCCGCCTTTGTTGAAGCGAACGCGCGGGCCTACCGCGATGCGGAGGCACTCCGGCCCGCTGAGCGGGTTGAGCCGTTGCCGATTCCGGCGGCGGATGCTCCGACGGCGGTCATCTTTTCCCCGCACCCGGACGACGAGTGCATTGTGGGCGGTTTGCCGCTGCGTCTGCGGCGGGAGAGCGGGTGGCGGGTGATCAATGTGGCGGTGACGCTGGGCAGCCTGCAATCGCGCCGCGCAGAGCGCATGGCGGAGCTTGAGGAGGCTTGCGCGCGACTCGGCTTCGAGCTTGTTCCCGCCGGGGACGGAGGGTTGGAGGCCGTCCGACTCGAAACGCGCCGCAACCGGCCCCACCACTGGACGCACGCGGTGAACGCCGTCGGCACGGTGTTGCTGGAGCACCGCCCGGCGGCGGTTTTCTTGCCGCATGCCGTGGACGGCAACCCCACGCACATGGGAGTGCATGCTTTGGTGCGCCACGCTCTGCACCGCACGGGAGCGGGGCTGCGGTGCCTTGCCGTGGAGACAGAATTTTGGTCGCCCATGGAGGATCCGAATTGCCTTGTCGAGAGCTCGGCAGACGATGTCGCCCGGCTCGTCGAAGCGCTTGCCTGCCACCGGGGCGAGGTTTCACGCAATCCCTATCACCTGCGCCTGCCTGCGTGGTTGATGGATAATGTGCGTCGGGTGGGCGAGCGCCTTGGCGGCGCGGGCTCGCGACCGCCCGATTTTCTCTTCGGCACCCCCTACGGAATTCGTCTGTGGACGGACCGGCGCCTGCGCGAACCGCTGCCCGAGGGTGCCTTCGTCTCCGCCGGGGAAGCGCCGGGTCCACTGCTGGAGCGGCTATTGGGGACGGCGTAGACTCTCGGCGCTGACGTGCTGCCGGACCGGCCTACACCGTGATAACCGCCGTCGAACCGGTGGCCGGGGCGGGAAAGGCGGAATCGGGCAGGCCCGCCTTGTCGCGCGCCTCTGCGAGTTCGGTCTCAGCGGTGCCGTAGCCTTCGTCGGCAAGCGGGAAGGTGTCGAAGTGCATGCCGAAGGACCGCTGCGCGCCAAGATCGAGATGTGCCTTCACGGCCTCGTCGGGTGCCATGTGCGAAGGCTCCATAAACCAGCGGGGTTTGAAGGCTCCGATGGGCAGGAGGGCGAGGGCGGGCGGGCCGAAGCGCGCGCGGATGGCGGTGAATTCGTCCCCGTAACCGGCGTCGCCGCAGAAGAATATGTCCATCGCGCCGTGGCGGATGTGGAAGCCGCCCCAGAGGGTCGTATTGCGATCGAGGAGAGTGCGCGACGTCCAGTGCTGCACTGGTGTGAAGGTAATCTCGGCCTCGAGCGAAGTGGTGTCGGCGGCCTGCCACCAGTCAAGTTCTGTCACGTCGCGGATGCCGCGCCCCTCGAGGAGGGCGCGGTTTCCGAGGCCGGTGTAGAATTTCGGGCGGAAGCGGGCGTATAACTCCTCGAGTGTGGCGATGTCGAGGTGGTCGTAGTGGCTGTGAGAGATGACGACAGCGTCGATGCGCGGCAGAGCGTCCCACGGCAGGCCTGGATCGCGCACCCGCTTGGGTCCTGCGAAGGTGACCGGGCTCACTCGCTCGGAATAGACGGGATCGGTGAGGATGTTGATGCCGGGCAACTGGATGAGAAACGTGCAGTGATTGACGAAGGTGACATGAGCTTCACCGTCCGGGACCGTGCCGGGAAGGACGGGGCGCGCGGTGTTCTCGACGCGGTCGGGCCATGGCGCGGGGTCGCGGGTGCGGCGCCACTTGAGGAATTTCAGAAGAGTGTTTCCGGTGGGGCCTTCGGGATTGAAGAAGCGGCGTCCGTCGAAGTGCGGGATGTCGCGCTCGCGCCACAGCTCCTTTCCCCGGCCCGTGCGCAGGGCGGCGCACGAGGTGGCCCCGGCCAGCCCGGCTCCGGCGAGGCCTGCGAAGGCCAGAAATCGGCGGCGGTTCATGCACCTTACGAAAGTGGCGCGCCCTCCGAAAGTCCAGCGGCGAACCGTCTTTTGCATGGACGGCAGGCGTCATTTATTCCGAAAGTACTGTTTCCCATGACCCGATTTCGTCCGTGTATCGACCTGCATGACGGCGCGGTGAAGCAGATCGTCGGCGGCACGCTCGGTGACGATGCCGCTGCCTTGCGCACAAACTTCGTTAGCTCCGAATCGCCTGCCTCGTTTGCGGAGCGCTACCGCGCCGACAATTTGCGCGGGGGTCACGTAATCAAGCTCGGCCAGGGCAACGACGCTGCCGCACGCGAAGCGCTTGCGGCATGGCCGGGTGGTCTCCAGGTGGGCGGCGGGATCACGGCGGAGACGGCGGAGGACTGGCTGGAGGCGGGGGCCAGCCATGTCATTGTTACCTCGTGGCTGTTCGGTGCGGACGGCACGTTTAGCGAACGCCGCCTCCGTGAGTTGGAGCGGCAGGTCGGCGCAGGCCGGCTTGTCCTCGACCTGAGCTGCCGCCGCACGGCACACGGCTGGAGCGTCGCCATGAACCGCTGGCAGACTCTCACCAACCTTGACATCACCTATTCTACCCTAGATCTCCTCGCCGAGCGGTGCGCGGAGTTTCTGATTCACGCCGCCGATGTCGAAGGACTCTGCGCAGGCATCGACACCCCCCTCGTCGAGTTGCTCGGCGGCTGGCGCGGCCGTCCCATGACCTATGCCGGCGGCGTCGCCGCGATGGACGACATCCTCGCGGTGGAGACTGCTTCCGGCGGCGCGCTTGACGTCACCGTGGGCAGTGCCCTCGACATCTTCGGCGGCACCGGCCTCGAATACGCCGGACTCGTCGAGTGGAACCGCCGCCAGCCTCGCAAACAAGGAAGATCGTAACGCACAAACCGTGCTCGGGAGATGCCTCTCTCTCTATATATATAAGTTCTCAGAGATTAAAATATTTCTAAGATCAAGTAAAAGAGATTTTCGACGAATATAATTTGTTCTAGTATAATATCATATAAAATTCTCGAAGATGATTTATTTTAGAACGATGCACCAAAGTGGCCCTATTCATCGAATTGATGTTGTTCAGATTATACCATTGCTAAGTGTGTATTGGCTGTAATATCTCAGAGTTTATTAAGTTACGTGAAATGTATTCATGGCTGAAGGAGGGAAAATATCGTTGGAACAACTTATGTATCATTTTGTTCTCCATCGCGGCGGGATTCATGAGTGTCATCCCGGTTTGGTGGATGAGTGTCATCCCGGTTTGGTGGATGAGTGTCATCCCGGTTTGGTGGGTGAACTCTCGGCGAGGGTGGATGCATGCGTCTGCGTGTTGATTTTGGGTGCGTCTTTGTTGCGGAAGGGACGGAAACAGTGGGGTTGGTCCGCTACGCTATGGGGCTCGGAAGAGCCGGGTGCACGAGGATATTCGGTCGTTCTAGGTTCGACTCTCCACCATCCGAAGAAGCTGCGCGAAGCGCCGTGGTGCGGTGGGCGCCGCCGGCTATTGCGGTTGGGTGGCGTCCTTACGCGGCGAAGGCGGTGAAGAGTCACCGCCCTTCGGCATTGCTCAGGGCCTGGGCCTGTCGAAAACGGCAGTCCATGGCGGGCTTTGCCCGAACGATGCAGGGCTTCACCGAGCGACATTGGGGTTGGTCCGACGGACTGGGGCGGTGCGGTTGCCGTGTAGGCTTGCGTCCGGGCCGAAGTTTTTTCGGAGTCCGGTGTTTCTGAGAGCAGTGAGAGCAAGGTTGGACAATAGCGTGGGCGGTGTTTCTTTTGGGCGGTCTTTTGCGGCGGCCGGGGCATGGATTGCCTGCTTCGGACGGGTGGTGCTATTGGCGTTGGGGCTATGTCTGAGCGTTGTCCCGTGTGCGGCTTCGGGGCCGTCCCTGGTCGGTGCCCATGCGGATTACTTTGTGTTGACCGATGCCCGCAACGGACACGACACCGGGGACGTGACGCAGGCCGCGTGGGGACCGGACGGGCGCCTCTACGTGGCGACGGCGGGTTCCGGTGTGCGGAGTTTTGCCTACGATCCGGAGGCGGGGTTGTCCGGGCCGCGTCAGGAGTCGGACATCAACAGCCTTGGCATCGCGTTCCACGGGTGGACGATGTATCTGAGTCCTTTCGCCGGGTTCGGGGCAAACGATTCGGCGGGGCTGACGATCCTGACATCCGCCGGGCCGGAAGGGGAATGGGGCGGCGCGGTGGAGATCGTGAACAACATTCCGGTTCTGGGGCACGGCGTGAACCAGATCCAGATCACCGGCGGGGCACTTTACGTGGGCATCGGCACGCGCGGCGACCTCGGGGCCGACGAGAACAGCTATACCGGTACCGTTGCGTGGATACAGGATCTTGCGGCGGCGGAGGCGTCCGCCGCACCCGGGTCTGCCGGACTCGAGGGGTGTGACTTTACCGTCGATCCGATTCCCTACACCTCGGACTCTGCCTCCAAGCTCGTCGTGCATTCGAGCGGGGCGCGCAACCCGTATGGTCTCGCGGTCGACGGTGACAGCCGGCTGTGGATGACGAACAACGAGCGCGACCTCGGCACGGGCGACCCCGGGGCGGTGTATCAGGACCAGTTGTTCCGGCTCGCGCACCGCGGCGATTACGGCTTTCCCAACGACAACTGGCGAGATGAACCGGCGGTACTGGCGGCTGGCTTTTTTCGGCCGGAAAACCGCGTGGCACCGACGACGCTGGAGGAACCCGACCCGGCTTACGATCCGGCGGACCCCACGCCGGGCGATCCTCCCGGCGGCCTGGGGCCGCACAGTTCGGCGAACGGTTTTGCGTTCTACACCGGCCACGACCTGCCGCTCCGCTACCATCAGCGGGCGTTCATCACGAGGTGGCAGGCGTTCCGCAACGACGACTGGGTCTACAGCGATGTCGTGGCGGTGGACACGCGCACGGGCCATGTCGAGCGGATCGCGGCGGGTTTCGACTCCGGGCCCATCGATGTGATTGAGGACGGCCACGGCAATTTGCTCGTCTTTGTTTTCGGCGGGGGCGACCGGGGTGTGTGGCGTCTTTCACCTGCGCAACCGAGGCCGGATGACCATGAGTTTCACTGGGACAACGCGGAAGGGGGCGACTGGTCGCAGGCGGAAGCGTGGAATCACTCCATGCCGGTGACGGAGCGCCGCCCGCCGCACCAGTGGGGCACGGCGCGCTATGCGGTGACCATCGACGGCGGTCCGGACGTCACTGTGCGTGTCGACCGCGACGCAACTGTACAATCACTTGTTCTCGGGAGCGTTCTGGATCTTGGCGCGGAGCGGGTTCTCCGCATTGTCGAATCCCTCGAGATTCTACCGGACGGCGTGCTTGAAGTTACCTTGCCGGAAGCGGGCTCGCCCGGCGACGGAGGCTCCATGGAGATCGGCGGCACCGCGTCGCTGGCGGGTGAACTCCGTGTTCGCATCGCGGACGGCCGGCAACCGCAGTGGGGTGAGCGGTTCACCATTTTCACTGCTTCGGGTGTGACGGGAGCGTTCGATACTGTAGCCGCCGTCGACCCCCTGCCGCCCGGAGCGGCGTGGGAGGCGACCCTTGAAGGCGGCGCGGTCGTCCTCACCGTCGGTCCGGATGAAGGGACCTTCGAGGAATGGCGCGCGGTCCATTTCGCACCGGAAGAGCTGGCCGATCCCGACACCTCGGGTCCGCTCGCCGACCCGGGCCGCACCGGGGTGCCCAACCTCATGCGCTACTACTTCGCCCTGAATCCGCGCCTCCCGCTGGATGGCCCGCTGCCCGCGTTTTCCGTGGAAACTGTCGACACGGACGGGGTACCGGCGCGGCACGCCGCCCTCACGCTGCAGCGCCGCAGCGATCCCGGAAACGTCGCCGCCGTCGTCATGCGGTCCGACGATCTGTTGTCGTGGACTCCGGCGGAGGTTGCCGAAGAGGTCCTGCACACGGGCGCGGTCGCGGAAACCGTGCGTGTGCGCCTCGCCGACCCGTTGCCCGCGGGACCGGAGGCCGGACCTGTTTTTCTCCGCCTCGACCTGACGCTTGAGGATGCGGAGTGATGCTTCGCGTGTGCGCGCCGATGCATGCGGGCCGCGATCCTCCTCCTCATGGCATCTTGCTGAACTTGCGGGTCGACTTGGCGGGGGCGGTTGCCCAACGTGGGGCGTATGCGGGTAGGTTTTTGCGAGTTGGACGAGCCATTGCGCGTCGGCGGCCTTGAAGGGGCGTGCCGCGGTCTGGAGGCGGCGCTGCGGCGGGCTGGGCACGATGTTGTGCCGCTCGGCGGCGGGTCTTCGGACGACGAACTGCGGGCTTGCGGTGTCGTCCACTTCCACGGGCTGTGGTCGTTGGCGCACGCGCGGTTGGCGCGGCGGCTGCGGCGGCGGGGGGTGCCGTATGTCACGTCCCCGCACGGCATGCTGGAGCCGTGGGCGTGGCGCGCGAAGCGCTGGAAAAAGTGGCCTTACTTCCACCTCATCGAGCGGCGCAAGATGGCGCAGGGGCAGGCTGTCCTCGCCACGGCGGCGCAGGAGGCGGAGCGGCTGGAGCGTTTTTTCCCGCGCGATCTTATACGCACGCTTTCGCTGGGCAGTGATCTATCCCGTGCGCCGGATTACGCGGTCTCGCGTGCTGAGCTGGGGTGGGGAGAAGACGAGCGGGTGATTCTCTACCTCTCGCGCATCCACCCGAAAAAGGGGCTTAAGGATTTGCTCTTAGCCCTCGGCGAGTTCGCACCGGACCGTCTCCGCGCGGCGAAGGTGCGGCTCGTCGTCGTCGGCGACGGTCCGGCGGACTACGTTGCGGCGTGCCGGAACCTCGCCGCGAATCTGAAAGACCGGCTTGAGCTGGAATGGCTGGCCGGTGTGTGGAGCGACAAGAAGTGGCGCTACCTGCAAGGCGCCGACCTCTTCGCCCTGCCCACCTACTCGGAGAATTTCGGCATCGTCGTGCTCGAGTCCTGTGAGGTCGGTACCCCTGTTTTCACGACCGTGGAAACACCGTGGGCACCGGTGGCAGAGGCGGGCTTCGGCTGGGTCACCGAGCCCGGCGTGGCCGCCGCCCGAGCGGTTCTGGATGACTTTTTCGAGAAACCCCGCGCCACCGCCGAGGACCGGCTCCGCTGCGCGGAGTGGGTGCGCGCAAACTACGGTTGGGACGAAATCGCGCGTGGGTACGTCGCCCTCTACAAAGAGGCGGGCGGTGCGGCGGGTTGACGTCGACGGTGCCGGAGGACTAGAAATCGAAGTCGGGAAAGAACGTTCCGAACTCAATGGTGGTCGAGGGGGAGGTGCCGCCGGGCCAGAATTCAAGGGTGCCGGCGAGAATATCCGCCTCGAAATAGGCCCACGACCCGCCGTCCGCGCTGACAAACATCCACCCGCTGAGCATGAAGGTAAAGTCGTCGGTCTCCTCAAACTCGACTTCTCCGTAGGTGACGAAACGACCGTCAATATAGATGTTGCCGAGCCGCTCGTCGGCGGAATGGAACCAGATGCCGTCATAGTCCCACGAAGCCAGTGGATAGAGAAAGCCGAGACCCAGGCTGAAGATCCAGTCGCTTTCCTCGCTCAGGCGCTCGAAGAACCCAAGCCACGGCTGCCAGAGGAGGTCCATGCCATCCTCGGTCATACTGCCCGCCGAGCGGAAGAGGCGATCCTCCGCGTCCTCAACGTAGGTTTCATGGTATTCCACCAACTCGAACTCGGCGACAATGCGCGCCTCACCGCCGCCGAAGCCGCCGAAAGACTCGTCTTCGCGCTCGATCGTCCGGATAAGTCCGACGTCCGGTGCAAACCACGCCGTGGAATGGTCGATCGAGGTGATGGTAATACCGAACATTTCCTGCTCGAACGTCTCCACTTCTTCCACGCGTAAGGCTTCGAACGTCCCGGCGGGAACCGTGATTGTCTCGATCTCGGCGAAGGTGAGTTCGCGGGTCACTTCGGCCACGAAGGAGTCCGGCCCGAAAAATCCGTCCATGCGCGTCTCGCGTTCAAAGGTCGTTGTGAACGTTCCCCCCAGTTCCGCCGATGCAGGAATGAGCAGCGGATCACCGGCGTTGATATTTTGAATGGAAAACACCTCCCCCATCATAAAGACCGTGCCGTCCGTGCGGCTGTAGCGCACGCCGTCGCCGTCGATCAGGACGAGGCTGTCGATATTAAACCGGGCCGTGCCCATGGGGGTCGGCAGGTAGGTGATGACGCGTTGTATCGACTCTGTCACGCCGCCCGACTCCGACTGGATGCGGGTCTGGTACATCCACTCCGCATCAATGAGGTCGCCGTCCTCCTCGTCCTCGGAAGCCGGATCTTCAATTTTACCAGAGAAAAACGCGGTGTGCCCGTCCGACAGCATGTAGCTGTAGTAGGGGCGGAGATCGATGGTTTCGGCGTCGGCGGGCGCGACGGCAAAGGCCATGGCCGCAAGAATTCCAATTGTCCGTTGTGTGTGCTCTTTCATTCGCATATTCGATTTTGTTCGAGTGGGTTGCCGCGGACGCGACCGGAGGTCGCTCCGGGATGTGCTTTACGTAGTTAGTGGGCGGAAAATTACGGTAGGCGCGCGGTGGCCTTCAACCCGAACCCGCCGATTGATGGGGATTATAAGTGTACGTTATGTCACGTTTGGGCCGGGGAGGCGTTCAAGGCGGTCTTTTGCGGGGAGATCCGGCGGTATGTTGAAGAGACAGGAAAACAGATCGTAGGGTGACGCATTTTCCGGATCGCGACGCCCGGAGGTTCACCGGAATGGAGATACATTCTCTTGCACCTCAAATATTTGCGGGCTCTTCGCCCTTGTGGGCAAGTGACCTCAACCCGGAATTTGCGAAACGCAGTGCGCGAATTGACGCGCGGCAGAATCGCATGCGCCGCGGGTATTCCTCTTTCCGGAGGCCTCATCGCACCGTCCACACCCGCCGCGAAATCCTTGACACCCTGCACGAAATCGTAAATCTAAGGGCATCATGCTGCTATCGACACCCGAAACTTCCTTTGTCTGCGGGAACCCCGGACCGCATGCCGTGCGCCAATGCCGACAAATGCGAAACTGAGTATTCCCTGTATCACTGTTCAAGCTTCTCACCTACAACACTTTAAGTTGGGCGTCAAATAAGAACGGAGCGTATAGATCGGTGATTCGTACAACAATTTCGATTAATTTGAACGCGGCGGCTCTCGATGAATGATAGTTACAATCTAGATGAGAGCCTGTCCCAAAAACCCGGAATCCGTAACGCCGGCCGGGTCCGGCGGTTTCG
>JAFIGH010000067.1 GCA_020831525.1 Opitutales bacterium
GCACAGGCGCGCGGGTACCGGACCACGTCGCGGCGGAAGCGCGTGAGCGCGGGGGACGGCTGCCCAAGCGCGACGGCACAGGCGCGCGGGTACCGGACCACGTCGCGGCGGAAGCGCGTGAGCGCGGGGGCCGTCTGCCCGCGCACGAACTGCTTTTGCGCAAGACGCGTCAGTTCAGCGAGGGGCTGGTGCTTGGCACGAAAGCCTTCGTGGAGGCGGTACTGCGCGGGGACGAAGGCCTGCGCTACCGGCGCAAGCGCGCGCCGAAGCCGGTGCCCTCCCCCGCGGGAGAAGAAGCCCTCGCCTGCGCGCGGCAGTGGTTGCGGTCGAAGTGAGCGCTCAGCCGATGCTCAGAATGCAATGACGTCCGGATAAGCTGCTAGCTCGCTGGAGTGCGGCTCTTTTGTCCGCAATGCCATCATTGATGATGGTCTCATCAATGCCGGTTGTATTGCACGGCCATCGCCCATAGTGACATCCGCATGGGCGCTGATCCCGTTCGCGCGTTGAGCCATCGCAAATCCGTCACCGGCTCGCTAGCCACGTGCAAATCGTTTTTCCGTAGAATTCATAGCTGTGCCAGTCCCCTGCCGCATCTGCGCTCCACTCACCGGAACCATCATCTTGACCGAGCGCCCTATACCACCGGTCTAACACAGCTGAAGAATAAAATTTTTTGTGAGTTATAATACTTGTCAACAATTATAACTCACGATTAAGCATTGTGATTGCGAAGCGGTTTCGACGCCCGGAGAACTCACCCCATTATGCGCATTCCGTTCTGCGCTCCAACGCCATTGACTTGCTGCCGCGAGGTCGGCTTTACTGACCGCGCAAACCAATGGCCGAAACCTCCACCCCGACACTCATCCACAGCCCGACCATCGACGCGGTGGGACTGGCGGAGCGGGTCGCCCGCTTCAAGGCCCGCAGTATCAAAACGGCGTCCAAAGTCTCTGCCCTCAGGCTCGCCCTGAGTATGATCGACCTGACAACACTGGAGGGCAAGGACACGCCGGGCAAGGTGCGTCAACTCTGCCGCAAAGCGGTATGCCCCGATCCCGCCGACTCCTCACTGCCGCATGTCGCGGCAGTATGCGTCTACCCCTCCCTCGTCAGGGTGGCAAAAGACGCGCTCAAAGGCACGAAGGTACGCGTAGCCTCGGTCGCAACATCGTTTCCAAGCGGGCAGGCGGTTCTCGGGGCGCGTCTTGAGGAGATCCGCTACGCCGTGGCGGAAGGGGCCGACGAAATCGACATGGTCATCTCGCGCGGAAAATTCCTCTGCGGGGACTTCGCCGCCGTCTACGACGAGATCGCCGCCTGCAAAGAAGCCTGCGGTGAAGCCCACCTCAAGGTGATCCTCGAAACCGGAGAACTCCACACCTACGACAACGTCCGCCGCGCAAGCGACCTCGCGATGGAGGCGGGAGCCGACTTCATAAAGACTTCGACGGGTAAAGTGAGCCCGGCGGCGACGCCGGAAGTCACCCTTGTCATGTTGCAGGCCATTCAGGATTTCCATGTGCGCACAGGCAGAATGGTGGGGATGAAACCCGCCGGGGGCATCCGCGACGCGAAGACGGCGGTGACCTTTCTCGTCATGGTGCGCGAGACGCTCGGGCCCGCATGGCTCACGCCCGAATGGTTCCGCTTCGGCGCAAGCACCCTTACCAACGACATCCTCATGCAACTGGCGAAGCAGCGCACGGGCCACTACCAGTCACCGCACGACTTCACGAACGACTGACCTGACACCAATTATCCTCCGCAATCCGCATGCCCGCAAAGAAGAAAACCAACGCACCGCCCGCCGGATCCGCCACCCTCGCCGCCGATCCTGCCAACGACTTCCGTCTTGGCGAGACCTATGCGCCTGCCCCGGAAGCCACAGACCACGCCCGGGTCGCCCCAGCCTACGGACTCTTCATCGCCGGCGCATTCGTTCCGCCCGCCTCCGGCAAACGCTTCGCCACCGTGAACCCCGCAACGGAAGAGACCCTCTCCGAAGTGGCGAAGGCTGGTCCCGCGGATGTCGACAAGGCGGTTGCCGCAGCGCGCAAGGCCTTCGGCCCGTGGAACCGGCTCAAGACGACCGAACGCGGCAAATACCTCTTTCGTATCGCCCGCCTCGTGCAGGAGCGCGCGCGGGAGTTTGCCGTCATCGAGTCCATGGACGGCGGCAAGCCCATTCGTGAGTCGCGCGACTTCGACGTGCCGCAGGCTGCCGCCCACTTCTTCTATCATGCGGGCTGGGCCGACAAGCTAGAATACGCCTTTCCCGGACGCAAGGCAGACCCTGTCGGGGTGGCAGGTCAGATCATTCCGTGGAACTTTCCCCTTCTCATGGCGGCATGGAAGATCGCGCCCGCGCTCGCCTGCGGCAATACCGTCGTCCTCAAACCGGCCGAGAGCACTCCCCTCACCGCTCTCAAACTCGCCGAACTGATTGCCGACGCCGGACTTCCGCCGGGTGTCGTCAACATCGTGACAGGAGCGGGCGACACCGGCGCAGCCCTCGTCAACCACCCCGGCATCGACAAGATCGCCTTCACCGGCTCGACGGAAGTGGGCAAACAAATACAACGCGCCGTTGCCGCCACGGGCAAGCGGCACACCCTCGAACTCGGGGGAAAAGCCGCCCACATCATCTTCGAGGACGCCTCCTTGGACCAAGCCGTCGAGGGCATCGTCAACGGCATCTTCTTCAACCAAGGCCACGTTTGCTGCGCGGGCTCCCGCCTGCTCGTGCAGGAGGGCGTGGCCGACCTTGTCGTTGCAAAACTCCGACGGCGCATGGAAACGCTCGTCCTCGGCAATCCGCTCGATAAGAACACCGACATTGGGGCGATCAACTCGCGAGCCCAATTGGAACGCATCGAGGCCCTGGTGCAGGCAGGTGTCGAGGAAGGTGCCTGTATCCACCAGTCCGGCCAGAAACTGCCTGAGAAAGGCTACTGGTTCCGCCCCACGATCTTCACAGAAACCGCGCAGTCGCACCGCATCACACGCGAGGAAATCTTCGGCCCCGTCCTTTCCGTCATGACTTTCCGCACACCCGACGAAGCGATCGAAAAGGCGAACAACACGCCCTACGGGCTGTCCGGCGGCGTGTGGACGGACAAGGGAGCGAAAATCTTCGGTGTCACCGGTGCCTTGCGCGCGGGCGTCCTCTGGGCCAACACCTTCAACAAATTCGACCCGACCTCCCCTTTCGGCGGCTACAAAGAGAGCGGCCTCGGCCGCGAAGGGGGTCTGCACGGCCTCGCCGCATACGTCAACCTGACGCACAACTAACACCCACCCATGAGCACGCGTATTTCTGTTTTGAAGACATACAAACTGTATATCGGCGGGCAGTTCCCGCGCACGGAGTCAGGCCGGGCGACAGCCCTTTCCGGACGCAAGGGACAGCATATCGCCAACCTTTGCCGCGCGAGTCGGAAGGACCTGCGCAACGCCGTTGTCGCCGCGCGCAAGGCACAGCCCAACTGGGCGTCGAAATCCGCCTACCTGCGCGGGCAAATCCTCTACCGCGCGGCGGAGATGCTGGAGGGCCGCGCGGGCCAGTTTGCCGACGAGTTGCGGCTACAGGGTGATTCCGCATCGAGCGCCCGCAAGGAAGTCGACGCGGCAGTGGATCTACTCGTCCACTACGCGGGCTGGACCGACAAATACACGCAGGTCTTCGGGAGCATAAATCCGGTGGCCTCGCCCCACTTCAACTTCTCCGTGCCCGAGCCCACGGGCGTTATCGGCGTCCTTCCCCCGCAAGCGCCGGGCCTGCTCGGCCTCGTCGCCGCCGTCGCACCGCTTGTCGCGGGCGGCAACACATGCGTGGCCCTTGCCTCCCCCACCCACCCGCTCAGCGCCGTCACCTTTGCCGAGGTTCTCAACGATTCCGACCTCCCCGGCGGTGTCGTCAATATACTCACCGGTCTGCGCGAAGAAATCCTCCCGCCCATGGCGACATACAAGGACATCGACGGGATCGCGGCCTACGGCACAACCGCCGCCGAACAAGCGCTGATCGGCGAAAACGCCGCCCTCAACGTAAAGCGCGTTGCGTTCCATCCCGCCGACGCCCTCGCCGGCGACCCCTACCGGATCATGGAATTCCAGGAAATCAAAACCACCTGGCACCCCGTGGCCGTCGGGTGAGCCCCCGATTTCGCGGGGGTTGCGCAGCCCCTCTCCGCCGCAAGTATCGCCTGATGCCGACGGTCCCGCGGCAACCCCTACTGTCCGCGCCGGATGATCGATCCGGAAAAGCGGATGTGAAAACGGAACACTTTTTTCCGCCGCGTCTCGATCACGCCGGTCTTGAGGTCGACCTTGTGCGGGATCTCCTCCTGCCGGATGTCGAGCGAGGCTTGGTAGCCGCGCTCGGAAAAGACGTCGATGAACATGGCCATGGCCCGCGGGTCTTCGAACAGGCGGTCCTCCGAGCTGATCTGCGCACTCCCCGAAATGGCGTGCCGCTGCACGATGGGCATGAACTTCTCCTCAACAAGGTCGACGACGCGGCGGAAGAGGTCGATGTTGTCACGGGCGTAGGCGTCGAGCCGCTCGACCAAGGCCTGCCGGGCGTGCACCACGATGGTCGAGGCGATGGGTATGCGCGCGACGACATCGTAGGTGGCTTGGTCCAGTTCGAGCGAACTCTGGTACTTCAGCTCGCGCACGATGCTCGCCTGGACGTCCTCCACTGAATCCTGCGCATTGACGAAGTGGTAATGGAAGATGCGCTGCAAGGAAGTGAGCGACTCGTAAGTGATTTCCTTGAAAGTGCGGTAACGGTTGCGCGCGGCTTCGACGCTGAGGTCGGTTTTGCGCACTTCGAGGTCGACGGTCTCGCCTGCCGCCTCCGCGCGCTCGCGGGCGGCGAGGACTTTTTTGCCGCGGTCGATCTGCCGGCGTACCGAGGTCGCCTCGTCGACGTAGAGAACGATGATGTGGAAAATGGGCCGGTGTATGCGCTTCTCGTGCGGCGTGCCGAGAAAGCTGCGGCGCTGGTCCATGAGCTTCTGGAAAAAGAGTTTCAGGCACTCCACCTGCGTCTTGGTGCGCGGAAACCCGTCGACGACGACACCGGTCTCGCGTTCCGGCAGGAGCAGTTGCTCCATGAGGAGGGAGGTCACCTCGCGGTCGCCGACCATCATACCGGCGTCCTTCAGGCGCTGCGCCTCGGGGCTGTTGAGCAGGTCGCTGATGACGATGGGCCGCGCCGTGAGGCCGCAGTACTCCATAATGAAACGCGTTTGCGTGCCCTTCCCCGCGCCGGGCGCGCCGTTGAGCCAAAAGATTTCGCGCGGGAAGACAAGGTTCTCCTCGCCGTGTTTCGCCACGAGGGCGTCCCAGACCGAGTTGAAAATCAGTTGAGCGTCTTTGATTTCGAGATCGAGCGTCTTCGCCGACCCGGATTCCTTGACCGCAGCAGTGTTTGGCATCGCCTCCTTAAGTAGAACGGGGTTCTTCGGAGACAGCCCGCGGAGCACGGGCACAGGCTCCAGTTTCTCCGAACACTGCCAACCTTCCGCCGCCGCTGGCAAGTCCGCAGTTTCCGCGCGGCATGGACCCCACGGCAGGCTTGCATCGATCCGAACAATTGCCTCCACTCCCCACGCGCGCGAAATCCGGCCATTCGGCGCGTCGCTGACGAATGGCCCGGACCGCATTCCGGCACGGGGATTGCGCGCGCACCGGTAACATGCTAAAACCATACGGCAAGAATCCTTTCTACTGGGAGCGCCACGGCAGGCCGCTCCTTCTCATGGGCGGCAGCGTGGAAGACAATCTCTTCCAGATTCCCGACCTTGAAGAGCACCTGCGCCTGCTCGCCGACACAGGAGGCAACTACATCCGCTGCACGCTGTCCTCCCGCGATCCCGGCGACGTCTGGCCTTTCGAGCGCGGAGAAGGGGGGCTATACGACCTCAACCAGCCCTCCCGCGAATACTGGTCGCGCTTTGAGCGCTGCGTGGAACTCTGCAAAAAGCTGGGAATCGTCATACAGGTCGAAATCTGGGACCGCTTCGACTTCGCGCGCGAACCGTGGCACGAGAATCCCTTCAACCCGGCCAACAACCGCAACTACCCGGCGGCGGAATCCCGCCTCGACACCGACTACCCCGGTCACCCCTCCGAGCGGCAAAACCCGTTTTTCCGCTCCGTCCCGAAACTCGAGAACAACGCCGTTCTCCTCAACTACCAGCGCGCCTTCGTCGACCGCATCCTTAAGCGCACACTCCCGCACGACCACATCCTCTACTGCATGGACAACGAGACCAATGAGTCTCCCGAGTGGGGCCGCTACTGGGCCGAGTACATCAAGGCAGAGGCGAGGAATATCGGGCGCGGGGTATTCTGTACGGAGATGTGGGACGCCCACGACATAAACCACTCCATGCACGAGGCCACTTGGCGCCACCCCGACCTTTACGGCTTTTGCGACATCTCTCAGAACAACCACCAGTCCGGAGAAAACCACTACAAAAACCTTATCCGGTTTCGCACGCGGTTGGCCATGAGCAACCGCCCCCGGCCACTCAACAACGTCAAAATCTACGGGGCCGATACAGGGCGGTACGGGAGCGAGCGCGACGGCACGGAGCGCTTCTGGCGCAATGTCTTCGCAGGCTGCGCCTCCGTGCGGTTCCACCGCCCGCCCGTCGGCATTGGGCTCTCCGACACCGCGCGCACCCACATCCGCGCGATGCGGGCCTTTGTCGATCGCTTTCCGGTGTACCAGAGCCGCGTGGCCAATGAGCGCCTCAGCCAGCGCGAACCCAACGAAGCCTTCTGCCTCATCCGGCCCGGGCAGGGCAGCGCAGTCTACCTGCCGGCCGGAGGGCATGTGCAACTGGCCGCCGCCCCGCGCGACAGTTACCGCATTCACTGGCTCGACATCGAGCGGGCGGAGTGGCGCGCCCCATTGAACACCATCCTCGAAAAGGGCCTCATCGACCTGAGCACACCGGACCCCGGCGGCGCGTGGGTTGCTGTTGTGGTGGAAGGAGACGGCGCCGCCCGCTAACCCCCGGACCGAGCGGCAATATGCGCATCGACTTCAGCGAACGCTCGGTCACTCTCGCCGCCACCGAGCTGGCCACCTTCCGCGCCGGGCCGCCCCCGCGCAAGGCAGCTGTCTTTGAGGGACGCTGGCGGGCCGAAGCCGGACAGCACTGGCACCGCGCCTTGCGCGACCGGCTCACGGCGGAGATCTCCGGTGACAGCGAACGAAGCGCCGCCTTCGAAGTCCCCCTCGACGGCAGCCGCACCTACCTTTCTTGGCACTTCACTGTGCAGGGCCGGATCGACCAAGTCGTACGCGGCCCGGACAGCACCCTCGTACGTGAGGTCAAGACAGTGCGGCGCGCCCTTCCCCTGCCGGTCGAAGACATCGAAGCCGACTACGCCGAGTACCTCGACCAAGCCGCCGTTTACAGCTCACTCCTGCCCGTCGCCGAAGGACCATCGGAGGCCTCCGGAAACTCCCCCGTTGAGACCGAGCTGGTCCTCGTCGACATCGACCACGGCCTCACGCAGGTCCACCCTGTGCGCGAATGCGCCGCCCGCTTCGAGGCCTGCCTCAACCGCCTCACCCAATTCCTCGAAGCCCGCCGGGCGCACTCCGCGCGCATCCGTGGGATGGACTTCCGCCCGCCCTTCGCCACGCCCCGCCCCGGCCAGGAGACCACCGCCGCGCGCCTGTGCGAAGCCCTCGACCGCGCACCCGTCACCCTCTTCGAAGCCCCCACCGGGTTCGGCAAGACCGGCGTCGCCCTCCAACTCGCCCTCGACCGCCTACGCGACGGACTCGTCGACCGGGTTGTCTACCTCACCGGAAAGTCAACCGGGCAGTTGCAGGTGTGCAAGCAGCTCGCGGCCATGCGCTCCGCCGAGGCCGAAACCTTCAATTACCTGCAAATGCGCAGCCGCCTCGAGCACGGTCCCGGCGCCACTCCGCCCGATCTGCACCGCGCCGTCGACGAGACCGGTGTCGATCCGCCCAGCCTCTTCCACGCGGGCACCGTCGACCTCGCGGCGACCGTCCGGCACGCCGATCTCCACCAACTGCCCCCATACGAACTGACCCGCGCCCTCTTGCGCTGGGCTGACATCTGGGTAGCCGATTACAACTACATCTTCTCCCCGCGCCACGCCGGCGTCTTTCTTGCCCAACCGGGCTTCGACCCCCGCCGCACCTTCCTTGTCGTCGACGAAGCCCACAACCTTCCCGGTCGGGCCGCCGAGGGATGGTCCGCCGCCTTCGCCGCCGACGCCCTCCACTTCGTCGCGGGCGAACTCGCCGCCGCTTTTCCCCTCACCCGCCTGCCCGATCTCCTCGACGAACTCGCCCGCGAATGCGAGCGCTTTCCCCGCCAAACCCCGCCCCCGCCCGACGCCGCCTACGCCTTCACCGGCGCAATCGAGGCCGTCGTCGACCACCTGCGCCAAGGCCTCCCCCCGATGGAGGAAATCTCCGATCTCGCACGGGAAATCCTGTGGGACCTCCTCGACACCGAGCGCCTGCGCGACCACCGCGCTGAAACCCTCGTCTGGTCGCCCGCCAAAGGTGCCGTGCGCATCACCTGCCTCGACGCCGCGCCCTTCATTGCCGAATCCATCCGGTCCTTCGGCCACGCCCTCTTCATGAGCGCCACGCTTCGCCCCTTTGACAACGCCTGCCGTGCCCTCGGGCTCGATCCCGCGCAGGTCTCCCTCCTCGAAGCAGAAGCCCCGTGGCGCGCGGGCAGCTTCGACGTCGCCATCGACGCCCGAGTCGACACCAGTCTGCGCCAGCGCCCGCGCAGCCAGCCGCACACCGCGCACACCGTCCGCCGCCTTGTCGCAGCCCTCGGTGCCCCCGCTGCCGTATTCTTTCCCAGCTACAAATACGCCGGGGACATCGCCCGGCTCTGCCAGACTTTCGATCCCGGCTTCGATGCCGCCCTCCCGCCCCGCGGTCTGAGCCTCGCCGAACAACACGAGTTCATCGAAGAGAGCCTCATCCGCGCGCACGCCCTCTTTCTCGTTCTCGGCACTGGCTTCGCCGAAGGCATCGACCTGCTCGGCGGACGCATCGGAGCCGCCATGGTCGTCGGTCCCGCCCTCCCTGAAGTCAACGCCCTTCAGGAAGCCCGCCGCGACGCCGCCCGCCACCTCGGCGCCGAAGCCGCCTTCCACCACACCTACCGCATCCCCGGCATGACCAAGGTCAACCAAGCCATCGGTCGTCTCGTGCGCGCCCCGGGACAGCGCGTCCGCCTTCTCCTGCACTGCCGCCGCTTCGCCGAACCCGCTTTCCGAGACCTCATCGACCCCGCCTGCGCCCCCGTCCGCACCCTCCGCGACGACGACGACTTCGCTGCATGGCTGCACGGCAACACCGCAGAGGTATAGCCGTTCACCGACCCGTGGGCCTCATCCGCGGGCTTGCTATTTTGGCCCTCGACGGGGCTGCGGCAACAGTAACACCCCAAGCCCGGCTTGCCGAAGAGCGCTCCGGTCCTCGTGCGCGATCATGGTCATGACAACGGATGACCCGGCGTATTGCCACAGACAGCCGCGGCATGGCAGAGGAGGAATCGTTCGATGGCCTCGGCCTGCGGAAGCGGAGCGAAGCGCCGGCGCGCAAAGGGAACGGCAGCGGCACCCGCGCGGCGGCGCACGGCGGGCTCGCGCGCAAGGCGAAGACACTCGTCGCGGAAGGCAGTGAGTTCGCCGGGCGGCAAAATAAATCCGCTTGTGCCCGGATCACAGCACTCGACGGCACCCCGGCAATCAAAGGCGACGACGGGCAGCCCCATCGTCTGTGCCTCAATGAGAAAATTCGGCAGGGAATCCTCGAGAGAGGTCGACACAGCAACATCAGCCGCACTGTAAAATGGAAGTGGATCGGCGGAAAAACCGAAAAACCGCACGCGGCTGCCGAGTCCGTTCTCCGCGGCCCAACGTTGGCAGCGGCGGCGCTCCGGTCCGTCGCCGACGAGCCAGAGCCGCCACGCGAGGCGGGGATCGGCGTCGCGCAGGTCGCCCATGACGCGTAGAAGGTCCATGTGCCGCTTGCCGCGCCGGAAGGTGGCCACGTTGAGAAAGAGGCAGGCTTCGGCGGGGACACCGTGCCGCTCCCGCGCCGCGGCCCGCGCCTGCTCGGCTTCCGATTCCGGACGTTGCAGAAGGACAGAATTATGCACTACGTGAACCCGCTCCGCCGGAACGCCGCGGTCGCGCATGCGCCGAGCCCACCAGTTGCTGTTGGCAAGAACTCCGCGCACGACGCCCATCGACCAGTGATGAAGCGGAAAGAGCGTCTTTCCCGTGCGCAGCGTGCCGATCACTGCCTTATCCGGAAAGTGTCGCTGCACAAAACCCGCATAGCAGTTGGCGGTGCGGCCCATGCACAGGATGACATCCGCTCCGCTTCCGGCCACGGCGCGCATCAGGCCCGGAGCCCAGAGCGGCAGACCGCGAGTTCGCTTCTGGAGAAAATCGACCGGAATCCCCATCCCCGCGGGTTCGTCCGCCAGTTCCCCGCCCGGCGAAAAAACAAGGAGGCGCGCATCGTGCCCGCGGTCGAGGAAGAACCGGGCGAGAAAGAGCGACTGGCGCTCGGTGCCACCGACGCGCAACTGGTCCTGAAGGATGAGCAGCTTCATGCATCGAGGCGGTAATACCGGGCAATCGCACGGCGCAGAATGGCGTCGCCGAAGAACCTCCGCGCGAGGGGAGCGCCGCATACCTGCATCCATCCGCCGCAACGCACCGTGCGCGAGCGCCCGCGCCGCAGCGCCTTCAACAACACCGCGGCGGCAGCCTCGGGCGGAGGTCCGGCCCGAAGGTGCCGTTCGACCATTCCCCACACGCGTGCGCACCGGACGTCTCCCCCCTCCCGCGCACGCTCCATAGCAGCGTTGAAGCCGGTGTTGTAGTCACCCGGTTGCAGGTCGATCACCCGCACCCCCGTGCCCCGCGCCTCAAGCATGAGTGATCGCGTACCCTGCGATAGAGCCGCCTTGGCGGCATTGTAGGGAGCCATGAATGGAATCGGAAACTCCGCCGCAAGCGACGACACATTCACAATCGATCCTCCGCCCCGCGCCCGCATTGGCTCAAATACGCGTTGAGCGAGGCGTAGCGGTGCGAGTGCGAGCGATTCCATCTGCACACGCAGCGCCTCCGGACCGACGGCGCAGAGCGGACCGAACACGCCCGAACCCGCGTTGTTCACGAGGATCTCAACCTCGTCTAGCAGCGCGGCGTTTTCTTTCACAAACACCTCCACTCCGTCTGCCGAGGCGTTAAGGTGCAGCGGTTCGACACCTTCAGGAAAAGCAGCAGCGTCCCCGCGCGTCGTCCCTGTCACCCGCAGCCCCTCAGCAGCGAGCGCGGCGGCAAACGCGCGCCCCAACCCCGAGCGGGCGCCCGTCACCAAGACTCGTGCGCCGTTACGGATTGTGCTGGCCATGGGCAAAGGATTGAGAAACTAGATGGCACCCCGGTTGAGACAAGTTAATTGCTCCATGGAAGCGCCCGACGACAGCCCGGTCCTCACACTCACCAACGAGTTCGCCCCCGCGCGCGGGGGTATCGCAACCTATGTGGAAGAAACCGCGCGTGCCACCGCGGAATGCGGTCGGGAAGCCGTCGTCTGGGCTCCCGGGGCCGCGGCGCTCCCGGGCGACGCAGGGCTGCCTTTTGTCGTGCGCCGCATTGGACTGCGCGGCAATCAAAACTGGCCGGACCGCCTCCGCCTGCGCCGCGCCCTCCGCCGCGCGCCGGTCAACTGGCCGCAAACCACGCTCTATTTGCCCGAGCCCGGGCCCCTCCGGCTGTGGCTTTATGCCGATGTGCTCGGTCTCCCACGGCCGGGGCGCCTCGTGCTCACCTTCCACGGATCCGAATTGCTTTACCTCGGCGCTTGGCCGCACCGGCGCACCCGACTCGCGAGATTGTGCGCCCGCGCCGACCGCATCGGCGTCGTCTCCGCCTATGTCGCAGACCTGCTGGAACAGACTGTGCCCGGTGCCAGTGCGAAAACTGTCATCGTCCCCGGCGCCCCCGCGCACGCCTTCGCCGCGCTCGCCCCCGCCCGCGCGGACACGGTCGACCAACCGGGCTTCGCTCCAGCCGCTCCTCCCCGCCCCTTTCACCTCGTCTCCATCGCGCGCGTACATCCCCGCAAAGGCATAGACCTCGCCCTCGACGCAATTGCCCGCCTGCCCGCCGATCTACGCTCGCGCATCCACTACGACATTATCGGTCCGGCCCGAAAACCGTCTTACGCCCGCCAACTCAGCCGCCAAGCCCGCGCCAGCGGTGTGACCCTGCACTACCTCGGCACACTCGACACGGTCCAGATCGCCGCCATCTTCCGCTCTGCCGACCTCCTCCTCTTCCCGAGCCGGGAACTGCCGAAAAGCGTCGAAGGCCTTGGCCTCGCCATCCTCGAAGCCGGACTCTTCGGCCTGACCTCTATCGCCACCCGCACCGGCGGAACCGTGGAAGCCGTCGAGAACGGCGAAACCGGCTTGCTTGTTCCACCGGATGATCCCACCGCCTTTGCCTCCGCCATCGAGTCCTGCCTGCGCGATCCCGCCTTCCGCAACCGCCTTGGTGCCCAGGCAGCCGACCGTATCCCACGCCGCTTCTCATGGAAGCAGAATGTCCAGGCGCTCTTCGGCTGAAGTGCGGAGCGCGCGCCACCACCCGCGGACAACAAAAGCCACCGCTGCCTAAATATACAACTACGGGATAAATAAAGACATTATCTTAATTATGAATTAAATTATTTGACACATTACTTAATCCGGAGATTAATTTGTTGACGGAGAAGCGGCGGCGCAAGGCGAGGGGAGTCGGCCATTGCCATGGAGGAGAGGCACGCGCACCAACCGCGCCGGAGCGTAACCTTGCGTGTTGCCACGGCGGAATTTATGCCCACCGTTGTGCGGTTCACGCGTATGTTTCGAAAAGTTAAAATCTTTATTATTGCCGCGGGCCTATCCTCGTCCGCGGCGTTTTCCGGGGCCGACACACCGGTGCCGGAGGACGAGGGTCCGGTTCTCCGGCTCCGCGAAGCCATCCACCGTGCCCTTGAGCACAATCTCTCGCTGGGAATTGCCCGGTTGGATCCGCGGATCGCGGCAGACGACGAGGCAATCGAGGAAGCAGCCTTCGACTTCAGCCTTTTCGGCACGGCCGACTACACGCGCCGCGACCGTCCGGTTGCCACGGACGTGACGGAGGGCACGGAGACAACAACGCGGCGCTATGCCTTCGGCGCGCGCCAGCCGTTTTCGACGGGAACCACCGTCACGGCGGAAACGGCGCTTGTCGAGCGCGACACCAATGCCGAGCAGGCGATCGGCACCCGTGACGCGGAGTTTACCCTCGGCCTCAATCAATCGCTCTGGCAGGGTTTCGGGCGCAAGGTCAACCTCGCCCAGCTCCGCCGCGCGCGCATCGGGACGGAGACGGAGCGCCTGCGCTTCCGCAATGCCATCCTCGACGTCCTCGCGCAAACGGAGACCGCCTACTGGGAACTGGCCTATGCCTACCGCGACCGCGAACTGCGGGAGTCCAGCATACGCGTGGCGGAGTCACTCCTCGAGGAGACGCGGGAGCGCGAGCGCCTCGGTCTTGCCACCCGGCTCGACGTCTTGCAGGCACGGGCCAATCTCGCCGAGAGGCAGGAGGACATTCTTCTCGCTCAGCAGGAGGTGGAAGCCACCCACGACCGGTTGCTTATCCTCCTCGGTGCGCTCGAAGAATCGCTTGCCCTCGACGCCACCAGCCGAGTGAGCAGTCTGCCGGAATCCTTTGGTGATCCCCCGGATTTTTCCACCGTGTGGCGGCGCACCCTCGACCAGAATCCTGACACTCTCGTGCAGGAGGGCATCGTGGAGCAACGCCGCCTCGACCGCGTCGTCGCGCGCGACCGCACCCGCCCCACCGTCGACCTGTCCGCCGGTGTCGGTGTTCTGGGCGTCGACATCGACGACCGCTGGAACGCATACGAGAGCGCGTTGAACAAAGACGGCCACTTCTGGCGGGTGGGCGTGCAGTTCAATATGCCGTGGGGCTTCGCGGCGGAACGGGCGGGGCTTCGCCAAGCCGAGCGCCGCATTGAGCAGGAGGAGGTCCGCCTCATGGAGATCAAGCAGCGCCTCCTCGAGCAGACCCGCCGCGCCTGGCGGCAATTGCGTACAAGCGAGGAGCGTCTGAGCGCCGCCAGTCTGACGCTTGAGCTTCAGGAGGAGTCCTTCGAACAGGAACGCAGCCGCTACGAGACCGGTCTCTCCACCTTCCGCGCCGTTCTCGAAAGCCAGCGAGACCTCGACAACGCCCGCAGCAGCCGACTGCGCGCCGTTATCGAACGCATCCGCGCGGAGGTCGATCTCCACCGGATCGACGGCACCCTGCTCGAGCGCCACGGGTTCGCCTGGGACGAAGTCGAGGCACCCTAGCCCGGCTGTAGCGAACCCGTCCACGAGACGCGAATTTGCTTTTCCTTTTTGGATCCGCGCCACAAAACCCCAAAACCTCCAAATGAAAAAACGTAAAAAGACCCGTGGATGGATAATACTCGGTATCGGGCTTGTTGTTGTTGCCGCCGTCACTGCCGCCGCCTTGCGCCCGAAAGACAGTTCGCTCGCCGTCACCGTGCAGACAGCGGACCGGGGAGACATAACAAGCGTCGTCACCTCGGCGGGCAAAATCCACCCGGTCGTGGAAGTGCGCATCTCGTCCGAAGTTTCCGGCGAGATCATTGAGCTTCCGGTCAAAGACGGCCAGCGCGTCGAGCGCGGCGATCTCCTCGCACGCATCAACCCCGACACCCTGGAGGCGCAAGTCGCGCAACAGGAGGCCTCCCTGCGCGCCACACGCGCGCAGAGCGCACAGGCACGGGCACAGTATTTACAGGCGCAGCTCGATCTGCGCCGCGTCGAAGACCTGCACGAGCGCGGCTTCACCGCGCGCGAACAGCTCGACCAAGCCAAGACCCGCGTGGAAATCGAGCGCGCCTCGCACGAGGCGTCCACCTACCGCATTGAGCAGCAGGAAATGCAGCTCAAGGAAGCGCGCGACCTTCTCGGCAAGACGAGCATCCACGCCCCCATGAGCGGCACCATCACACGGCTCAACGCCGAACCCGGCGACCGCGTCGTCGGCACCGGACAGTTTGAAGGCACGGAAATCATGCGCCTCGCCAATCTCGATGCCATCGAAGTCCGCGTCGACGTGAGCGAGAGCGACATCATCAACGTCAAGCTGGACGACCGCTCCTTCGTGGAGATCGACGCCTTTCCCGACGAACGATTTCCGGCGCGGGTGACGGAGATCGCCAACACCGCGGACACCGCGGGCGATCGCACGCAGGAGCAGCTCACCACCTTCCTCGTCCGAATCCTCCTCGACGAACCGCCTCCCGGCGTGCGCCCCGGCATGACCGCCACCGCCGACATCGAAACCGAGACGGTCACCGGTGTCGTTCGCGTGCCCCTGCAGAGCGTCACGGTGCGCCGGCCGGATGTCGTGCGCTCGGCCCTCGGCGAAGAGGCTGACAGTAGCGAGTCCGCGGAAAACGATTACAACAACGACAACCGGCGCCGCGGACGACGCGACACCCTCGAACGCGTGGTCTTCGTCGTCAACGACAGCGCGGCAGAGCTGCGCAGGGTCCGCACCGGTATCGCGGACACACGCTTCATCGAGATCCAGTCCGGGCTCGACGAGGGCGAGACGGTTGTCACGGGCAGCCATAGCGTTCTTACCCGCGAACTGGAGCACAGCAGCGCGGTTCGCGTGGAGTCGCCGGGAGATACACCACCGGGCTTCGGCGGCACCCGCTCCCGGTCATGAGCGCGGCACACACAGCGGCGGGCGCGCGGCGGTCCCTCATTGAAATCCGGGGCGTGGAGCGCGTTTACGACCTCGGCAAAATTTACGTCCGCGCCCTCGACGGCATCGACCTCGACATCCTTGAAAACGACTACGTCGCGGTCATGGGCCCGTCGGGCAGCGGCAAGTCCACGCTCATGAACCTCCTCGGCTGCCTCGACACCCCAACCGCCGGACACTATCTTTTCGAGGGCGAGGACGTCGCCGGGATGGACGACGACGAGCTGGCCGACATCCGCAACCGCCGTATCGGCTTCGTCTTCCAGAGCTTCAACCTCCTGCCCCGCGCGACCGTCCTGCGCAATGTCGAGCTTCCCCTCGTCTACGCGGGCATGCGCCACGACGAGCGCATCGAGCGCGCCCGCGCCACGCTCGAAATCGTCGGCCTCTCCGACCGCGCCCACCACCGCCCGAACGAGCTTTCCGGCGGCCAGCGCCAGCGTGTCGCCATCGCGCGGGCGCTCGTCAACAGCCCGTCTGTCATTCTCGCCGACGAGCCCACCGGCAACCTCGATTCCCGCACGGGCGAGGACATCATGGTCATCTTCGAAAGCCTTTACCGCGCGGGCAATACCCTCATCGTCGTCACCCACGAGGACGACGTCGCCCGCCACGCCCGCCGCATCGTACGCCTGCGCGACGGCCGCATCGAGAGCGACGAACCCGTCGACCTCCCCGCCCTCGGCCAGACGACCGCCCGCTGAACCTCCGCCCGCCCCCATGCGCCGTATCTTCACCGAATTTGCGGAAAACGCCCGCATCGCGGCGGAGCAAATCGGCGCCCACAAGATGCGGTCGCTCCTCACCGCGCTCGGCGTCATCATCGGCGTCATGGCCGTCACCCTCATGGGCACGGCCGTCAACGGGCTCGACAAGGGATTCTCCGACAGCCTAGACATGCTCGGCACGGACCTGCTCTACGTCGAGCGCTGGCCATGGGGCGGCGCAGGCGACGACTGGATGCGCTACCGCAACCGCCCCACCCTCCGGACCGAATACGCGCGCCTGCTCAACGAAATCATCCTCGACACGCCGAACTCCGCGCTGGAAGCCGCCGTCCCCTGCGCCCTCTCTTTCCGTGCCATCCAGCACGGCGGCGAATCCGTCTCCAACGTATACATCGTCGGCACCACGGCAGCATACGGCTATGTAAACCGGGCCGATATTGAATTCGGCCGCTTTTTCAACGACGCCGAGTACGTCTCAGGGCGCAACGTCATCATCCTTGGGTACGATGTCGCGGAGGCGCTCTTCGAGACCGGACGCGAAACCGCCATTGGTCAGGAGGTGCGCATCCGCGGTCTGCGCTACGAAGTCATCGGTGTCTTCCGCCGCCAGGGAAGTTTTCTCGGCCTGCAGAGCTTCGACAACCAAGCGGCCATGCCGCTGTCCGCCCTGCGCCGCTTTGAGCGCGGCAACTGGCACACCCACGTGAGGGTGAAAATGCGCCCCGACGCTTCGCTCCACGAGGCCCGTAGCGAACTCGAGGGGGCGATGCGGCGTATCCGCGGACTCCTCCCCGGGCAGGAAAACGACTTCGAAATCAATCAGACGGAGATGCTCGAAGACACCATCGGCAACGTAAAGACACAGATCGCCATTGGCGGCTTCTTCATCACCGGACTTGCGCTTTTCGTCGGGGCGATCGGGATCATGAACATCACCTTCGTGAGCGTGCGCGAACGTACCCGCGAAATCGGTACGCGTCGCGCCCTCGGCGCACGCCGCGGCACAATCCTCGCCCAGTTCCTCATGGAGGCGGTGGGCATCTGTCTTATCGGCGGAGCGGTCGGCCTCGCACTCACTGTTGCGCTGAAGTTCGTTTTCGAAGCCATCGTCCCCGCTTTCCCCTTCATCCTTTCTCCGCAACTCATCGTCGCGGCGGTTGTTGTTTCCATTGCCACAGGCATTTTCTCCGGATTCGTCCCCGCCTTTCAAGCCTCGCGCCTCGACCCCGCCGAAGCCCTTCGCCATGAGTGACCCTCCCCGCAACGGTCCGGGCTCGGCCGGACGCATCCGGTTCGCCGATACACTGCGACTCGCCGCCGCCTCGCTCGGCGGAAACCGTCTGCGCTCCTTTCTCACCATTCTCGGGATCGCCATCGGGGTATTTTCTGTTGTGGGCGTGATGACGGCACTCTCCGCCGTACGGCAGAGCATCGACTCGGGTCTCGCCGTGCTTGGGGCCAACACCTTCCAGGTCATGCGCGACAACCCCGACATCCAAATGGGCGGGGTGCGCAGCCGCTGGCGCGGCCGCCCGAACATCACACCCCGGCAGGGCTTCGCCCTTGAAGCCGCGCTCGCCGCCGAGGGATTCGCCGTCACGGCCAACGAATCGCAAGGCGGACAGCGCGCACGCTTCGGCGACCGCCGCACCTCTCCGCGTATCCGCATCGTTGGCACAAACGAGCACTACGCAGCCGCCAACAACTACGAAATCTCGTACGGCCGCAACCTCTCCTCCACTGACATCGAGTTCAACCGCCCGGTCGTTGTCATAGGACGCGAAATTGAAGAATCGCTCTTTCCCAGTCTCGATCCGCTCGGCGAACGCATCCTCCTCGGCAACGCGGCTTACGAAGTCGTAGGTGTGCTGACGGAACGAGGCACCCGCTTCGGCTCCTCGCTCGACAACATCGCCCTTATTCCGTCGACACGGTTCGTCGCCAACCACTGGCACCGCTGGCGCACTATGAACATCACCGTGCAGGCCCCCGACATGCTCACCATGCGCAGCGCCATCGAACTCGCTGTCACCGAGATGCGGATCATCCGCGGTCTCGCCCCGGAAGATCCGAACAACTTCGACATCTTCACCAACGACGCACTACAGGACGCCTTCGCGGAGATCGCTTACATTGTCGGCATTGGCGGTCTGCTCATCAGTGCCATCGCCCTCGTCTGCGCGGGTATCGGCATCATGAACATCATGCTCGTGAGCGTCACCGAACGCACGCGTGAGATCGGCGTGCGCAAGTCTATCGGCGCGCGCCGCCGCGATATTCTCACGCAGTTTCTCCTCGAAGCGGTCTTTCTCTCCGAGTTCGGGGCCGTCATCGGCATTCTCCTCGGCTTCGCCGCGGGCAACGCCGTCGCCGCCACCATCGGCGTACCCATGATAATCCCGTGGTTCTGGATCGGCGTCGCCGTGATTGTCTGCTCGTTCATCGGTATCGCCTTCGGCTTTTTTCCCGCTCTGCGCGCCGCCCGCCTCGACCCCGTCGAGGCCCTGCGTTACGAGTGAACCCGATCCGCGCGGTCCGGCGGAAAGAAATTGCACGTAAACCAGCGAAAAGGTTGTCCCCGCGCCGAATCTCCGGGGAGAGTGGAGAGCATGAACGCCGGTCCCAGCGAAGAACCCTCGCCGCCAGGACCCGCTGAAACACACTCCGCGGTGTGGATCCGCGGGCTCGCCCTTATCGCGGGCATCGTCGTTCTCATTGTCCTCGCCCGCACGCTGCCGGTCGGCAACTGGATGGCTGATTTCAACCAGTTTGTCGCAGGTCTCGGACCGGCGGGGATCGTTGTCTTCATCGCGGTCTTTGCGGTAGCCATGGTGCTCTTTGTCCCAGGAACATTCTTCGCTCTCGGCGCTGGCTTTGCCTTCGGTCCGGGCTGGGGCATGGCGGCGGCAGTCTCCGGAGCGACGCTCGGGGCGACAGCGGCTTTTCTCATCGCCCGCTACGCCGCCCGCGACTGGGTCCGCGGTTGGTCGCGCGAACGCCGCAAGCTCAAGGCGCTTGACCGCGCCGTGGCGCGCAGAGGATGGCGGGTGGTGGCGCTTCTGCGGTTATCGCCGGTTTTTCCTTTCCCGGTCCTGAACTATGTTCTCGGGCTCACCAGCGTGCGGCTTGTTTCCTACGTGGCCGCAACCGCTGTCGGCATCCTTCCGGGCACGTTTTTGTATGTGGCCGTTGGCTACGCCGGGCGCACCGGTCTCGAACCATCGCCCGGACCCGGCGACCACCTGCGTCTCGCCATTCTCGCGGCTGTGCTCCTACTCACCCTCGGCATAACCGTGTACCTCACCGCCTACGCCCGGCGGGTGCTGCGCGCCGAAGAGCGCTGGGAGGCGGAGCAGTCCGGCGACGGGTGATCTCCGGTCGGATCAATCTTCGCCCAGCAACACCTCCGCCATGGATTCGGCGAGGCGGCGCAGAAGATCGCTTTTGCCGAGAGCGAGCGAGGCATGGTCGCCGGGTTGCCATGAACTGTCGGCGTCGAAATGGTAACGCCGTGGCCGCTCCCTGCGCTCGCGCGCCCATGTCCACGCCGACTCAAGTCGGATATCTCCGTCCTCGGTCGCGTCAAACCGGTCGATCGATACGGAGACGCGCCCGAGTGTCCCCGTGCCCTCGCGGGGCGTGTCGATGCCGAGCAGACGCAGGTGCGCCCGCAGTGTCTCCCGCGCCTCGTCCCCGAACGGCTCGCTCCAAAGCCGCACCGCGTTGTAGTCGACCTCCGCGTCGGCCCGCCGCACGGCGATCTTGCGCCCGTCGAGAAAGGCAGGCACCCGTAGTGCATCAACGCGAACAGAAGGCGCGTCTTCGGCGAGGGACACGTCTTCCGCCGGACGCATGGTGAAGAAGCGGCCTTCATCTTCCACGGGCCGGAACGGCACGCACGCGACGGTCACAGCGAGCAGGCAGGCGCCAAGGCAAAAAAAGGATACACGGCGGCAGGCGGCCGGGGACTTCACGCAGGGGGGTATATTCATTTTCGCGGCTCCCTTCCGGAGAGGATGGCGCCCGGATTGCGCTCAAGGTATTCGGCCAGTTCGCGCATGGCGCGCGCGGCGAGCGTGAACTCGCGCATGGCCTCGGCGAAGGCGGCGCGCGCGGCAGAGTCCGGCGAGACTGCCGAATCTATCGATTCAGCCATCTCATCAAACGTATCGACGGCAAGCGTCAGCCGTTCCATCAGAGCCCGTGCGTCGCCGGCAAAGGGGCCGGCATAGTCTGCGAGGTCATCCGCCACCCGCCGGAAGGCGATCATCGTCTCCTTCGCTTCCTCGATCAGCTCCTCCATTGATCCGTCGCCGGCGAACTTGGCCACGGCATCGGCGGCGGCGACGAAAGACCGGCTCAGCTCCGGGCCGTCGATGCCCTCGACAAGGGTGTTGGCATTCTCAAGCAGTTCCCTCAGTGACCGGTTCAGCTCCTCGAAATCAATCGAGCCGAGCCGCGCGAATAGCTCGGAGGTCGTCGTGCCCACACGGGCCATGACCGACGGCGAGGTGGGGATCTCGTTGTATTCAGCGTCTTTCTGGTGCATGCGGTACGGCGTCTCCGAATCTTCGAAGTAATCCAGCTCAATGAACAGTTGGCCCGTGATTAGGCTCTCCAGTTGCAGACGGCCGCGCAGGCCCGCCTTGACCAAATCCTCCGTCTGCCGACGGTCGCTGAAATCCACTTCCACACCGAGAACATCGCGGATACGCCGGGTATCCACACGTCCGAAAACCGGAATGGCGGCGGAGTCGGCGCGCTGGTTGTAGCGGATACGGATGTCGCTCACCTGCCCGATGGGCACGCCGCGGAACTTCACAGGCGCGCCCACCGAAAGACCGTTCACCGACTCGTCGAAATACAGCACAAACTCCTGATCCTGCGCGAACAGACGCATTGATCCGACTGTCAGGATGGTGGCCAGTGCCAGCAGCACCGTCCCGATCCCGAAGGTTCCGATCATCACATATTTCCGTTCGCGTCCCATCATTTTTCAGCCTTATGAGGCGTGAAGCATGCGACCCGGGTGCGCAACGTAAAACGCACAGACAGCTCCTTCAAACAAGCATTCCGACGCCCGCCGGGACCGGTTCGCGCGAACGCAGCGGGTAGCGGTAGATGTCGCCCGCGAAGTTACGCAGGACAATCTCGTCATCGTTGATTTCCTCGATATACTCGGGGTTGACAGGGATCTTGCCGCCGCCCCCCGGCGCGTCGATGACGAACTGCGGCACGGCATAACCCGAGGTAAAGCCCCGCAACCCGCGGATGATGTCTATGCCCTTTCGGACGTCGGCACGGAAGTGACGCGACCCGGTGATAAGATCACACTGGTAGAGGTAGTATGGACGCACACGCATGCGCAGGAGCCGGTGTACCAGCTCGCGCATGGTCTCCAGATCGTCGTTGATGCCGCGCAGAAGCACGCTTTGGTTGCCCAGCGGCACGCCCGCGAAGCTCAACCGCTCCGCCGCGTCGTACAGCTCCTGCGTGCATTCCCGCGGATGGTTCACATGGATGCTTATCCACACGGGACCGTGGCGGCGGAGCAGGTCCTGCAACTCAGGCGTCACCCGCTGCGGCAAAAATACCGGTATACGCGAGCCGATGCGGATGAAATCAACGTGCGGGATCGCCCGCAGACGCCCGAGCAGGTAATCGAGCTTCTTGTCCGAAAGGAGGAGCGGATCGCCCCCGCTCAGGAGCACATCGCGGATTTCCGGATGCTCCTCAATGTAGCGCAACGCATTCTCGTAATTCGGGTGAAAATCGTGTCCCTCAGCGTTGGAGACGAGGCGGCTGCGTGTGCAGTAGCGGCAATATGCCGCACACATGTTGGTCACGAGAAAAAGGCAACGGTCCGGGTAGCGATGGACGAGACCGTCCACGCCCATCGCCGTCTCCTCCCCCACCGGGTCGAGCAACTCTTCCGGCGACACGCGCATCTCGTCGCCACGGGGCACGAGCTGCTTGCGGATCGGGCAATCCGGATCATCCGTGTCGATCAGATTGAAAAAATACGGCGTAACCGCCAGTGCCAACTTCTTGTTCGCATGAGCGCAGCCCTCCTCTTCTTCCGGGGTCAGCTCGATAAACTCGCGCAAGCGCTCGACCGTCGTCACACGGTTGCGCAACTGCCAGCGGTAATCCTGCCATTGCGCCGCGGGAACGCCCGCCCAGTGGCCCTGACCGCGATACCAGTCCTGCGGTGCTTTACTCTCTTTCATACAAAAGTCTTTCCGGTTTCGTGGACGGAATACCCTTCCGCCAAGCATTGACATATTCTAAAATCAGAATAACTTGAAACTCGAAACAATGCGCGGTTCTCTGCGGACGTCAAGACGCGCCCCCGATTTCAATCAATGGCAAAAGCAAAAATGAGTGACAGCGACCGCGACCTGCTCGCGAAACAACTCTGGACGATCGGCGACCAGAACCGGCTCCGGTTGCTCGCGCTGCTACCGCATTGCCCCGATACGAAAGACCCAATCAGCGTCTCGCGCCTCGCCGCCGAACTCAACCTCAGCCAGCCGACAGTCTCCAACCACCTTGCGCGCCTGCGCACGCTGGGCATCGTGCGCCACCGGCGCCTCGGGCGCGAAGTGCACTACTGCATCGACCAGAACATCGCACGCACGATTCTCAGCCGCCTCGAAGACGCCTTGAAGACGCGGGAGTGAGGGTACGGGGCCGCTCCCGGAAACACTGAGCGGTCATGGCTGAAAGTCTTCGAGTAAATCGAGTATCCAGCCGAATCCGCTACGCCAGTCGACGCCCTCCAAGGCATAATTCAGCCGAATGGATACGGAATCCGCGCGGAGATCAGCGGTGCGGACACCGCCGGAGGCAAGGATGACAGCGGGAAAATCGGGCGAAGCGGGATCGAACAGCTGAATGGAATAGGCGTTGAGCGGAATCCCCTGCTCGAGGGCCTCCGACAGTTTCCGCCGCACCTGGAGGCGCGGGTCGTCCGCGATGCCGGAAAGCACCTGCGCGCGAAGCTCCGGATCGAGAAGGCGGATACGGGCCGTCGTCCCCGGCGACATCTCCAACCGGCCCGCAAGCGGAAGAAGCCGTCCGCCCTCGTAGCGCACGGGTATGCGTCCGGAGAGCCGGCCCTCCACAGAGTAGCGTTCGTCGGGAAACAACGCCGCCACCGCGGCGGCGTCGATCTGCTCGACGATGAGCGTTAAGTCGCCGCCGAATTCTTCGAGAGGGTTAAGGACCGCGGGCTCTAGACGCGCCGTGCCGCCAAGCACGCGCATGCTCAGTTCGCGGATTTCAAAACGGTGCGGCAGCGGCCAATGCACGCGCAAGCGCAAATCGCGCAAAACCAGATCGCCCGCCGTCACCGAAGCCGCCCGTACCTCCTGTTCACTCTCCATGGCGGGGAGCCCCACCCATTGCATCGCGATCCCCCCGGACACACCGCGGAACCGCGCCGTGCCGGCGGCAAGAAACGACATATCCTCAAATACCGCCGAGACCGCCGCACGTGCGTCGATCCCATCGGTCGCCGAGGCACGTCCGCGTAAGCGTAGAAGACCCGCAATATCTGTAACCGGCAGCGCGTCGCCGAAGAGAGCGGCCAAACCGCCCGCCACCGCGCCCGGAAACTCAAGATCCCAGTCCACCTCCCATGGCGCACCCTCCCCGCTCTGCTTGATCGAGCCCCCCCCAAGCGCCCTTCCACCACGATCAGCGAGCGTCCAGCCTCCATCCGTCCGTCCCTCCTTAAGGACAGCGGTTCCCGCCAGCCTCGCCACGGCGCTCCGGTCATCGGACCGCGCGAGGGTCGACGACGCTTCCAATGCGGCCCGTTCGCCGAATAGCTCCCGCGCCTCGATGCGCGTCGCCGCCAAAGCGGCAGCGGGAAAGCGGTGCCAGCGCAGGTCCGTCGCGGTCACCTCCGTTTTCCCCTCGACGTGCCGAACGCGCAGCACAAACGGATCCACGGACGCCTCCTGCCAAACAACCGATTCGAAGCCGAATTCGCCTTCGACTACGGACTCGCTCCATACGGCTCGCGGCGTGACGTCGAAGCGGGCCCTCCCCGTAAAGGCGAGGTCTTCGCCAACACGCGCCCTCATGGCCGAGGCTTCGACGAGAGCCCCGCCGGTGCTGCCGGAGAAGGTACCGGACAACCCGCCGTGAATTCCGGAAACCGCTGTTTCGTCGAATTTGAAACCAAAGTCCTCAAACTCAGCCGTAAACTCCGCCGTGAGGTCATACGCATCCGTTCCTTCCGCCGCTCCGGAAATATGCAGATCTCCGTTGAATCCGCCCGCTAGTGACTCCGGTTCCAAGAACTCCAGCCATGTCCCGAGGAATCCGCCGGGGAGCCGCAGGCGCCAACGCGCTTCCCATGCAGCGTCTTCGTGCCGCCGCATCAGCGTGCCGCCGCCGAGGGCTTCGTTATCCTGTCCGAATAAATCCCACGCCCCGCGAATGCGTCCTCCCTGCACGTGGCCGCGTAGGGCGGCGTGCGCGAGAAGTCCGCTGTCAGCCGCGCGCGCCGCCGTCGTCGCAATCTCAAACTCCTTCGATACTCCCAGCGGCGATTCCACGAGAAACCGCGTGTCGAGAAACACCGCGTTCGGATACCCGTCCCAACGCAAAGGACTTACCTCCCCGCGTAGCAGCGTTTCCTCGTTCTGCAGCCGCACGGCAAAGGAGTCCACGACATGACCCGCCGCACTCACCGCGCGCAAACCGATCTCCCCCTCCATCGGCGAGGTCCACCACTCCGCGCGCGGCGCAAGGCTCAGGCGCAGGCCGACCTCCGCTGCGCCGATACCGTCCGCGCCAATGGAAACCTTCGGTATCTCCACCTTGGCCCGTTCTGTCGCGGCGGAATAGAAGAGAGACACCTGCTCCGGCTCGAACCACCAATCCGTCCCACGCGCCGCCAAGCCGTTGACACCGAAGGAAAGGTGGCTCACCGCATCGGGTCCGAGTTGAAACCCAAGCACAAGCGAGTCGAAGCGGCCCTCAAAGCCCTCCGAACCGTAAGTGAAATCCCGCGCCTCAATGAGTCCGCCCCCGCGCTCGAGGAGATCTCCGCGCGTCTCCACCGCCGCTTCCCACAGAATTTCGGGCAGCCTCGCCTCCGCGCCGGCGGGGAGCCAGCGGTCCGGATGCACGTCCACCGTGGGCGGGAAGAGGCTGCGCAGCCACTCCACGCCATCCACCACCGATCCCGCGAGGCGTAGCGTGGCTCGGTCGTCCGTCGGCGGCAGCGTCGCCTCAAACCGCTGGAAAAGGTGCGGACCCTTGAGCCGGAAAAAACCCTCTGCTCCCGCCTCGCCACGGCGGAAAAAAAGGTCGAAATCCATCTCGTCGGCAACGCCGCCGTAAGCCGCCGTAAACCGCCCGGACTCCACGCCCGCACGGCCTACCGGAGCCTCACGCAGGCGCGACAGGAGCAACGGCGTCTCCCAGAGTACAGCGGGATGCGGCAGCGGCGGCGGCACCCACGCCTCAGCGACCTCCAGCGGGCGCGGGGGCGGCGCCTCCGGCTCGTCCACGGGATCCGGCGCCGACGGCTCGACGAAGACATTTTCATGTAGCCAAACCTCAAATGCACCGACATCCACCGTGAGTTCCGGCTCAAGCAAAAATACGCTCTCGAGGCGTCCGTCCCACAGACCGCGCAAGGTGTAGTCGAATTCGAGCCGCCGCCACACCACATCCGTCCCGGCGTATCGGAACCGCGTCTGCCCGAACGCAGCGCCACGCAACCCCGCATGCTCGACCGTGGTACGGACCGGATGCCCCGTGAACTTCGCGCCCTCGCGCTCGATCCACCGGCCGGCCAGCCACGGCACGCTATACAGGACAAACAAATACCCAAGGGCGCACAGCACCGCCGCCGCGGCAGTCACCTTCGCTAGCCATGCCCGCCGCAACCGGCCCGCCGCACGAATCGTTTCCGGCATCGACGCGTCCGGCTCAGTTCTCCCGGAGGCCTTCCGCCGAGATTCGCGGGGGATCAAAGAAGGAGTTGAAAACCCCGGGGTTCATCTCTGCGCGCTTCAGGCGCATTTCCGAAACATGCTCGCCGTTGCGGTAGCGCTCCACCCGCATGGCCACCCAGACATCATTCACTTTCTGATAATCATAAAAGCGCGACTCCATCACCACACGCTCCCCGTCAACGAAGGAATATGAGCGGGTAAGGTACTCTTTGAAGGTCCGCGGCTCGATGAGGATCTCCATCCGGTCGTCATCCTCCGTGATCTCGACCACATAATACTGCGAGCGGCCGATCCGCTCCGGAGGAGCAAGGCGCATTTGCTGCCCTTCGCGCGGACCCGCCACCAGCGGGCTGTCGAAGTCCCGGTCACTCTCGAACCGGAACGCATCTTCTCCCTCCATGACCTCGAACATCACCGGTGCGCCGTGGCGTTCGAACAACCGCCATGTCTGTTCGCCGTTGTGAGAGATCGTGAGGTCATTCTGAACGTGGCGGAGGATAATGCGCTTATAATACGGGCGCTTCTTCACAAGGGCCACTTCGTAGGTTTCTCCGCCCTCCTCCAGTGTGCCGAAGACGCGCAGGCTCTGGATCTCCGCGAGGTTGTCCGCACCGCCGTTGGCGTCGATATACCCCTGCCGCACTTCCTGCAGGTCTGTCAAAGTGGCCTGACCACACAGCAACGGAGCAAGGCCGAACAAGCAAACGATGACGGAAAAGCCGGGGCGGAACACGTTTCTCATGAAAGGTCGGGTATTGGGATCAAACGACATCTGCCAACAGAGCATGGACCCGCCGGTGCCCATTTCAATCCTTTTGCGCGGTCGCGGCGGTGCCAAATCCGCCTCACCCCCGCAAATCCGCGCGGAACGGCCAATTCTGCTTTGACAAGTCTCTCCGGTCCTTGGATTTATCTGACCAAAGATCCACCTCCGGCGGATTATCCAATCACCTCAAAGGCATCACCTTGGGCTTCTTCTCAAACGACATCGGCATCGACCTCGGCACCGCCAACACCCTCGTCTTCGTGCGCGACAAGGGCATCGTCCTGCGGGAACCAAGCGTCGTCGCCATCAAAAACGACACCCGCGAAGTCATCGCAGTCGGCGAAGAGGCCAAACGCATGCTAGGCCGCACGCCCCTCGACATCACCGCCCTCCGGCCGATGAAAGACGGCGTTATCGCCGACTTTGAAATCACCGAGGCCATGTTGCGCTTCTTCATCCAGAAGGTCGGCAACAATATGCGCTTCGTTCCGCCCCGTGTCGTCGTCGCCGTCCCCAGCGGTATCACCGAAGTCGAGCGCCGCGCCGTGCGCGAGAGCGCCATCCACGCCGGTGCGCGAGAAGTCCGCCTCCTCCAGGAACCCGTCGCCGCCGCCATCGGCGTGGGCATGCCCATCGAGGAACCCACCGCCAACATGATCGTCGACATCGGCGGAGGAACCACCGAAGTCGCCATCATTTCCTTTTCCGGGGTTGTCTACACCAAGTCCATCCGCGTCGGCGGAGACGAACTTGACGCCGCCATCATCAACTACATGAAGCGGGCCTATAATCTCATGATCGGCGACCGCACGGCCGAAGAAATCAAGATGAAGATCGGCTCCGCCGCGCCCCTCGAAGAAGAACTGACTATGGAGGTGAAAGGCCGCGATTCCGTCGCCGGACTCCCCAAAACCCTTCACATCTCCTCACAGGAAATCCGCGAAGCGCTGAACGACACCGTTTCCTCCATCGTCGAACTCGTGCGCAACGCCCTTGAACGCTGCCCTCCCGAGCTGTCCGCCGACCTCGTCGACCGCGGCTTCATTCTCGCCGGCGGCGGTGCCCTCATCCGCAACCTCGACCAGCTCCTCAGCGATGCCACCGGCCTCCCCGTCATCGTTGCCGAAGATCCCCTCTCCGCCGTCGCCAACGGCACCGGTCTTGTCCTCCAGAACCTCCACTGGATGCAAAAAAACAAGCCCTAAGTCCGGCACCAAAGGCACCCACATGAGCGTGCGCACCCGGAAGCCCCCGGCTCATCATGCGGGGATATATTAGTGATATACCAGCGGGGTCAAGACATTCAGCCAAAAGCTCCCCATTCTTTATCCATGAACAATTCTGCCAATTTTTTCTTTTAGCTCTGAGCAATATTTGCATCCGGGCTACAGACATAAGGTTCGGATCATTGGTTTCGGCTGACCGAAAGGCACGAACCACGGAGAGGTCTACGCTGGTTCCGGATGTCGCGGCGAAAATGAAATCTTCAATGGCTTACCTTATCCACCGTCGGTGGCACATGCAAAACCGTAGCAATGGATTCCAAAGCCCATCATCACCCGCGCTGGCAGTAACTCCAGAGTTCCTGCCAGCGCGTTCGCAAAGCGCGGACCACGAATCCAACTAAAGGCGCGGACGCCGCAGCCGACGAACCGAAACCGGACATGGACATCACTTTCTGTCAACCGAGTTGACGCCGCTATGGATCGATGAGACGCGTCAAGATTTTGGAGTATAACGGTCTGGGCGATCCCGAATGCGCACCTCGAAGGTGCTTCGAACTGAGCGGACAAGTCATTGCAGCGCAATAGTTTGGATCGGGTCGCGACGATTCAACTGCGGAGATTAGGTTCCATCGTGCGACGCGATTCCGCCGCAGAAGTTGCAATGCGCATTCAACAGAATCGTTCAGCTGCACGGGTCTCCACCAACCGGTGGTTCCACCGCGAATCCACCGCCTGCTACCGCCAGTCCCGCATTCTTCAGCACATCCACCGGCCGTGCTCCAGGCGGCTTGCGCAGGCGTGACAACGCCGCCGCACCCGCCCCCTCGCTCAGCCAAAACTCCGTCCCCAGCGCCTTACCGTGCGTGAAAAACCGCGCCCGCAGCCGCAACAGCTCATGCGCCTCCAGTTCGCCCCCAGAGGACGCCGCCTCCGCAAGCGCCGCAGGATCGATCCGCGACCCCGTCCCGTCGCGCTTCGACGCTGCACCCTTCCCCAGCATCAGCAAACGGTACCGCGCCAAGGCGCTAGCCTCATCGCCTTCACCCGGGAAACACGCCGCCAGCGCGCCCCGCAGCTCCGTGTCGCCCCCGCCCAGCGCCGCC
>JAFIGH010000167.1 GCA_020831525.1 Opitutales bacterium
CGCAAGTTTCATTTCATGTGGTTCACCAGGGCGCGCCCGGGATGTTGGCTCCTGTTGAATTGGCCAATGCGCCATTCAGCCAGATTTCCTGATTAAAATTCCCGACGCGCTGAAGAAAGTAGCAACCGGGATGACCTGCCCCTCCGTTCAATCGTGCGCCGGAGCGGAGTATATTTCCTCCGGTGAGGCCGGACCCGGGGGGACGGAAGATGAGCCAATTATAATGATCTCCGATTGGCACCCAATCGGCCCCGCTGATTCCAACGAGAAGCCAGCATCCGATCCCCGCAAAGGGGCTATCGTAGGAAAAGGTGGGTCCGGTTTCCATTTCCGAATCAAAGTAATCCGAACCGTTCCCATAAAACCCCTTGTCCGCTTCAAAAGGCAGGAGACTGCCTACGGGGGTCAGGTCAACTGTGGCCGTGATCCAATCAATGAGTGCCGCCTGTGAATCATGGGCCGCCCAAACCCATAGACGATGCATCTTGGGCCAAAGACCGGCGGCTTGGAGACCTGTAACCACATCGTCTATAAGACCCTTTCGCGTAGCATCCGGCTGAGTGGTCATGACCGAGAAAACCGCTTCGGCTTCCTCGGAATACGATCCCGGAATCAACACGCTGCGCGGAAAACTCTTCGGGCTTCGCAGGATCACTCGGCTTCCTCCGTAAGTTTGAGCCGCAGGGTGATGCGGATGCCTTCGAGGTCGGGGTCGGCCGACCCGGGCGCGGTGAGGGTGATTTCGGAACCGGCGGCAAGGATGACGGGGGATTCCGGCAGGGACTCGGTGTCGATGGTCGGAGCGTCGGCGGATGCTTGAAAATCGAACTCGGCGAGCGTGGTTTCGCCGGCCTTCAGGTGGAACGCCGCCGCGGCCGCGGCGGGGACATCGGCTGTGCCGAAGTGAACGGGCGCGTCGGCGGGGTCGAAGACACATTTGCGGGCGAGCACGAGCTTGTCCGTGCCGGCGTCGGCGGGCTTGCCGGAGAAGCCGAGAACGAGGTCGTATGCGGCGGCGGTGGCGACGGCATCAAAGGCCTTGTTGATCTTCTCGCGGACCGGGCCGCCCTCTTCGCCGTCGTTGATGTGTTCAAGGTTCACGGGTCAGTCTCCGTCGTTCCATGTTTCGGTGTCGTACCAGCGTCCGTTGTCGTTCCAAACGCCGGTGGCGAGGAGCCACGGGGCCGGAGGCGCCGGGGCTCCCTTGCGGATGGGTTGGCCGACGGGCGGCTTGCCGACATCGGCGGGGAGTGGTCCGAGGATGATCATCATAGTTCTTCCCAACGCAGTTGCTGCGTGCCGGACGCGGCGACGGCGTGCAGGGCGGGCGTGGCGACGTCATAGCCGGAACGCGGGAGCGTGCCGACGGTGAAGGATTCGCCCGGGGTGAGAATGAGGCCGGCGTCGGCGCCGGAGGCGGTGACGTTGGCGCGGAAAGCGAAGATGATGTTTTCGGTTCCGTTGTTCTGGATGATAAGGGCGCGCCGCCGCCTGTTCGGGGGAACGGCCTCGGCGGGCGTGGTCGTGACATTGGTGGAAGGCATGGCGAACGGACGTGGTGCGGTGTGAAGAGGCCCCGCCCGTTTGGGCGGACGGGGCCGGTGCTATGATCTCTCTTGTGCCAACAAGGGGCCGGCGCACTCCACTACGCCGGCCGAACCAATCAAGTGACGGCGATGCGGCGGCCCGCGATGCCGGCGGTGACCTGGACGTCTTCGGTCCAGTCGACGGCGAGCACGTCGGAGCGGGAAGACTCCTCGCGGTAGACGCGGACGGCATCGACGCCGCCGCGGCGGGTGCGGAAGGTCTTCATGAAGCTCGCGTCGTAGAGCGACGGGCTCGGGCGCGCGAAGTAGAGGTAGAGGTCGGCGCCGACGATGTTCGCATTGTCGGCGTCCTGTCCCCACTGTGCCTGATCGTAGGCGAGCGTCCCGACGCGGATGTCGAGTTGCGGGTTGAGGAGGAGGGACGCGAACTGCGCCTGCGTGACACCGAGGGCGGTAGCCGCGGGGAAGCGCGCCATGACCTGCGGGTTGTGCCGGATGACGGCCCACGCGGGCAGGCCGATGACCATGCGGTTGGGCATCTGGCCGATGTTGGTGGCGATCTCCTCGATGAGGGCGTCGATCTCGGCGACGGGGTCTTCTGAGTTGGACGCGCCGCTCCAGCTGCCCATGCCGGACTCGGCGGTGACGGCGTTGCGCGCGGCAACGAAGGTCGAGCGCTCATGCGAGGCGACGGCGCTGGAGACGAGGGTCTCGGTCTTGGCCTGCTCGATGCGGAGCGGATCGCCCTCCCCTGCCTCGTCGCGTTCGTGGTCATCGATGGTGATTTCGAGGGCGTGCGGGCGGCAGTTGTAGGTCGGGTCGTCGGCCGCGAACATGAGGCGGCGGGCGGGGCCGCCGACGGCGCGGGCGGTGTCGGGCGTCTGGAAGGCGTTTTTGTCGTCGAAGCGCTTGTATTGGCCGGTGGCCGCGTTGACGACAACCTCGGGCGCGAGGAAGGACGCGAGCGCGGAGGCAGCGTCCTGGGCGATGCCGCGCGCGTAGTTGGTGAGTGTGGTGTGGAACCGGGATGTGCTGGGCATGGGATGATTGTTGATGAGTGATGGATAATGGGTGATGGATCAGGCGGCGGGATCGATGGCCTGGACGGGTACGGAAGGACGGGTATTAGAATTCGTCGTGTGGCGGGTGGAGTAGAACGGCTTCGACAAGGCCTTCATTGTCGATCGATGAGAGAGTGCGGGCGTGAATTAGGTCGGGATCCGTGGTTGTCAGGTCTTCCTGGCGACTGAAAGTTCGCGCGCCGTTGACGAGGGTTTTGACAGAAAGGATCTGGTAGGCATCGAGGGGGAAGCCGGTGCCTTCGTCGGCGACGTAAACTTTGACAGTGCCGCTGGATCCGAAGAGTGCGACGGATACCTGCTCTCCTTCCTTTCCGGGAGAAAGGAGGACGCCGATCGCGCGACGGCCGCCGTGTTCAAGCACAACGGCGTCGCCGTCGTTGTTGGCGTAGACAGGGAAACCGACGTATTCGGAGAGGTCCATCCCTGCTGTGAGGGGGACGATAGCGTTTTCGCGGGTGAGCTTACTCATGGTGGTGATGATTTATGGGTGATAGCTGATGGGTGATGGGTGATCGATGAAGCGGAGGGTTATTGGGATTCGGGTCCAAAGCCTGAAAGTTTCGGCTACTTTGTTCCAGTGGGTTGGGCGGGCGTGGATCACGGGGGGTCGTGAAAGAACTGTGGCAGGAGGGCGGCTTCGATCATCGCGCCGGGGGAACCGGCTTCGAGGGCGATAGCGACGTAGGTATCGGGGCCGTGGATACCGTCGACGGGCGCGCCGAAGAGCATGAAGGGCTCGGGAATCATGGCGCTGAGCTTGAGGGGTGAGAAGCGTTCGACGGAACCGGCGATTTTGAGGAAAAGGGTTCCGGCGTAGCCGAGGGTGGCGATGGAGACGTGCCGGCCTTGTTCGGCCTCGGAGAGAAGAACACCGCAGCATGAAGCCATGTCGTCTTGGGTGAGATCGACGGCGTTGGAGTCATCGTCCCAAACGACGGGGTAGCCGCGCCGTCCGATCAGTGAGACCTTGGCGGGCACTGAAAGGACGGCGTTCTTGCGGGCGTTGCGGCTACCTGCGGGCATGGGTTAGGAGATGGGAGATGGAAGATGGGTGATGGGTGATTGTTAATCATTGAGTGATTGGTGGCCAACCGGCTCGAAGGCGGGTCGACGGAGGCGTGGCTCCGTCGCTACGTGGGGAGGGAGAGGGGGATGCGGATGGGATTGTGATTGTGATTCATTGGGTGATTGGTGGGCCAACCGGCTTGAAGGCGGGTCGACGG
>JAFIGH010000068.1 GCA_020831525.1 Opitutales bacterium
AGCGGCGCGCTTCAGCCGCCGGGTGCGGTGGTGTTTGCGCTCGCCACGGACCGCCGATTCCCCGGCTAAAGCGCGGGGCTCCTTTGCGCGGGGCTCTCTAGCGGAGCGGCGCGCTTCAGCCGCCGGATGCGGAAGGGAGCGGCGCGCTTCAGCCGCCGGATGCGGTGGTGTTTGCGCTCGCCACGGACCGCCAGTTCCCCGGCTAAAGCGCGGGGCTCCTTTGCGCGGGGCTCTCTAGCGGAGCGACGCGCTTCAGCCGCAGGATGCGGAAGGGAGCGGCGCGCTTCAGCCGCCGAAGATCCGGGTGCTTGCGAATTTTGTCTGGCCGCCGAGTCCCCGGCCTCTTCCCTTTCAATCCGATGAACCAGCCGCGCACAAAATCATTTTGGCGCAATGATCTGCCGCATTGGGAGATCGAGGAAGGCACGTATTTCTTCACCATCCGCTGTGCGGAAAGCCTGCCAAAGGAGGCGCTTCAGGGCATTGCCGAGATCCACCGTTCGATGAACGCCGTCGAACCGGCATCCGAGGCCTTCCGCCTGCAACAGCGGCGCTACTTCCGCACGCTCGAAAAATACCTCGATGCGGGCACAGGCTTTTGTCCGTTTCGCGACGCGCGCTGCTGCGTGCTCGTGCGCGAGGCCCTGGCGTCGCTGACGGAAGATGGCTGGATTGTGCGGCACTTTGTCCTCATGCCCAACCACCTCCACGCCCTCATCGACACAACTCAGGACGCCGCCCCAATGAAAGCGGTCTGGCGCGCGTGGAAAGGGCGCACCGCGCGCGAGGCCAACCGCCTCCTCGGGCGCACAGGTCCCTTCTGGCAGCGCGATTGGTTCGACCGCTGGATGCGCGACCCCGCCGCCCCGCGCGTCGTCGACTACATCCGCAACAATCCGGTGAAGGCCGGTCTGGTTCAACAATGGGAGGACTATCCTTGGTTGGGGTAACGGGCAGCAGCGGGCTTCGGGAGCGGCGCGCTTCAGCCGCCGGATGCGGTCGTGTTTGCGCTCGCCGCGGGCCGCCGTTTCCCCGGCTAAAGCGCGGGGCTCCTTTACGCGGGGCTCTCTAGTTTGGGAAGAGTCCCGACTTCTGGCTCGGCCTGGAAAGCGAGTACGACCTGCGGCGCGCCCGCAACGAACCCGGTGACCGCATCGAGAGCGAAGTTCAGCCCTTGGCCCACACCTGAGGGGCTCAGGGCCACCCGCCCGGCCAGTTCTTTCAAAGAATCTGGAAAATCTTGATTCCGAAAGGAGCGGACGAGGCCACGGGCTGCCGGGATCACCGGATACGGCGACCCATGCGCTGCGGGACGCGGGCGCGGACGGTGGAGTTTTCGGCGAGAGCGGCGCGGACCTCGTCGACGTCAAAGCGAACAAGGCGGCCGATCTTGACATAAGGGATGCGTCGCTGGGCCTGCATCTGTCGCAGCCAGCGGAGGGACGGCCGTGAGTCCTCCTCAAAGAGGGCGTTGAGGAGACCCTGCGCGTCGACGAGCTTGGAAGCGGGCGCGGGCGGCGACGCCGGAGTCGCCGCAGCGGGTCTGTCGTAACGAAGGGGAGCGTTGCGCGCAAGGTTACGCGGCGTGTGGTCGTGGTGGTATGGGTCGGATGTATTCATTTTATGGATCATACTTTTTATATTTCCAAAGTCGCATCTTCACATAACGGCAGTGGTCTGCCAAGCCTCGGAGAAACGATTGGGCACAGGGGTGAAGGTCGTTGCCCTTGGGGACCTGGCGACAAAGCGTGGACCATAAACCGAGCCATGCGCAATGCCTTCGGCGTGGGCAAAGATGGGACAGATTCCAAGGGTAGCCTCACGGCAACCCTTGGCTTCGTTGCAGAACCCCTTCGGGATACATTGCGGGAAAAGCTCGGAGGCGAGCCACGCCCTTCACCAACCGCACTCGATCCCCTCAGTCACAACACTCGGGTTCATTGCCGGAGTGCGCGAGGGTGCTGTTGTAGTGTTCCATCCAATACAACATTTCGTGAATGTGGTGGTCCATGATGTATTGCCGGAATTCGCCCCCGCCGATGAAGTTCATCGCGAAGGCATCGCGGTGGCTCGGTTCGGAGGCGGCGGCCACGGAAAAGGCGGCGGAAAGGAATACGCCGACGGCGGCCAGCGCCGGAGATCGGGTGGGGATCGTTTTCAGGCTCATGCCGGAAACCTAAAGAATGTCTTGCCGTTGGCAACCAATGGATCGATTTTCGTAATCGAACTTCGTAGTCCGGAGGTTCGATCAAAATGAAAAAGGAGCTTCAACGCATTCTATCCGGCTTCATCCGGCTGCACATCCTGCACCACGCGGCGGAGCGGGCGGTGTATGGTCAGTGGATGATGGAGGAGTTGCGCGAACACGGCTACCGGATCAGCCCGGGGACACTCTACCCGATGCTGCGCGGACTGGAGCGGGACGGATTGTTGCAGGGGATAGACGATCCGGCCACGCCGCGCAAGCGGCTCTACCGCATCACCGCAGCCGGCAAAGAGGCCCTTCGCGAGGCGCGGGAACGTTTGCGCGAGCTGTTTCATGAGGTCGAGGGCGGAGGCCCGGAATCATGAACGACGCCGGTCTTTCCGTGACCCTGTTCTTGCGCTGGGACCGTACCCATCCCGTAGCCATCCTTTCCAATGAAGCAAACCCCTGAAAACTCTTCCCACGACCTCGGGCGGCATCCGGTCCTCGAGTGTTTCCGGGCCTTCCTGCGCCTTGGGCTGACCTCCTTTGGCGGACCGGTGGCGCACCTCGGCTTTTTCCGCGAGGAGTTTGTCGCGCGGCGGAAGTGGCTGAGCGAGCGGGCCTATGCCGATCTCGTTGCGCTCTGCCAATTCCTCCCCGGACCGGCGAGCAGCCAGGTGGGGTTTGCCTTGGGTTACCAGCGGGCGGGGTTGGCGGGTGCGTTTGCCTCGTGGTTCGCCTTCACCCTTCCTTCCGCCCTGATCATGATCGCCTGTGCCTACGGTATCGCGTTCGTCGATACCGATGCCGCCTGGTTGCAGGGATTGAAGGTCGCTGCCGTGGCCATTGTCGCGCACGCCGTCTGGGGAATGGCGACCAAGCTCTGCCCCGACCGCACCCGCGCAACCCTCGCCCTCCTCGCGGCGGCGGTTGTCCTCGCTGTAGGGACGTCGTGGATACAGGTTTCGGTCATTGCGGCGGGACTGGTTACCGGGTGGCTGCTTTTTCGCCGGGGCACGGCGCTTCCGCCGGACGAAGCCCCGGAGGGGTCCCCCCATGTGCGCCGGGGACTCCTTCCCAAGCTGGCCCTGACGGGGGTCCTGGCGGGCTTTGTCGCTCTACCCCTGGCGGCGTGGTGGAGCGGAGATCTATGGGTGGAGATGATCGACGGCTTTTACCGGACGGGCCTGCTCGTCTTCGGCGGGGGCCATGTCGTCCTGCCGCTCCTCGAGGCGGAGACGGTGGGCGCGGGATGGATGGACCGGGATTCCTTCCTGGCCGGCTACGGAGCCGCCCAGGCCCTGCCCGGCCCGCTCTTCACCCTGGCCGCCTACCTGGGGACGATCATCGCACCGGGCGGCCCGGCATGGTTCGGAGGCGTCGTCGCCCTCGTGGCGATCTTGCTCCCGTCCATGTTTCTCGTCATCGGGACGCTGCCCTATTGGGACCGCTTGCGCTCCCTCGAGGGTGCCCAAGCCGCCCTCATGGGAGCCAACGCCGCCGTCGTCGGGATCCTTCTGGCTGCCCTCTACAATCCCGTCTTTCTCGCCGGGGTCATCTCCGTAAACGCCATGATCCTCGCCCTCCTCGCCTTCGGTGCCCTCCAATTCTGGAAGATCGCCCCATGGGCCCTCGTCATCCTCTGCGCGGGCGCGGGCGGACTGGTTTTGTGAGGGGGGTCAATCTGCGGTTTTCCCCCACGTTCATCTGGAGCAACCTCGCCCAATTCCAAATGCCGCCGCGCATCCGCCTCTCTCGCTCAGGGTGCATTCCGCACCCTCTGTGCGGCGCGGATGCGGGCGGCGGCCACGGGGGAGCCGTCGACGATGATGTCGTCAAACTGTATCGGCAAACCCATGCCATGGAAGAGATCGGGCGAATCCTGGAGATGAAAATGCAGGTGGGGTTCTGTGCTGTGCCCGCTGTGCCCGCAACGCCCGATCACCTCTCCCTGCCGAACGGCATCGCCCGGCAGCACGCGGAGGCTGCCCTTGATCAGGTGGGCATAGAGGGCGAACTCGCCTTCGGCATGGCGGATGATCACATGGCTTCCGGCAAAATGCCGCACCGTGAAATCACAAAAGCCCCAGCCGACCAAAGGTGCGTCGTCGACGCGGTCCTCCACGCTCACGACGGTCCCGTCCGCCGCCGCCACGATGTTCTCTCCGTAGCAAAAATACTCCGCCAATCGCCCTCCGTTTCCCGAATGGCGGCGGAAATGCGCATCCGCCCGGACGAGGTCTAGGGCATAGCGCTGCCCCAATACATCCCACGAGTGCGACGTCTCCGGCGTGTCCCCGCCGTTGTGGACGAGCCATTCGCCCTCCACGGGTAGGCGATACTTCGCCTTGCAACGGTAGCCGGTGAGGTCGTCGCCCGTTTGTTTTTCCCGCTTGCGCAGGCGCGCATTGCCGAGCAACTGCCGGACGATCTGCACTGCCTGAAAGGGATTGAGCAGGCTCAGGGCGTTAGTGACCAAAAAAGCGCCCGGAAAAACAACGCCCCCCAGCTTTTGGCCGAGCCGCCCGAGAGGACCGGAAAGCGGCCACTTGGACCGGTCGGGACAAGAAGCATCCGGCCCCGACCCCCGCTTTCGCGCATGAGCGTGCCATTGCAGGAGACCGTAGGAAAGGAAATAGAGGAGGACCACCCCCACCCCCGGCAACTCGTATGCGCAGCACCATCGAAGTCCCAGAACGACGACGATGGTCAGGGTCAGGGCGATGAGGATGGCTTTCATTTTCGAATCCCAAAAATGCCCGGACAGGGTTTTCGGTTCCCCCGCCCGTCCCTATGCGGGGCAGGTCCAAATCAGGGGAATTCCGGAAAATCTCCCGCGGGACCGAGACCAACTACCAGACAAGGAGCGCTTAGGTGCTGTCCGCAAGCAACATTAGAAACGGTAGAGGGGTCAGAAATCTCTTATCGGTTTTCCGGGCGATCGGTCTGCACCGTATGCTGGTTGTCAAGGCGTTTGAGGAAATCCAGCGGATCGCCCACCCCGACAGTCCCGCGCTTCACTTGATAGGCCCAGACCTGACAATAGCTGAGGGTGGCGCTGCCGTAGATCGTTGAAAAGGCGCAGTCCACCGCATCCATACCGTGGGCGATCTTGATCCGGCCGATGCGGGGCACATGAAACCGGGCATCGGTCGTGAACCATTGCCCGCCGATAAAGACCTCGGCATAGGCATGGAAATCCATGTGGTTTTCGGGATCAGGGAATCCGATGTCCGGCATGTGACCGGCGACGTAGCGCGACGGCAGATTGAAGGTCCGGTTCAGCGCGGTCACCAAATGCGCGAAATCGCGGCACACGCCGTAGCCGCGCTGCAAGACATCCCAGGCGGACAGATCGGGGCGCCCCGAGAGGTAGCGGTATTCGATGTTTTCGTGAATCCACTGGCTGATCGCGCTTACCCGCGGCAGGCCGTGTTCGATGTGCCCGAACTTCTCCCACGCAAAGTTGGCCAGTTTGTCGGAATCGCAATAGCGGCTGGGCGCGAGGTAGCGGAGCGTTTCCGGCGGCAACTGGTCCGGAGGCAGCGGTGCCGCGGCGGGGAGACCTTCATTGTCGGGACGCGAGGAAGCCGCGAGGATCGCGTCGTGGCGGATGTAGTTGGACCCCGGCGCAAGATTCACCCGCAGGACGCGGTTGCCGTGACTGTCGGAAAATTCGGACGACGGAAGATTGTTTCCCAGCGTCAACGCCTCAAAGACGACGGCGTGCTGGCTCGAGGTCCGGGGCCGCACATTCAGCAGAAGCGAGGCTGTCCCCGTCACCTCGTAGGCAAGGCTACAGCCGACGCGCAGTGTGATATCGTGTTGAAGTGTGGGTTGCATAACTGGATCCGGCGGGTATCGCGCCGGACTTGCCCGGACGGCAAATAGTTCATCGACGAAACACCCTGCTGTGTTTCTACGGTCTCCGGACAACTCGTGGCAAGTCGATTCCATCCCGAAGAGAACGAGCATCGCAATGGATCCTCCCAGACCGGCAATCCTCACCCCACCGAACCATCCAAGCGTGTACGACAAGACCTCAATCAAAGAAAACAGAATCACTTCGGCGCCTCGACCGCCCCGGCGCCACCGTCCCGATGGCTCGCACAGCCCGACAGCAGCGATACGGCGAGGATCCATGGGATACGTCTTTGAATCATCTTTGGTAAGGTCGGGAATTCATAATGGTGCGAGACAGCTCGCAGCATCGACTGGTCGGCGGTGCAGTGACCGTAGGCTTCTTTGCGGTATTTGACACGCACAATGAAGACGACCAACCGCCCGTCTTCAATCTCATGAACCACGCGAGATCTTCCAATTCGAATCCTATAGAGCGCCTCTCCCATTAGTTTTCTTGCGCCGCGCACCGCTTCGAAGCGCACCAGAATGTAGACAATGCCTTGATCCGGCGGCAGGCCTTCAGCAGTGTTTTTACCTGCACAGGTGTTCCAGAGTTAAAAAAAAGGAAAAAAACCTTGGCACGGCAGGCAGGAAACCTATCTTGCGTCCGTAATCGCCTCCGGAACACGATTTACACACCCTCCGGATCGCTGCTGTGACTGAGGTTTTGTTGTGCGGAATCACCGTCCGCGCTCGCATTAAGGCACCTCTCCCGCCCTTCTCGCGTCAATCTTCCAGCTTTGTCCATCTCCAACTTCGCGATCAACGGTCGCTCTCTTCATTTGCTCTCTCGTCTTCGCCTAGACTCCTGACTGCAGGCCGCGGCGGCCCGCTGGTTGTTTCAGGAGTCTGTTCTCAAAAACAAACCAACGCAGCTGCTATGAAACTCAATCGCTCTATCGTCATCTTTGCGACAACCCTCCTCATTCTACGGTCCTATGCACTTGAATCAGAATGGGTCGAGCCCGAGAGTGGAAATTGGACCGACAGCAGCAAGTGGTCCACTCCCACATTCCCGGATAACACAATGTCGGATAACTTCGACGCGATCATCAATGCTACAGGCTTCGCCTACGATGTGACGCTGAACTCGAACATCGCCCTCGACAGTTTGAAAATCAACTCTGCGGACGCGGCCCTGCTCCACAACAGCGGGACACTGACAATCGGGGGAGACCTGAATGTTATATCGGGGGAGTATCGCTTGAATGGCGGGACCATCAGCGGTGCGAACATCATCCCCGGAGGAAGTTTCACCTTCACCAGCAGTATAAACAACACATTGAGCAACAACGCCGTATTCAACGGGGATTTGAATCTCGATTCCGGCACCGTGCGTCTCCAGTCCGACGCTAGCTTCACCGGCGACGCAAATCTCACGGGTGGCACCTCACGTGTAGTCATTGAGGACACCACCACGCTCACCGGCAATACCATCAATATCGATGCTGGTTCCAACGCAGCCCTATCCATCAATGGCTCCTACACCCTCACCCTGGGCAGCGACACCCTCGTCCGCGGTCGCGGCAACATCGGCACCTGGTTTGGCACGGCAGGTACCCGAGTCCTGATCAACGATTCCGGCACCATCCGCGCTGACCTCGGACAGAACCTCAATATCGCGCCAAACGAGTTCTTCAATGAGGCCGAGGGCACGGTCGAGGCCATCAACAGCAGCACCCTCATTCTCAACGCCGACCACTGGAGCAATCACGGCCAGATCAACGCCAGCGACGGCTCCACCGTGAACTTCAACAACTCCTGGAGCAACGCCGGAGGCTCCGTCACCGTCGATGCCACCTCCACCCTCAACCTCAACGGCACCAGCACCCCCGGTTTACTCGGTGTCATCGACAACAGCGCGGGCGGCACCGTTAATATCAATGGAACCATCGACAACACCGGAGCCAACTTCACCCTCAACGCCGCCACCGGCTCATGGACTCTAAATGGCGGCACCATCAGCGGCGGTCAAATCTTCGAAGAGGACGGTCAGCAACTCATCTTCACCAGCAACTTCGATAACACCCTGAGCAATAACGCCGTATTCAACGGCGATATAAATCTCGACACCGCCAATCTGCGCCTCCAGTCCGGTGCCAGCTTCACCGGCGACGCATATCTCACGGGAGGCCCCTCACGTCTGGTCATTGAGGACACCACGACGCTCACCGGCAATACCATCAATATCGATGCTGGTTCCAACGCAGCCCTATCCATCAATGGCTCCTACACCCTCACCCTGGGCAGCGACACCCTCGTCCGCGGTCGCGGCAACATCGGCACCTGGTTTGGCACGGCAGGTACCCGAGTCCTGATCAACGATTCCGGCACCATCCGCGCTGACCTCGGACAGAACCTCAATATAGCGCCAAACGAGTTCTCCAATGAGGCCGGCGGCACGGTCGAGGCCATTAACGGAAGCAACCTCAACCTCAACGCCGACAACTGGAGCAATCTCGGCCAGATCAACGCCAGCGACAGCTCCACCGTCAACTTCAACAACTCCTGGAGCAACGCTGGAGGCTCCGTCACCGTCGATGCCACCTCCACCCTCAACCTGAACGGTACCAGCGCCCCCGGCTCACTCGGCACCATCGACAACAGCGCAGGCGGAACCGTTAATATCAATGGAACCATCGACAACACCGGGGCCAACTTCACCCTCAACGCCGCCACCGGATCGTGGACCCTCAACGGCGGCACCATCAGCGGCGGGCAAATTTTTGAAGAAGACGGTCAGCAACTCATCTTTTCCAGCAGTATAAACAACACCTTGAGCAACAACGCCGTATTCAACGGCGATGTAAACCTCGACTCCGCCAACCTGCGCCTCCAGTCTGGTGCCACCTTCACTGGCGACGCAAATCTCACGGGAGGCGCCTCGCGCCTGATCATTGATGATACCACCATGCTCACCGGCAATACCATCAATCTCGATGGATCACGCATCCCTATCAACGGCTCCTACACTCTCACTCTGGGCAGCGACACTCTCGTCCGCGGGCGCGGCAACGTTGGCGACTCTTTTGGCACCCCAGGCACCCGGATCCTGATCAACGAGGCCGGCACCATCCGCGCCGACATCGACGGGCAAACCCTCACCATCGGTCCGGATGTGTTCTTCAACGAAAGCGGCGGCACCGTCGAGGCCGCCAACGGAGGAACGCTCGCTCTTCACAGTTCGACAGACGTCGTACAATATACCGGAGACTCTCTCACCGATGGCATCTGGAGGGTCTTTGACAACTCGACCCTGCGCATCTCCACCGACACCGGTACTGGCTTTCTGACAAACGCTGCGGACATCACCCTCAGTGGCGGGAACAGTGTCCTCATAGCCGGTGCCGGCAGCGCCACCATCGACGACCGTCTCACCAACAATACGGGGGCCTTCCGCATTCTCGACGGCAGAGATTTCACCGCTCCGGACGACTTCACCAACAGCGGCGTCCTCCAATTGGGTGGCACCAGCATCGACGCACCCAGCCTCAGCAACTCGGGAGAAATTTTCGGCCACGGCAGCATCGACGTGCGACCCCTCAACACCGGCACCATCCGCGCGGAAGGCGGCACCTTGACCATGGCCAATGGCATCCAGGGGGGGAGCGGAACCGTGCAGATCGACGCGGGAGGGTCCCTCGACATCTCCGGCGGGGCCGATGACAGCAGCGCCGATTTCCTTGTTCACAACGGCGACAACCTGCATCTGGGTTCGAATAATTTCCTTGTCGAGGTCGATTACACCAATGCCAACTTTGGCTCCGGAAACAGCTTCGACCGGCGGGCCAATGTCACCGGCATGGGCGAAATCCGTGCCGACGGGGATTCCGCTCTTGGCTTCGGCGGCGATGTGGAAGCCAACGTTTTGGATTTTGGCAACGTCCATGTGGGCACTACCCAGACGCTCAACTACACAGTCGCCAATACCGGCACCGAAGGCGCGGATCTGCGGGGTGCCATTCAAGACTCCGTCAATGGTGGCAGCATCACGGATGGCCAACTGTCAGGAGCCGGCGTATCCGCCGGAAACTTCGGTCCGGTTTCCACCGGCGACGAATCATCTGATTTCAGTGTGACTCTCGATGCCAGTGCAGCCGGGGCGCTCTCCGGTCAGACAATCAACGTTACCAGCAACTTCGATAATGTGGCAGACACCCAGCTAGGCATCACGGGCACCGCATACCGCCTCGCCGATCCGTCCGCCCACACCCCCGGGCAGATCGACTTTGGCAACGTCCACGTCGGTGCCAGCACATCCCAGGCCCTCACCCTCACGAACAACGCCACCAACGACGGCTTCAGTGAAGCCCTCAATGCCGAGTTCACCGGAACCACCGGCGGCGTCACCACCAGCGGCAGCTTCGACCTTCTCGGCCCCGAAGCGACCGACGACAGCAGCCTGACCGTGGGTATTGACACGGCCACCGCCGGGAACCAAAGCGGCACGGCCACCCTCGGTCTGACCTCCGACGGCAGCGGCAGCAGCGAACTCGGCCAGACCGCCCTCGCGGACCAGACCGTCAACGTCACCGGCAGCGTCTTCCGCCTCGCCGAACCCAGTGGACACACTCCCGATCCGGTCGACTTCGGCAACGTCCACGTCGGTGACAGTGCAACGCAGGCGCTTACGCTCACCAACACCGCCGCCGACGACGGCTTCAGCGAAGCGCTCAACGCCGAGTTCACCGGAACCACGGGCAGCGGCGTCTCCGCCAGCGGCAGCTTCGACCAGCTCGGCCCCGAGGCGACCGATAGCTCGAACCTGATCGTGGGCATCGACACCGCCACCGCCGGTAACCAAAGCGGCACGGCCACTCTCGGTCTGACCTCCGACGGCAGTGGCAGCAGCGGCCTCGGCCAGACCGCTCTCGCGGATCAAACCGTCAACGTCACCGGCAGCGTCTTCCGCCTGGCCGAACCCAGTGCACACACTCCCGATCCGGTCGACTTGGGCAACGTCCATGTCGGAGCCACAGCAACCCAGGCGCTCACCCTCAGCAACAACGCCGACGACGACGGCTTCAGTGAAGCGCTCAATGCCGAATTCACGGGAACCACCGGCAGCGCCACCACCAGCGGCAGCTTCGACCTTCTCGGCCCCGAGGCGACCGATAGCTCGAACCTGATCGTGGGCATCGACACCGCCGCCGCCGGTAACCAAAGCGGCACCGCCACTCTCGCCCTGACTTCCGACGGCAGTGGCAGCAGCGGCCTCGGCCAGACCGCGCTCGCGGGTCAGACCGTCAATGTCACCGGCAGCGTCTTCCGCCTGGCCGAACCCAGTGCCCACGCCCCCGATCCGGTCAACTTTGGCAACGTCCACGTCGGTGACAGCGCAACGCAGGCGCTTACGCTTACCAACACCGCCGTCGCCGACGGCTTCAGCGAAGCCCTCAATGCCGAATTCACGGGAACCACCGGCAGCGCCACCGCCAGCGGCAGCTTCGACCAGCTCAGCCCCGAAGCGACCGACAGCAGCCTGACCGTGGGCATCAACACGGCCACCGCCGGCAACCAAAGCGGCACGGCCACCCTCGGCCTGACTTCCGACGGCAGTGGCAGCAGCGGCCTCGGCCAGACCGCCCTCGCGGACCAGACCGTCAACGTTACAGGCAGCGTCTTCCGCCTCGCCGAACCCAGTGGACACACTCCCGATCCGGTCGACTTCGGCAACGTCCACGTCGGTGACAGTGCAACGCAGGCGCTTACGCTCACCAACACCGCCGCCGACGACGGCTTCAGCGAAGCGCTCAACGCCGAGTTCACCGGAACCACGGGCAGCGGCGTCTCCGCCAGCGGCAGCTTCGACCAGCTCGGCCCCGAGGCGACCGACAGCTCCAGCCTGACCGTGGGCATCAACACCGCCACCGCCGGTAACCAAAGCGGCACGGCCACCCTCGCCCTGACTTCCGACGGCAGTGGCAGCAGCGGCCTCGGCCAGACCGCGCTGGCGGATAAGACCGTCAACGTCACCGGCAGCGTCTTTCTCCTGGCCGCAGCGAACACCATCGACGATGTGAACTTGGGGACTGTGAGGGTAAATCAAACCGCAACAAGCACACTCTCTATTTCGAACATCTCGCCCGATACCGGTGGCTTTACCGAGACGCTCGCCGCTTCGTTTAGCTCTACTTCAGGCGTAAACACCACAGGCAGTATTGCCGGCCTCGAAAGTGGGGACACATCCACTGCGATGTCGGTCAGTGTGGATACGGAAATCACCGGACTGATGGGAGAGGAAATCCATATCGACCTGAGTTCGCTGGAGGTTGCGGAAAGCGGTCTGGGCACTACGGACATTGGCAGCCAAATTATTAATGTCACCACCCAAGTAAACCACTGGGCAACGCCAAATCTCAAACTGCAACCAGGCGAAGGTGATCTCGTTCAGAACTCCGCTAACGAATGGACGCTCGATTTCGGCACCTTGACTGAGGACACCGGAGAGTTCACGGCGTTTTTTGCGATTGAAAACTTTGAGCTGGATCCGGTTTTCCAGGATTCGCTCGGCGGATCTTTCCTCCTCGACGGTTCCGTATTCACATTGACTGGCTTCGATACGTTTGACGGGATTGCTCCCGGTGATGAGCAAAGCGGTTTTCAAGTGACCTTGGATACACATCTTCTTGATGAGGGATTGTATAGTGGGTCGGTCATTATTGCGTTGACAAGTAGCAATGCCAGCAGCACGGGCGATCTTCTTGATCCGGTCACGCTCGATTATACGGCCACGGTGATCCCCGAGCCTTCTACTTTCTTGCTCGCGCTAAGCGCTCTTCTCCCACTCCTCGGTCGTCTCCGCAACAGAATGAAATCGGGGGGACGGTGACAGCCCTGGGTTGGCCAACCCAGGCTACCGAGCGAAATTGCGACTGAATTTCGTCATCACAAAAGTCATTCTGACCCAGATGGGGTAGCCGATTGTCCACTGCCGCTGATTTGTTCGCTTTCGGTTGGTTTGGAAACGACCGCCTCGAGTTCAGCGATCAACCGGCGATCCGGTTCTTCCTGGGAGCGGAGACGCTCAATGGCATTCGACGTGAACCGCGTCAGTTCGTCATACTAATCCCGATGATGCTCAACCAACCTCAGGGAATCGTCCCTAGACTTACAACCCGTCTTCTCGGTGATCTCCACTCGGACAGCTTGAGAGAGCCATCCCTATCGACCAGAACAAAACGGCGGCCCATCTGTGTAGTGTCTTCATCATGCCTCTCTATACTTTCCTGACACCCGCCAGGATGGCAGTCGGCTACGGCGTTCGGTTTGATCCACGGCGCGCCATTTGCACGTGCACACCGTAGCCGTGCGCCACCGCAAGGTGAGCCCGCTAAACCGGTCGCGCGCGTAGACTTCAATGGCGCTCGGATAAGTCGCCATTGAAGGAGGCAATCCCACGCAAAAGGCAGGCGGGACGCCCACCCCACTTTCGGTTCACCGGCCAATTTGGGCGCCATTCCGCGTAGACGTTCCTCTTCCGCTTCCGCCGGGTCCGGTCGTTCCTACCCAATCGCATCCGTGCCTCGCCAATACGTCAGCCTACGCCGGGAACGCCGTGCGTGCCGCGACGCCGTATTACTTGACCGCAGTCGCCGCAGCTACCGCCGCTCCGGGCTGCCGACCCAAGGTCTGGCAGCTACGCTGTTTCTTCCCGCGCGCCAGTGGGCCTCAGACGTTGCGCCGACGGCGGAGAGCGCGGACGCCGACGGCGAAGCGGCGCCCGCCACCATCCGCCGGCCCGCAGGAGCCGCGCGCTTCAGCCGCGGAACCCGCGCCTGGGTCGCACCCTCCACCCCGCAACTCTGGACCACGTGCCGTCTCAAGACACGGGTCGACAAACGGATTAATCGATGATCAGTGTGCCGCCGTTGATTTCTTCGGTGATGCCGTTGTTGATGAACTGCGCCGGTTGGATGCGCAAAACCCCTCCGTCGACATTTGCCGAAATGCGGCCATCGTTCACGAGGATGTGTGTCGTGCTGGTGCCGCCGAAACGGTAGCGTCCGATGTGTCCATTGCGTCCGTTGACAAGGGCGTCCTCTGTCAGCGTGAGGGTGGTGTTGGCGTAGAGCGAGAGCGTGCTGGAGTTGTTCGAGGTTTCCGTGAAAAGGACCTCTCCGGTGAAGGACTGGTCGCCGTCGAAGGACAGCTGCGAACCCGAGCCGATGCGGACCACCCCGTCGACAGAGAGCCCGCCGGTGGCGCGCACAAAGCGGTTGTTGCTCGATTCGAGGTCGAGGTCGCCCTGCAGGGTGACGGCGTCGAGGCGGTTGGAGCTGTTGCCGGTGAAGCCCAGTTCGGTGCCGGGCGCGACATGCACTTCGCCTCCGCGCAGGGTGCCGCTGTCGACGCTGATGTCGCCGGTGGCGGGACCGATCTGCAGGATTTCGCCAGTGTTGTCGAGAGTTCCGGTGAGGCGCGTCGTGCTGTTCGTGAAGGTGACGGAGGCAAACTGCGCCGAAGCGCTCACCCCGTCGAGAACGAGCTGCGTGTCGATTATCTGCAGGCTGCCGTTGTTCTCCCAATACGGCGCGGACTGATTGTAGTTGTTTCCGATCGTGAGCGTAGCCGGCCCCTCGGCGCGAATCGTGCCGTTGTTGACAAGGGTGCGGAGAAGCGTGGTGCCGCCGAACTCGATGCGCCCGCCGTCACTTTGTTCGATTAGCCCTTCGTTGATGAAGTGGGCGGGTTGGATCTGGAAGCGCCCGCCGTCGACTTCGGCGCGGATCGTGCCTTCGTTGATGACGGAATGGGTCGTGTTCGTGCCGCCGAAGCGGTAGCGGCCGACGCGTCCGTTGCGCCCGTGGACGAGGACGTCCTCCGTCAGCGTGAGAACGGTGTCGGCGTAGAGCGAGATAGTGCTGGAGTTGCTCGAGCTTTCCGTGAAGAGGACCTCGCCCGTGAAGGACTGGTCGCCGTCGAAGGACAGTTCCGAACCCGAGCCGATGCGGACTACCCCGTCGACGGCGAGCCCGCCGGTGGCGCGCACAAAGCGGTTGTTGGACGATTCGAGGTCGAGAACACCCTGCACGGTGACGGCGTCGAGGCGGTTGGAGCTGTTTCCGGTGAAGCTCAGTTCGGTGCCGGGCGCGACATGCACTTCGCCTCCGCGCAGGGTGCCGCTGTCGACGCTGAAGTCGCCGGTGGCGCGACCGATCTGCAGGGTGTCGCCGGTATTGTCGAGAAGCCCGGTGAGGCGCGTCGTACTGTTCGTGAATGTGACAGACGCGAACTGCGCCGAAGCGCTCACCCCGTCGAGAACGAGTTGGGTGTCGATAATCTGCAGGCTGCCGTTGTTTTCCCAATAAGGAGCGGACTGGTTGTAGTTGTTTCCGATCGTGAGAGTCGAGGGCCCCTCGGCACGGATGGTTCCATTATTGACAAGGGTGCGGAGAAGCGTGGTGCCTCCGAACTCAATGCGTCCGCCGTCGCTTTGTTCGACAAGCCCTTCGTTGATAAAGTGGGCGGGCTGGATCTGGAAACGCCCGCCGTCGACTTCGGCGCGGACCGTGCCCTCGTTGATGACGGAATGGGTCGTGTTGGTGCCGCCGAAGCGGTAGCGGCCGACGCGTCCGTTGCGTCCGTGGACGAGGGCGTCCTCGGTCAGCGTGAGGGTGGTGTCGGCGTAGAGCGAGAGCGTGCTGGAGTTGTTCGAGGCTTCCGTGAAGAGGACCTCTCCGGTGAAAGACTGGTCGCCGTCGAAGGACAGCTCCGAACCCGAGCCGATGCGGACCACCCCGTCGACGGCGAGCCCGCCGGTGGCGCGCACAAAGCGGTTGTTGCTCGATTCGAGGTCGAGAACACCCTGCACGGTGACGGCGTCGAGGCGGTTGGAGCTGTTTCCGGTGAAGCCCAGTTCGGTGCCGGGCGCGACATGCACTTCGCCTCCGCGCAGAGTCCCGCTGTCGACGAGGAAGTCGCCGGTGGCGGGACCGATCTGCAGGGTTTCGCCGGTATTGTCGAGAGTTCCGGTGAGGCGCGTCGTACTGTTGGTGAAGGTGACGGAGGCGAACTGCGCCGAATCGTTCACCCCGTTGAGAACAAGCTGGGTGTCGATAATCTGCAGGCTGCCGTTATTCTCCCAATACGGCGCGGACTGGTTGTAGTTGTTTCCAATTGTCAGCGTAGCCGGTCCCTCGGCGCGGATGGTTCCATTATTGACGAGGGTGCGGACGAGGGTGGTGCCACCGAACTCAATGCGTCCGCCGTCGCTTTGTTCGACGAGCCCCTCGTTGATGAAATGGGCGGGCTGGATCTGGAAGCGTCCGCCGTCAACTTCGGCGCGGATCGTGCCTTCGTTAATGACGGAATGGGTCGTGTTCGTGCCGCCGAAACGGTAGCGGCCGACGCGTCCGTTGCGCCCGTGGACGAGGGTGTCCTCCGTCAGTGTGAGAATGGTGTCGGCGTAGAGCGAGAGCGTGCTGGAGTTGTTCGAGGTTTCCGTGAAGAGGACCTCTCCGGTGAAGGACTGGTCGCCGTCGAAGGACAGCTCCGAACCCGAGCCGATGCGGACCACCCCGTCGACGGCGAGCCCGCCGGTGGCGCGCACAAAGCGGTTATTGGTCGATTCGAGGTCGAGGTCGCCCTGCACGGTGACGGCGTCGAGGCGGTTGGAGCCGTTGCCGGTGAAGCCCATTTGGGTGCCGGGCGCGACATGCACTTCGCCTCCGCGCAGAGTCCCGCTGTCAACGAGGAAGTCGCCGGTGGCGGGACCGATCTGCAGGGTTTCGCCGGTGTTGTCGAGCAGTCCGGTGAGGCGCGTCGTACTGTTGGTGAAGGTGACGGAGGCGAACTGCGCCGAAGCGCTCACCCCGTCGAGAACGAGCTGCGTGTCGATTATCTGCAGGCTGCCGTTGTTTTCCCAATACGGCGCGGACTGGTTGTAGTTGTTTCCGATCGTGAGAGTCGAGGGCCCCTCGGCACGGATGGTTCCATTATTGACGAGGGTGCGGATGAGCGTGGTGCCCCCGAACTCAATGCGCCCGCCCTCGCGTTGTTCGACGAGCCCCTCGTTGATGAAGTGGGCGGGATGGATCTGGAAGCGCCCGCCGTCAACATCGGCGCGGACGGTGCCCTCGTTGATCACCGAATGGGTCGTGTTGGTGCCGCCGAAACGGTAACGGCCGATGCGTCCGTTGCGTCCGTGGACGAGGGCGTCCTCCGTCAGCGTGAGAACGGTGTTGGCGTAGAGTGACAGCGTGCTGGAGTTGTTCGATCCGGCGGTGAAGAGGATTTCGCCCGCAAAGGACTGGTCGCCGTCGAAAGACAGCTCGGAACTGGAGCCGACGAGGATGGCGCCGGTGAGTTCGAATCCGTTGATCGCCCGCGTAAAGGCATTGTGGACGGTGTCGAGGTCGAGGTCGCCGTCGAGAACGACGGCGTCGAACAAATTGCCCGAGTGGCCGTTGGCCGAGAGCCGGGCTTCGTCGGTCAGCGTAACGGCAAGATCCCGGAGGGTGCCGCCCTCGAGGGTGAGGTCGACGGAGGTCTCAATGGCGCCGTTGCGAATCTGCCCGCCATTTATGCGCATGGGACCGGTCGAAGCGTCGAGGACAAGGGTGTCGTCGGTATTCTCCAAGGTTCCGGTCAGGCGCGTGGTGCTGTTCGTCAGCGTTAAGGAGTGGAATTGCGCGGTTGTGGTCACCCCGTCTAGAACGAGTTCGGTGTCGATCACCTGAAGGTTACCGTTGTTCTCCCAATACGGCGCGGACTGATTGTAGTTGTTTCCGATCGTGAAGGTGGAGGGGCCTTCGGCACGGATCGTACCGTTGTTGACAAGGGTGCGGAGAAGTGTGGTGCCGCCGAACTCGATGCGCCCGCCGTTACGTTGTTCGATTAGCCCTTCGTTGATGAAGTGGGCGGGCTGGATCTGGAAGCGCCCGCCGTCAACTTCGGCGCGGATCGTGCCCTCGTTGATGACGGAATGGGTCGTGTTCGTGCCGCCGAAACGGTAACGGCCAATGCGTCCGTTGCGTCCGTGGACGAGGGCGTCTTCCGTCAGGGTGAGGATGGTGTCGGCGTAGAGCGAGAGCGTGCTGTTGTTGTTGGATCCGGCGGTGAAGAGGATTTCGCCCGCAAAGGTCTGGTCGCCTTCGAAGGACAGCTCCGAACTGGAGCCGACGAGGATGGCGCCGGTGAGTTCGAACACGTTGATCACACGCGTAAAGGCGTTGTGGACGGTGTCGAGGTCGAAGTCGCCGTCGAGAACGACGGCGTCGAGCAAATTGCCCGAGTGGCCGTTGGCCGAGAGCCGGGCTTCGTCGATCAGCGTAAGGGCAAGATCCCGCAGGGTGCCGCCCTCGAGGGTGAGGTCGACGGAGGTTTCGATGGCACCGTTGCGAATCTGTCCACCGTTGACACGTATGGGGCCGGTTGAAGCGTCGAGGACAAGGGTGTCGTCGGTATTCTCCAAGGTTCCGGTCAGGCGCGTTGAGCTGTCCGTGAACTCGATGGAATGGAACTGTGCCGTGGTACTCACCCCGTCGAGGACGAGTTCGGTATCGATGACCCGGAGGCTGCCATTGTTCTCCCAATACGGCGCGGACTGGTTGTAGTTGTTTCCGATCGTGACGGTGGAGGGGCCTTCGGCATGGATCGTGCCGTTGTTGACAAGGGTGCGGAGAAGCGTGGTGCCGCCGAATTCGATGCGTCCGCCCTCGCGTTGTTCGACGAGGCCCTCGTTGATGAAGTGGGCGGGCTGGATCTGGAACCGCCCGCCGTCAACATCGGCCCGGATCGTGCCCTCGTTGATCACGGAATGGGTCGTGTTGGTGCCGCCGAATCGGTAGCGGCCGACGCGTCCGTTGCGTCCGTGGATGAGGGCGTCCTCTGTCAGGGTGAGGACGGTGTCGGCGTAGAGCGAGAGCGTGCTGTTGTTGTTGGATCCGGCGGTGAAGAGGATTTCGCCGTCAAAGGACTGGTCGCCGTCGAAAGACAGCTCGGAACTGGAGCCGATGCGGACGGCGCCGGTGACGGCGAGCCCGCCGGTGACGCGCACAAATCGGTTGTTGGTCGATTCAAGGTCGAGGTCACCCTGCACGGTGACGGCGTCGAGGCGGTTGGAGCCGTTGCCGGAAGCGCCCACCGATGTCCCCGGATGAGTGACAACATGACTGCCCCGCAACGTGCCGCCATTGAGGTGCAGGCTTCCTTCGAGGAGTTCAATCAACTCCGTTTCGAGGACGCCGTTCGACCCAACGGTGATATCGCCGCGCACCGTCAAAGAGCCCGGCGCCGCGGTGACTCCGGAGATATCGAGGACGGTTTCCGTTGGCATGACTACGTAAGCCGCTTCGCCCGTACCGGGAACCGCTCGATCAGACCAGTTCCGCGGATTGGACCACGAGTTGTCGACAGTGGCGGCAAAGAAGTTTGCCGGACCAATGTAGAACTCCCATTCGACAGCTTGTTCGAGCGGGTTCCCCGCGAGGTCGGTGACGGTCGTATTGATGAGTGCGCGATAACGCCCGTCCGACAAATCCGCGGGCAGGTGAATAACGGTGAGAAAGAGATCGTCGTCCTCCTCCATCCCGGTCACGGCGACCTCGAAATCCGAGCCCGTGCCAAACTCAAAGTCGCTCCCCGCTCCGGTAACCGCAATGCTCTCTTCGAGGGCTGCAAGGTCGACGCGCTCGGACCAGAAGACGTGGAGACGATCGATCTCGCGCCCCCCGAACGGCGAAACGGCGAGGACGAAAGGCGGGGTGGCATCGGGCGTGAGCCCGACTTCAAGGGGTCCGGTGGAAGCGCGGTTGCCTCCGGTGTCGATGGCGATGGCTTCAAGTGTTACCGATGAGCGCGTGTCTGTCAGGCCCGGCGCGGTGTAGTTGAAGGCGAATGGATAGCTCCCGACAACGGCGGCGAGTTGGCCATTGACGAAAAACTCGACGTTTCTCACCTGGACATCGTCTGTCACGGCGACCTGCACGGGACTGACGGCGAACTCTTCGAGAACAAAAGGTTCCGAGGCAAGCGCGCCCGAGAACTCGATCTCCGGCGGGATGCCCCCCGTGTCGAAGGCAAGGTAGTTAATGACATGAATACCCGCGGCGGTATCCGCGACATAGGCGCGGCCATTGGCCGTGGTGACGGCGGCCGCAAGGCCGGGCGTCTCCAGTGTTGCAAGAAAGTCCAGTTCCGAACCGTCGTCGCCCACCCAATACAGTTCAATATGGTGCGGGCCGTCGTTCGTGCTGTTGGGCGAGACCGCGGCTACGCCTAGACCGCTTCCATTTGGAACGAGCTGTTTCCATCCGAACTGCGCCGTTTGTATCTGATCCACAAGGACAGGATTGCCCGGATCACTGATGTCGATCAGGTTCCGGCCGCGCGGATTGACGGTGTACAGGTAATCCGTGCCGGCAAAGGCCCGCATGCGCCGCCGTCCGGCGGCTTTGTTACCGAGACCGGTGACATCGCCCTCCTCGATGAGGAAGGCGCCCACCAGGCGGAAGGAGCGCAGGAAACCCTCGTGCAAGACATAGGCATGGCGCCCCCGGAAGACGATATCCTCCACAGGGCGGTTTGCGCCCGGCGTACGTTCGAACACACCTGCGGAGGGCGCGTCGACCGTGACAACGGAGCCATCGGCGAGGCCCGCGAAAACGGTGGACCCGCGCACGCGCACGGCGGTGACGTTGCTCCCGAAATCGAGCACGGCGGATACGATCGGATCGCTGCTTTCTTCGGCACCCGTCATGAGGTCAATGATCGCGAGGCCGCCGGCATTGGCGGCGGCGGCGGCGTAGCGCTGTCCGATCGCAACAGAGGTGGTGTCGCCCGCGAGGGGGATCTCCGCGAGACGGGTCGGGTTCACACCGGCGGAGATATCGAAGAGGGTGACGCCCTGGTCGCGGTTGGCCACGATAAGGCGCTCGCCGGAAGCGGCGATATCCTCGGCGGGTCCGTTGGTCGGAGCGGACGCGACAATGCCGACGGTGGCCTGAAGGCCGCCGAGCGGATCCGTGCCTTGGCGGATTTCCGTGCCGTCGTCGATGCCGTCGCCATCGGTATCGGGATTGTTCGGATCGGTGCCAAGCACGAGTTCGGCAATGTCGGACAAGCCGTCCCCATCGGTGTCGACGAGGTCGAAGAGGGGCGCATTTAAATCGGGGATGCGGGTCATCGCGCCGTTGCGGGCGGAGACGAAATACGTCTCCTGCACGGAGAAGTCATTCACGAAGAAACGGAGGAGGCGGAAGGGGGTTTCCGGGGCGAGGATCAAGCCGGAGATGGCACCGCCTTCGCCTGTGCGCCCGCGGCGCACGAAACCGGTGGACATATCCTCAAGGTAATAGAAGGCCGGACCCTCCTGACGCGGAAGCGTGGCGGGAGAGGTCGCCCGCTCGAATCGGCGCATGAGGTCTTCGTAAACCTCCTCCATGGAGCGTGCGCCGAGGTGACCGAGGAGTTCGCCGAAGAGTGCGTCTATTTGATCGATCTGCTCGTCGGTGAGGGCCTCGAGGTCAATTTCATCGCCCCACTGGGCACCAATCACGACGAGCATCTGGTCGATGTATTCCCGTTCCAATTCAATCACCGCGCTGGCCTCGTCCATCAGGTCGATGATGGCGCGCTCCGCCGGCGTGTAGTCCACGTGCTCACTCATCGGCTGCAGTCCGCCGCTGCGGAAGAGGGGCTGGCCGTAATAACAATCGCGTTGGCAATCGACGTATTTTTCTTCGCATTCACGGCGCTCGCGCATGGTTTCCTCGTAGTCTTCACCACACCTTGGATTGAGGACCTTGCAGGGAAGCGCCTTCGCCCGCGCCAAACGGCTTTGGTTCGGGCCGGGAACGGATTTGCAAATCAGCCCGCGCGCAATCTCGCAAACAACAGCCCGCCCCCCCCGGCCACGGGCATTCTCATAACACGCCGCCCGGGCCTCGCCGGTCGCGGCGGGCGTGGGCGGACAGTGCGCACAGGGGTCGTCATCGTCCGGTTGCGGGCGCCCTCCGGGCCGCCGCGGCGCCCCGCCCGATGCCTGGGTGCCGCTTGCGGCGCCATGCCAGCCCGGTTCACGCACGCCGACGCCGGGGTCGGTGACAACATGCAGGCCGTCCGCTGTAACGGTCATAGGGCCGCCGAGGTACCAATCGCCGGTATCATGGTCGAAGCTCCAGAGAGAGAGCTTCGCCCCCGGCTCCGGGAGTTCACCTGTATCCGGATCCGCTACATTCGGGAAACGAACGGGAACGGGGGTATCGAAATTCGTCGCACCATCGGTTTGAATCGTGATGACGAGCGGAGGTGTCAGGCCCTCCGGCAGGGGCTCGGGAATGCGGTCGCGCGGGACCGGAGCAATGCCCACGCTGCCGCCGCGCGTGCCGTCGTCGGAAAAGAGCGAATTTGGCGGGACGCGCAGTTCGACGCCTTCGAACTCCGGATTCTCCGTGAGAATCGACGGCACGAAATCGACAATCGTTTCCTCCACCGGACTGGCCACACGAAGCGCGCCCGAGCGCACGAGGGGAAGATAGATTTCGCCGGTTCCCCCCGCGGGGTTATCCCCTTTACCGGGGATCGCTTCCCATGCTTTGCCGACAAAGGGATAATAATCGCCGTTGGGAAAGCCCCCGGTGACGGGCCGCCCGTCGATGTTGACGAAGAAACGACCGGCGGGGGCCGGGGACAAGGTAAAGCTGCCGTCGGACGCTGTCTCCGTGCGGAGGGTTTCCTCCGCTCCCACGACTTCGATGATGACGCCGCCCAAGGGCTGGTTGCCCCCGCCCGACGCAGGCTCCGAGGCGAAGACCTTGCCCACCACTGCCGTGTTGGGGACGCCTGTCACACTCAGGGTTTCAAAGGTGTAGGTGGCGCTGCCGCCGGGGAGACCGTTGCCATTGATATCCACGGGCCGCCCCAGAAAGTCCTCCAGACCTTCGGCATTGAAGTTGACCCGCACGCGCGCGTTCGAGGGCAGGTGTTCAAGGTAAAAGAGAGTCGCCCGCATACGGTCGCGCGACAGTTCGACGCGGGAGAGGATCTGCCGCCCGCCATAGACCGCATTCAAGTGTTCGGTTGTGAGAAGGGTGTCTTCGGCAAGGGGCAGGCTGAACTGAAGGATCGTCTCGCGCGTCACGGCCACGCCCTTTTCGCCGGATTCAGGTGAGGCGCGGAGCACTGTTGCGAGGGGCAGCGCGGCGGACGGTGCTTGTTCGAGGATGACATCCACCATGCGTTCCACATCGAGCGCGTCGAGGACGCCGTCTTGGTTGACGTCGGCCGCATACGTCTGCGCGAGCGTCATGAAATCGACCCCCTGCAGGTGATTCACAAGGAGCACGAGATCGCGTACATCCACGACGCCATCGTCATTGAGATCGCCGAGCAGATTGGCATCGGCGGCAGGCGCGGAAGCGGGAAACACCGCCGCAAGGACAACAAGGGTACGGAGGGCTTTGGTTTTCAGGACGGACAATGGATTCATAAGGCGCTTTTAGTAGTGGATGCTATTAGCGGAGGGACGGAAAAGGCGGATTTCGGTTCGCCGCCGGGCGAAGTGATGAACGAGGCAGGGCCCCGGTTACGGAGCGTCGCCCTCAATCACGAGGGTCTCTCCGGTTTCGTAATCGAAGAAAGCGCGCGAGAAGGGATCGCCCGGCTCAAGGAGCAACAGCCACGAGGTCCGCTCCATGCTGTAGAGGAAAGGTGCTTCAGCAGAGTAAAATCCGTCGCCGGTGTAGAGCCATCCGAGGCCGCCGGTGGCGTTGTAGGCGAGAAGCGCACTCTGCGAGCTGTTCGGTACGACATACAGCCAACCATGGTCGCTGTGCCAGATCCAAGGCCATGAGTGATCGAGGAGGAAACCGAACCATGGCGATTCTTTCCACCCGCTCAGAGGATCCGCAGGCAACGCGGCGAAGAGACTGGGCGGAAAATCGCCTTCCTGCACGAGGGTGAAAACGGAGCCATTCACTGTGATTGTGGCGGTACGCGCTTCGAAGGCGGTGTTCGCGGCGTAGGTGTAGGTCAGCGCTCCTTCGCCGGTACCGGACACTTGCGAGGGCACCAGCCATGCCGCATCGGAGAGCGCCGTCCATTCAAGGGCGGCCTCGGCGGCGATTTGAAGGGTGCCGGTGCCCGCCGCCGGTCCCACCTGCGCAAAGGTCGGCGTCAGCGTCACGGAGCTATCCTCCAGGATTGTGAGGACGGCCGGCTGGCTGTCTACAGTGCGCCCGAGGCTATCGGTCACCCGCGCCCAAAAGCGGGCGTCGGCAAAGAGCGGCGGGGTCTCGTAAGTGACCTCCGCGGCGCCGGCAACGGGTTGCGTGGTATCGCCGGAATCGCCCTCATACCATTGCACCGTTGGTTCAAGTCCAACGATGGCGATGGCCAGCGTCACACGCTCACCGGGCGCGATCTGGCGTGACGCGGGGTGCGAGAGGATCGCCGGCGCATCAAGTCCGGGTAGAAAGGTGATGGCCCCGCCATCGATGTCGGAGAAAAGCCCGTCAACCGGATCCGGCGGGCTCGCCTGCGGAACGCGGATCCATCCGAGGGGGCCGTCGGGTATTTCCGTGTTCGCCATAGAAAACACCAACACGCGCGCCCGTTCCTCACCCAGCGGCGCAAAGCGGATCTCGTGGGTTGAGGCCAGCCCCGGGGCCGTGATCACTTCCCAGTCCGGCCCCACCGGTTGACCGAAATCAAAGTCCAACTGGCCCGCGACCGCGCCCTCGTCGGAGAGAAAATAAACCGGGTAACGGAGTTCGCCTTCAATCGTCTCCGGTTCGCCGACGCCGACTCGGGTATCGCCCGAAAGTAAGTGGGCGGCGGCCAGAAAGAGGCAGGCGGCTTGAATTCGCGCGGTCGGAAAAGATAAAAAAACCATTGGAAACAGACATCGGCGGTGGACAGAAAATCCCGTCGGAGAGCAGGAACAAACCTCACCTGCGGGCAAAGAAGATATTTTAATCTATTGGATAAGGAAAACAGGGGTCAAACCTTAATTTGTCCAGCGCCTGTGCATCCATCGAATATGCACGATTGCCGTATGGTTTCCGCACGGGGCATTGAATCGCCAAAGCTCATCCGCCCGCGGGTGATCCATACGGAGGCGGGAGCGTTGCCGCAGCCGCAGCCGTCAGTATTCGTGTGATTGGTGTGTTTCGTGGGCGCAATGTTTGCGGCACCGCGGAATGAACCTATATTACATTCATGGTTTATTGTCGGCGATTTATCCAATGGCTCCTGCTCATACCGCTGCCTTTCGTCCCCGCACAGGCGGAGACTTTTGAGACCGAGCGCCGCGACATCCGCGTAGTGGAAGTGACCGGCGGGCTTCAGAATCCATGGGGATTCGCGTTTCTACCGGAAGGCGGCGTGCTCATCACGGAGCGATCCGGCCGCCTGCGGCTGTGGGACGGTGACGCCCTCCACACGGTCGACGGGGTGCCAACAGTAGTCGCGTCCGGCCAAGGCGGCATGCTCGATGTCGTGCTCCACCCCGATTTCGGGGAAAACCGCCTTGTCTACCTGACCCACAGCGCGGCCTACGAAGGCGGCGTGGGCACGACCGTCACGCGGGGGCGGCTCGACGCGGACGTGCCCTCCCTCGAAGACGTGGAGACGATCTACCGCATGCCCGCGCCGGGCGGGGGCGGGCAGCACTTCGGCAGTCGAATGGCCTTCGACGCAGAAGGCTACCTCTTTGTCTCCGTCGGCGACCGGGGACAGCAGAACCGCGCGCAGGATCTCCAGCGCGCGGAGGGCAGCCTCCTCCGCCTCTACGACGACGGGTCCATTCCTTCCGACAATCCTTTCACGGACGACCCCGAAGCCCTCGACGAAATCTGGTCCTACGGTCACCGCAACGCGCAGGGCCTCTTCTACGACGCGGAGACGGGCATTCTCTGGCAACACGAGCACGGCCCGCGGGGCGGCGACACCCTCAACGCCATCACACGCGGGGCCAACTACGGCTGGCCCGTCGCCACCTACGGGGAGGAATACAGCGACGCATCCCCCATCGGAGACCTTCCCCACGAACGCGACGATATCGAAAACCCGTTCGCTTATTGGACACCGACATCCATAGCACCGTCCGGACTGACGCGCTACCACGGCCACGCCGTTCCGCACTGGCGCGGCGACCTCTTTCTCGGTGCCCTCGTGCAGCGGCACATCCGCCGTCTTGTTGTCGACGATGAAGGCGTCGTCCACGAGGAGGAGATCCTCCGCAACGACTTCGGGCGCATCCGCGACATCCGCACGGGCCCCGACGACCTCCTCTACTTTGTCACCGACGAAAATCCCGGCGGCCTCTACCGCATCGAGCCCGCCGAAGTCTCATGGTGGTTCGGCCTGCCGTCCAATGAAGGTTGGCGCGCAACTGCCGGATCGACAGAAGGCGGCGACATCGGACCGGTCTACGACGGCTATTGGCCCTGGATCGCCGTCGCCCGCCTCGGCGACGGCGCGTGGCTGTGGGTGGCGGAGGCGAAATCCAACCCGGAGGCCGTCACCGCATACCGTGCCGCGGAGACGGACGACGGCACATGGATCCATCTGCTGACGGAGACCGGCTGGTACTACGACTACGACGAGGAGACCTGGCATCCACTGGAGTGAGCGGTCGGACCGGCCTACACCGAAATCAGATGGCTTCCCGGCACCGCCATCTCCCCGCCGCCGACGGAAGAGCCGGGCGGGCGCGCGCGCACAAATCAATTGCAACCGGCCGAACGAAGGCGAAGATTCCGGTGCATGTTCAATCCACGGCGGATATTCGGAAAGGGCAGATCGGTTTATTATGCATCCGGCACTCTACTGCCGGGCGCTCCGGATCTGGATGAATTTGCGCGCAGCCTTTTGGCCGACGTGCTCTTTCGCTGCGCCGCGTTCAGCGGGGTCGATTTGTTTACTTACAGCGTCGAGCCCCGCGGCTACAGCGCCCTCGTGCTCGTTGCGCCGGATCAGAAGATTGCTGATGACGACGAACTCCTGCGCCGCACCGAGATTCTCTACGGCGAGGAGCTTTCGCCCGCGTTGGGCATGGATCTTGAGGCAGTCGCGGAACTGCTGCGCCGCAACGACGCCGTATCGGAGGAAATGCGCCGCTATCTCGCCTCGCGCATGGGCGATCTCTCGATGTTCAAGCGTATCGTCCGCCAGCGCTTCACTTCCGCCATCAACAAGTTCAGCTCCGGCATCGGCTCCGTGTGGAGAAGCCCGTTTTCCAGTGTGATCGTCGAAGACCACCCCGCCGTGCGGGCGCTTGTGGGCGCATACATCGATCTGGCGCCCGTTCGCGCCGGGCTCGCGGCGATGCCAGAGCACTACCCGTGGTGCGGGTTCGGCGCGATTGCCCGTGGCGACGATTTCGCCGCGGAGGCCCTCGCCCGCATGGTCGATCCCGACCTCCCGCCCGCTGCCGCGCTTGGCCGCTACCGCACGCTTATGCAGCTCTGGGGACCGTATCCGGAACCGGAGCCCTCCGCCCTGCGCGCTGCCGGAGAATTGCCGCTTCCCGCCTCCCCCGCCCCTTTTGCCAAACGTCAGCTGTCCATGGAGCGCGGCGGCGCGGTCGGTCGCCCGGAGTTTATCCTCCAACACCGCAAAGCCAGCGGCTACCGCCGTATGCGTCCGCCCCCGTCCGGTTTTACGTCGGAGGACAGCCCCGTGCGCGTCACCCATCTGCGGCGGCCAGTGCCGTCCCGCGGGCGGCGGCTCACAAAAACCCGCGGCGGTGTTCCCGCGCCGTCTGCCGCCGCTCAGTAATCCGCCCCGCCCAGGCGCGTGTATTCCTTCAGCACCTCGACGGCGTCGGCGCGCAGCACGTCGAGCGTCACCTCGATCCCGCGCGCGCGCAGGCCCGCCGCCCAGTCTTCCGGCATGGGTCCCTCGTCAAAATGCGTGTGCGTCTCCACGTCCTCCTTGCGCGCCGCCACGATCATCCTGCGGACCCCCGCCCAAACCACCCCGCCGTAGCACATGGCACAGGGCTGCGCCGAAGTCGCGAGAACAAAAGCATGGACGCCGCCGTCGAGGCGGAACTTACCGAGGCGCACCTGCGCCAGCATGAAGGCCATCATCTCGGCGTGCGCCGTGGAATTGTTCAGCGGCACCACCCGGTTAACGCCGGCCGAAATCAGCTCTCCCGTGGCCGCTTCGAAAATGGCGGCACCGAACGGTCCGCCCGTGCGCGCCTCCACATTGCGCCGTGCCAGTTCCACGGCGAGGCGCATCTTGGCGTCGTCCGTGCGGTAGAGCCCCTCCCCGTAGGCGGCGTCTTCCACCCATGCGGGGAGCGTGAGGTTGACCGATGTGACCAGTCCATTCATGGCAGCATGAGAAGTAAGGAAGGCATTTCCCCGGAAAAATCGAGCCCGCAGTGAAATCGCTGAGACGGAGCAAGCCGAACCGGGGCAAGCCCGCCGTTACCCGCCCGCCGCCGCGCTTCCCCTCCCGGTGAACAAACGCTTCGCGCGTTCCGCCGAGTCGCTCACAACAAGGTAGAGCGCCGGAATAATAAACAGGGTGAGAAACGCCGAGACAAGGAGCCCGCCGATGACAGCAATGGCGAGGGGCCGCATGATCTCCGCTTCCGCACCGAGGCCGATGGCAAGCGGCGTCATGCCGAGGACCGTCGTCAGAGTGGTCATGAGGATTGGGCGCAGGCGCACCGCTCCGGCGGCGACAACGGCCCGCGGCACGGAAAGCCCGTCGCGGCGGCGCCCGATTTCGATGTATTCGACGAGCAGAATGGCGTTGTTGACGACGATGCCGACCAAGAGGATGACGCCGATGAGGACGGGCGCGGAGAGCGGGGTACCCGTGATCCACAGGGCGACGACCGCGCCGACAAGGGCCAGCGGCGCAGTGGCGAGGATGACAAGCGGGTTGCTCAACCGCTCATATTGCACGGCAAGTACGACAAAGACGAGAAAAACGGAGAGCGCGATGACAAGCGCGAGTTCACGGTTTGTCTCCTCGATCGTCTCCCACTGCCCACCGAAAATCGGGTAGCGGAGGGGATTAAACCCTCCGCCCCCACACCACCGGACGTACGGG
>JAFIGH010000069.1 GCA_020831525.1 Opitutales bacterium
GCGGGCTGTGCAGTCTGCGCGATTTGAAGAAGGATGTGATCGGGTAGCGGCGGAGACAGGGGCACGAGCGGATGAGACAGGCTGTTGTGCGCTACCCGGCAGACGGCAGGGGCGTCTTGTTTCATTGCTCTTCCAAGCGTAAAGCAGAATCAAACGATCATGCGCTGTAAGACCTATTCGCAGTAACGCGGCCTCTGTTTCCCCTCTGTTTTCATCACACCCTTGGAACGGGGTTGCACGTTTATGGGTTGAAAACGGCGGGGGTCTCTGCCTTGCTCGCGGGCTTTGTGCTCAACCAACGGGGAAACTCCATGACTGAATCTGCTATGAAGATCTGCTGTATCGGCGCCGGGTATGTCGGCGGGCCGACGATGGCGAAAATTGCCCAGAAGTGCCCGGATATCGGGGTGACGGTAGTCGACATGAACGCGGCGCGGATCGCGGCATGGCAGAGCGATAATTTGCCGGTTTTTGAGCCGGGTCTGCTCGATGTCGTGAAGGAGGCCCGGGGTCGCAATCTTTTTTTCTCGACGGCGGTGGACGAGGCCATCGAGGCGGCGGACATGATCTTCATTTCGGTGAACACGCCGACGAAGACCTATGGCGTGGGCGCGGGCCGCGCCGCCGACCTGCGGTTTGTGGAGAAGTGTGCGCGCCAGATCGCGCGGGTGGCGAAGAGCGACAAGATCATTGTCGAAAAGTCGACGCTCCCCGTGCGCACGGCGGAGTCGATCAAAAAGATCCTCGATATGTCCGACACGGAGGCTAGCTTCCAAGTGCTGTCCAATCCGGAGTTTCTCGCCGAGGGCACGGCGATGGATGATCTCGAAAAGCCCGACCGCGTGCTCATCGGCGGCGAGTCCTCGCCGGAAGGCGACAAGGCGGTGGCAACGCTTGCGGGTGTTTACGCACGTTGGGTGGCGCGCGAAGACATCATCACGACCAACCTCTGGAGTTCTGAGTTGTCGAAGCTTACCGCCAACGCCTTTCTGGCGCAGCGCATCTCCTCGATAAACGCCATTTCCGCCCTGTGCGAGGCGACGGGCGCTGATGTCGACGAGGTGGCCTACGCGATCGGGCGTGACAGCCGCATCGGGCCGAAGTTTCTGCGTTCGAGCGTGGGCTTCGGAGGGAGTTGCTTTCAGAAAGACATTCTCAATCTCGTCTACCTGTGCGAACACTTCGGCCTGCCCGAGGTGGCCGACTACTGGGCTTCGGTCGTGCGCATGAACGACTACCAGAAGCGCCGTTTCAGCGCGAAGATCGTGCGCACGCTTTTCAACACCGTCTCCGACAAGCGTATAGCAGTCCTCGGTTTCGCTTTCAAGAAGGACACCAACGACACGCGCGAATCGGCTGCCATTTACGTGTGCCGCGACCTTCTCGAGGAGCGCGCCCGCATCGCGATTTACGATCCGAAAGTATCCGAGGACCAGATCCGCGCGGACCTCCGGCAGCGCGAGGTCAACCCCGACGGCTCCATCAACGAGCAAGTGGTGATCTGCGACGATCCCTACGAGGCCTGCCGCGGTGCGCACGCCGTCGTTATCCTCACCGAATGGGACGCTTTCCGCGGCGACCAGTTGGACTACACCCGGATCTACCGGGACATGGAGAAACCGGCCTTTCTTTTCGACGGACGCAACCTCACCGACCTTGCCGCCCTGCGGGCGCTCGGCTTCGAGGCGCACGGCGTGGGCAAGCCGGCGGAGTGACGCAGGGTTGCCTTCACGCACCGGTTGCGCCACGCATGGTATCGCATGGCAGAAAATATCTATCCGGAATTCGCGCGCATGCTCAAGCGCGCCGACAAAGAGCGTTTGCTCGGGCAACGCGGCATTGTGCTGTGGATGTACGGCCTCAGCGGATCGGGCAAGAGTACGCTCGCCAACGCCCTTGAGCGGCGGCTCCACGCGGAGGGCCGGTTCACGCAGATCCTCGACGGCGACAACATCCGCACCGGCCTCAACCGCAACCTCGGCTTTTCCGACGAGGATCGAGCGGAGAATATCCGCCGCATCGCCGAGGTGGCGAAGCTCTTCCTCCATGCCGGCGTGGTCACCCTCACCAGTTTCATTACCCCGCGCCGTGGCCTGCGCTCCGCGGCAAGGGAGATTGTGGGCGCGGACGACTTCATCGAAGTCTACGTGCGGGCGCCCTACGAAGTCTGTGCCGGGCGGGATCCCAAGGGACTCTACGCCAAAGCAGAGAAAGGCGGTGTGGCGCAGTTCACGGGCCGGGATTCCGCCTTTGAGGAGCCGGAGCCGGGCGACGGTGCGCTTGTTGTCGATACCGCCGCCCGCGATCTCGCCACCTGCGTGGAGCAGCTTTACGCCATCGTTGCGCCCCGGATAGCGCTGCCGTAGCGGGAGGCGACCGGCGGGTACCGACCGGACGGCAAGCCGGTCCGCCTACGTCGGTGCCGCCGCGACCGGCGCGCTGCACAGTCGGGCGGCCTTGCCCTCCGTTGCTGCGGAAACGGTATATAAAAAAGGCGCGCCCGTTGGGGAACGCCTGAGGAGTAGAGACGATGGAATCGCGAAGTGCGGATCAATCGCCGAACGAGCGGTATCCACCGCCGCCGCCGCCACCGCGCCGGTCGCCGCGATAGCCACCGCCACCGCCGCCGCGCCGGTCACCGCCGCGGAAGCCGCCGCGACCACCGCCGCCGCCGCCACCGCCGCGCGGACCGCCGCCGCCGCCGCCGCCGAAGTCACCGCGTCCGCCGCGGAATTGGCGGGGACCGCGGTCTTCCTTCGGGCGGGCAACATTGACGACGAGTTCGCGACCGTCGAATTCTTTGCCGTTCATTTCTTCGATGGCTCGCTCGCCATCTTCGTCATTCGTATACGTGATCAGACAAAAGCCGCGCGGACGGCCGGTCATCTTGTCAACCGCATAGTAGTAGTCTTCAATTTCGCCATACGGCTCGAAGACTTCACGGACAGCTTCGGCTGAGGAGCCCCAGCTGATATTCCCAACATACAACTTAATACTCATTGAACTAACTTGATACAATGCCTGAACAAGAGACGCACCTAACGTTTCCGGTAATCGAATCTCAAGCATGCCCCTGACCAGTCAGCCGGCAGACTCCCGTCGTGCGAGAAACCATCTTGTAAAGCAGGTGTAAGCGTTCACGGATCGCCACCCCTGTCAATCGCAATCGCATGCGCAGCTGTGGGCGCTGAAGCCCGCCCCGAAACTGGCGAGCCAGAGGCCGCCCTTGGGCGGTCGGGCGGCGGCGGTGTCGAGGTATTCGCGCAGGGCAAAGAGGACGCTGGGGCTGCTGAGATTGCCGTGGCGCCGGAGGACGGTGCGTGCTTCGGCAAGCGGGGCGTCGCCGAGAGCGGGCCCGAGGGCGTCGAGGACGAGGCGGCCTCCGCCATGGGTGATACAGTGCGGCTGGGCTGAGGCGTCTTCCGGCGGAGCACCTGCGGGGAGGGCCGAAAGCGGGGCGGGGCGGCGCGCGCGGAGGCGCGAGACGGCGGTCGCGGCGACGGCGGGCACGCTTTGCGCGAGGCGGTTGCGCAGTTTGCCCCCGTGGTTTTCGAAGCGCAGGCCGCCGCGCTCTTCAGGGAGGTGGAAGCTGTCGAAACCGTGAAAGCGGTGGCGGCCGGGGGCCGGTTGCGCGGAAAAGACGGCGGCGGCCGCGCCATCGCCGAAGAGGCAGGCGCTGATGATGACGCCGGGATCTTCGTCCATGTAGTAGGCTGCGCTGCACAGTTCGACGGCAACCACGGCGACACGGGCAGCGGGGTCGGCGGCGAGGAGACCGGCGGCGGTACGCATGGAGGGGATGGCCGCGCCGCAGCCGAGCCCGGCGAGATCGAGGAGGCAGGCGTCGCGGCGCAGGCGGGTGCGCTCGGCGATGAAGCTGGAGAGGCCGGGGCAGAGGTAGCCGGTGCATGTGCAGACGATGAGGGCGTCGAGGTCGGCGGGGCGGAGTTCGGCCTGTTCGAGAGCATCGCGCAGGGCGTTTTCGCCGAGTGGCGGCGCCTCGGCCTCGAAAGCTTTGTTGAGTGCCTCGGCGTCCATATCGAAGAGAGCTTCGTCCGGCGGGAGGGCAAAGTGGCGGGTGTCGATGCCGCTGTTGCCGAGAAGAACACGGCGGACGAGGCCGCGCGCACCCAGCGAAAGACGGGTGGCGGCGCGGGAGGACCGGAAGCGCTCCCAGCACTCCGCTTGGGTCAGGCGGCAGTCCGGAACAGAGGTGGCTAGGCTTTCAAGGTACATGGCGGAAGCGGCGCGTGCGTGCGCCGGTAGAGAAGGGTGAAGGGCAAAAGCCCTGCGGCCGCCGCAAAGCGGAGGACGGAGGCGCCGGCGGGGTGAAGAAGAAAGGGATGGAGGCGGCGCGCCCAGCGGAATCGGTGCCGGAACTGCGCGGTGTGGGCCGCGCGCACGCGGACGGCGGTTTCGGACCACGTGGCTGTGCCGTGCGCGTAGGCGGCAATGTGCGGCACGGCGCATTCGGCGCTTTCGAGGGCGAGGCTCATGCCGTCGCCGGTAAAGGGAGGGATGACGCCGAGGCGGTCGCCGAGGTAGACAGCATCGCCACAGGCGGAAAAAGCTGGTGAGAATTGAAAGGCAGCGACGCCGCAAACGCTGGCGGGATCGAGAACGGCACCCCCGAGGCTCTCGGAGAGTTCCACCAGTCCGGAGACGCGGAGGTAGGCAGGAAGCGCTTCTTCGCGGCGGGCGGAGACGCCGGGCCGCTTGCGAAAGAGACCGCACACGTTGACGCGCCCACCTTCCACTGGCGCGACGCCGACATAGGCGCGGTGGCCGAGATGGACGGCGAGGCCCTCTGCCGTAAGTCCGGTGTAGTGCCCCTTGAGCCCGATCCACGGCGACGGGCTCGCGCGTCGGCCGGTGGCGCGGACTGTCCCGGGCGGATCGGCGCCGTTCTCCCTTTCGCGCACGCCTTCAACGAGGTTGCCGCCTGCCGCGCGGAAAGCGTCGGCCAGCGATTGATCGAGGATGTGGCGCGACACGCCAAGGGCGGGGCGGGGCAGCGTCCGGCGCAGGATTTCCTTCCCTCCGGCGAACCAGCGGGTGGCGCGGTGCCGGGGAAACGCGGGCGAATCGAAACCGAGACCGGCGCGCCGTAGATAGGTTTCGCCCGCTCCGGCCATGAATTCTCCGCAGACACGGTGGCGGGGGTAGTGCCCGCTCTCCACGACCGTGGTCTTCACACCGACCTGCCGCAGACGCAGACCGAGAAAAAGACCCGCCACGCCGCCGCCGATGATGCGAACGGGCTTCCTTTTGTTGTTTCCCGTGCGGCTCACGGGATATGCCGACGTTTCGCCGCAAGGCGGTAGGCCCCGAGCGCCGTGGTGTGGACGGATGCTTCCCAGCCCGCCGCGGGATCGAGCCCGAGGAGGGCGGGCAGCTCCTCGCCGCGGAACCCGGCGCGCACGCTGACGACGGCGTCGTGCCGACTCACGTGGTTGAGTCCGAGGACAAAAGCGGTGCGCGCAAGCCATACGCGCAGGGGTCCCCGTGCGGTTTCGTTGGCGAGGATGACGCGGGCATGGGGCCGAACGCTGTCTCCGAAGCGGCGGAGTTCGGCGTCGGTGAACTGGTGCAGGAGGAAATTGACGACGATAATGCTGTGGTGCGGCCAGCCGCTGTATCCGAGGGCGTCCGCCTGTTCCCAGCGGAAGGAGGGAGGCAGTCCCTCCGGCCGCGACCAGAGGTCAATGCCGGTGTAGGACGCGGCGGTCCCGTTTCCGTGGAGGAATCCGAGGTGCGCGGCAGCGAAGTGCCCGTCGCCCGCGCCCGGCTCGACGATGCTGTCGCCCGGACGCAGCGCGCCGCGCAGGGATTGCCGGAGCCAGCGGTAGTTGCCCATCAGGTTGTTGAGGCGCCGGAGGTCGGCGCGGTTACGGCGGGCGTCGGGATGCCCCTCGGGCAAACCGTCCAGCAATTCAGGTTCAACGACACGCGCCTGCATCCGTATAGGGGTAGGGCAGGCTTCCACGTGGGTCAATCGGTGGCGGAGTTTACCGGCGTGCCCCGTCCGTGCGCGCCGCCGAAACACCGAAAGAGACACCAAGGTTCTCCGAAAGGCGGTGGTCGAGGCCGATACCCGCTCCGCGTGTGGTGAAGCGGTCCATGGTGGCGTCCGGCAAGCGATGGCGGGAGCGAATCCGGTCGTCATCCCAAAGCTCTCCAGAGCGGTCTCCGATTGCGCGCGGCGCGCCGTCGAAACGGGTCTCGGATAGGCTCACGCCAATGTAGATGGAGGTACGCTTGCCATGCCACGTCACGGACGGGCTGATTTCGCTGTGTGTGTAGTCAGTGCCCCAAAACCAGTCGCGCCCCTGCTCGTAGCTGACGGCAAGACCGTAGTGCCAACCGTTTTCGTTCAGAGGCTGGACGGTGGCGAATCCGCCTCCGAGGTAGCCGTGGGAGCCAGCCGCGACCCAGATCACCGACGCGCCTTCGCCGGGTGCGTGAAAAGGCAGCCACGCGTCGTGCCATCCGTAGGCCCCGGGCCATCCGTAGCCGCGTGGCCACGGATGGACGTGATAACCGTATGCGTCATACGGATAGTAGGATCCGAGGGGATACGGAACCACCGGACCGAGGGCGGCACCGAGCACCGGGCGCTCGCGCGGAAGTGCCGTTGTGCCTGCCGCTTCGCGGCCTAACGCGCCTGCCGCGGAAACCGTGCAGGCCATGGCTACGGCGAAAACGCGGAGTGCGGTCGTGAAGATTTGTGTGTTGGGTTGCATTGGGTGGGGTCGGACGAGATCACCCGTTTTCACGGGCACCTGTCTGTTGAGACACGCGCGGCCGGGATTCGTTCATCCGGACCGCCGCGGGCACCGTCAGGGCCGCCGGCATGCCGTCGCTGTGCTCCCTTGAGCCTTCGCTGCGTGGTCGCAGGAATGGAGCACAACTGCCGCACCGCCATTCCTCAGGACTTCCGGCCGGTTGCGAGGCATTTGCGCAACGCGTCCAGGAGGGTGTCCGTTGCGTAGGGCTTGGAGAGGAACACGGAGACCGAGGGCAGTTTGTCGCGAAGCTGGCGCTGCTGGCGGGGCACGCCGCTCACCGCGATGAATCGCGTGTTTGGAGCGATTTTGCGGATCGCGTGGATTGTCGAAGCGCCGTCCATGACCGGCATCATCATGTCGACGAGGACAACATCGATTTCGTCGAGGTGATCAGCGAAGACGCGCACGCCTTCAGCCCCGTCGGCGGCTGTGAGGACGCGGTACCCAAAAGCTTCCAGTGTATCTCTCATCACAGCGACAAGCGATGCCTCGTCGTCGATGACGAGAATCGTTTCTCCGTCGCCTTTTTCCATTTTCTCTTCGTCTTTCTCCATGGCGGTTTCGGCTCCTTCCGTGCGGGCGGGGAGGTGGATTTGGAAGACAGTGCCTCTGCCCGGATCGCTTTGCGCGCGGATGAAGCCGCCGTGGCTCTTCACTATGGCGAGCGAGGTAGAGAGCCCGAGGCCGGTGCCTTTCCCCTGTTCTTTTGTCGTGAAAAACGGATCGAATATCTTGTCGAGGATACGGTCGGGGATTCCGTGCCCGCTGTCCTTCACTTCGACGAGGACATACGCGCCCGGCTCCGCCTCGAGGTCGGCGGCGGCGGCGTCTTCGGAGATGTCCGTGTTGCAAGCGGATATCTGCAGTGTTCCTCCGCCGCACATTGCGTCGCGCGCATTCACGCATAGGTTGAGAATGACTTGGTGCAGCTGGGTCGGGTCACCAACGACAAACTCTAGTTCAGGGCACAGGGATTCCCGGATTTCAATATTGCGCGGGAAGGTTTCGCGCGCGATGCGGACCACATCGTTGATGACGTGGCGGATCTGGGTGGTGACGCGGCGTCCCTCGACACCGCGGGCGAACGAAAGGACGAGGGAGACGACTTCGGACGCGCGTTTGGCGTTTGCGGCGATGCGTTCAAGGAGCATCTGTCCTTCGCCGTCCTGCCTCTGGTGCAGGAGGAGGTCGACGGACATCAATATAGGGGAAAGTATGTTGTTCAGGTCGTGGGCCATGCCTCCGGCGAGTGTGCCGATGCTTTCCATGCGCTGCGCGCGGAGAAACTGCTGTTCCAGGCTCCGGCGTTCGGTGATATCGTCCATGAGAACGATGAAGCGGCCGTCTGTGTCGACATCCGTACCCTCGACGTAGGCGATGGCCATGCGCAGCCAAACGGAGGCACCGTCTGCGCGCAGTCCGCGCACTTCGACGAGCTTTGGTAATGATTTTCCGTCGGCCATAGCGCGATGGACGCGGCGGATGTCCACGCGGTCTTCATCGTGCGTGACAGAGATAAGATCGAGGCGGAGTAACTCGGTCTCGGCGTAACCGAGCATTTTGCACAGGGCCGGATTGACGAGGAGGAAGCGCCCCTTCGTTGTGGTCATCCCGATACCGGACGGAGCGGCTGCGAATGTCGCGCTGACGCGGGCTTCGCTGCGGCGGAGCTTTTCACTTTGGCGCACGCGCTCGATGGCGAGGCTCGCGAGACGGGCGGCCGCCTCGGTGTAGCGCACTTCTTCGGGCGTGGGGCTGTGGTTGAAGCGGTGGAAGACGATGACGGTGCCGAGAACGATCCCGTCGGTGGATCGGACGGGCGCGGACCAGCAGGACTTGAGACCGTGCTCAAGCGCGGCGGTGCGCAGCTTTTCATCGGTGAGTTCGGTCTCGATGTCGAAGATGACCGCGTTCTTGCCGGACGCGGCGGCGCGGGCGCAGGAACTGTTGTCGTCGCCGGTTGTCTGCGAGCGGAGGGCGCGGAGAAAGGGGGAGGGCAGGGAAGGGGCGGCGGCGGGCTTGAAGCGCCCCCCTCCGTCGGACTCGGCGACAGTCACCATACACAACCCGCCGCGCTCGGAAAGGGCTTCGAGGCGCCTCGCGATATCGGCGAGGATATCGGCGAGAGGATTGCCCGCGAGAATCATTTCGAGAACGGCCGACTGACTGTTGGCAAAGGCTTCGATGCGTTTCTGTTGCCGCCTTGCTTCCGCGGTGCGCAATTCGCTCTTGATGGCGGGAATCAGGCGTGAAAGGCGGTCTTTGAGTATGTAGTCGTGCGCCCCGTGTTTGAGCGCCTCCACGGCGACTTCCTCGCCTATCGTCCCGGACACGATAATGAGGGGGATATCGCGCCCGCTTGTTTCGAGAATACGGAGTGCCTCGAGCGCATCAAAGCCCGGCATGGAATAGTCGCAGAGGATGATCTCCCACTCCCCGTCTCTGAGGGACGACGCGAAGTCCGCCGCGTTGTCCACGCGGGTGTGAGTGACTTCGAACTCGTGGCGCCGAAGCTCGTGCAGGACGAGTTCGGCGTCGTCGTCAGAATCCTCCGCAAACAGAATCCTGAGTGGATTTTGGACAGTGTCAGGCATTTTCAGGGCTTGCGGGGAGGCGCTTCGTTGAGAAGAAGCCAGTAAAAGCCGAGTTCGCGGGTGGCTTTGACAAATGCTTCGAAATCGACCGGCTTGCGTACGTAGCTGTTGCAGCCGTGGGCGTAGCTCTCGATGAGGTCTTTTTCTTCCTTCGAGGAAGTGAGGATGACGACCGGGAGCATGCGCGTGCTTGCTTCGCGGCGAATGCGCTGCAACACCTCCAGCCCGCCGACCTTGGGAAGGTTGAGGTCGAGCAGGACAACGGCGGGCATGATGCCGCGTGCGGGGAAGGCGTGCGGACCGTCGCCGAAGAGCATTTCAAGGGCTTCCGCGCCGTCGCGGGCAATGACAACCTCGTTGAGGATGCGGTTCTTTTTGAGGGCGAGGAGAGTGAGTTCTTCGTCGTCGGGGTTGTCCTCAACAAGCATTATTATCTTTGCGCTCATGGCTCTTTACGGGATTCGCCGGCCGGTCTCGGCGACAGGGTGAAGAAAAAGGTGGCGCCCGCGCCGGCGCCACTCTCCGCGCGGGCGCTCCCGCCGTGGCGGCGGACAACGCGCTGCACTGTGGCCAATCCGACCCCGTGGCCGGGATACTCGGCTTGCGAATGGAGGCGCTGAAAGGCGGTGAAAAGTTTGTGCACGTAGCGCATGTCGAAGCCAACCCCGTTGTCCCGGACAAAAAAGGTGTCGAGTCCGCCTTCGCGGCGGACGCCGACCTCGATCCGGGCTTCGGTTGAGTTCCGTGTGAATTTCCATGCGTTGGCAAGGAGATTCTGCAACAGAACGCGCACAAGGGATGGATCGCCCTCGGCCTTCATGCCCGGTGCGATGACCGTTACGACCGAATGCTCGGGGTTCGCCTGTGCAGTTTCGGCGGCGACCTCCTCCGCAAGCGATGTCAGGTCGAGGTGTTCGATCTTCATCTTCGTGCGCGTGAGGCGCGAGAGCTGGAGGAGATCGTCGATGAGTTCGCCCATGCGCGTTGCGCGGGACTGTATGCGTTCGAGGTACTTCCGGGCAGAGTCGTCGAGCCCGCCTTCGACATGCTCGGCGAGGGCCATGGCGAATCCCGCGATAGCCCGAAGGGGGGCGCGCAGGTCGTGCGATACCGAGTAGGCAAAGGCTTCGAGTTCGGCGTTTGCCGCGCGGAGTTCCGCTGTGCGGCGCTCCACGCGGCGTTCGAGCTGCGTGTTGAGGCGAACGATTTCTTTCTGCGCGCGAACACGGTCGGTGACATCATCGACGAGAGAAAAGATGGATTGTACGCGACCGTTGTCTCCGAGGCTCACCGAGTTGTACCAGTCGCAGAAACGGACGCTGCCGTCTTTCGTCAAGTTGCGGTTGTGCGACAGATTGCGGGGCTTTTCACCTTTGGACAGTTGCCGCATGATCTCCGCGACGGATTCGCGGTCGTCCGGATGCACGAAGGCCCAGTCGTCCGGATGGAATCCGCGCACTTCCGCCTCGGTCCATCCAAAAATGTTTTCCGCCTGTCCAGACCAGCGGATAACGCGGAATTCCTCGTCCCACTCGACGACGGCCAGCGGCGAGTTTACGATGTGGAAGCGTATGCGTTCGTGTGCTTCGCGTAGCTGCTCTTCCCGCTCCTTTAGTTCTAGTTCGGCGCGGCGTGAGGTGGTTACATCAACCGCCACCCCGCCCACATGGGCCACCTTTCCACCCGCGTCAAAGATGGGAAACTTGCTCACAAGCATGTGTTGTCGCCCGCTCTCGGTAAGCACGTCTTCGTAGACAATCCGCGCCTCGCCTGACTGCTGTATGAGCGCATCGTTGGCGGTGAACGCGCGCGCCATTTCCTCGGGAAAGAGGTCGAAATCCGTGAGGCCGAGGGAATCCTCCGCGCTGCGATCAAAGAGCTTCTCCCAACCGCCGTTTGCAAAAGTGTAGCGGCCCGCTGCGTCTTTGATAAAGGTTATGCCGGGTAGGTGCTTGATAAAGGCGGCGAACGTGCGGGTGCCATCTCCCTCGCCCGCCTCATTTACTGGCGGCGGCGATTTCCGGTCGGTCGACTTTACAGAATCTTTCATGTTTTAGGGCGGAACCGTTGCCTACGGTCTTGGAGCAGAGAAAACGGTGTGTACAGGTGCATCGCAAGTTAAATATCCGTCTCCATTCTCTCGTGCCTCGCGAATAAAATTGGTATCTCCGCCCCGACTCTCGGCACAGGATCTTTGGTCTAGCGGAAGGTGACGTCGGGGTGTCGCGGCCCTTTTGCTGTGACCGTGGAGAGGTCGGGCGCGGCGAACCACCGCAGCAACCGGGGGAGAGTTTCGAGACCCTCGACGAACATTGGGAGACGGGCATGCACTGCCACCTTGACCCTCCCCGGTTCTGTTAATTCGACAACAAAGGCGGCCTTGCCCGTTCACATGGCACCCGGCACCGTCGGTGGGATTTCCATTGTCAGTACAAGCTCTGACAGAGGCTTCCAGTCGATAATCGCCTCCAGCCGGCTCAGCGCCGTTTCGCGTGCGGAGATCTTCCGCCAGAGGTAAACTCAGTCAAACAATCCGCCGTCCTTGCTTTCTACGAATAGCACGCACTGAGGTTGGTCGTTGAAACCCCGATACGCAAGAGGTTTTTAGAAGCGGCCTTTTGTCAGGACGGGACAATCAAAATGTTTTCAGCTCGGGCTAGGCCGATGCGGCTCAGGGGTTCTCCAGCAAGGGTGGTTAGGGTTTGTTTTTCCATGGCGTTATCGGGGTCAAGCAGGATAAGGCGTGAAGGCATTCAGCATCGGCGGACCATGTCAAGGATGGGCAGGTAACCGTCTTCGAAGGAGGGGTAGGCGGGTTGCCATCCCGTGGCGGCCTTGAAGGCGGAGGGGTCAACGAGGCGGTGCGGCGGCGCGCCGCCGGGGCCGAGGCGGCGGAGTGCGCGCGGGCTTGGCCGCGAGGGATCGAAGACGGGCGGAGGCGTCTTTAGCCGGGCGGCGAGCCATGCGGCGATTTCCGCCTTTGTCGCGGCGTGCCCGTCTGCCACGTTGAAGGTGTGCGCGCCCGGCGGCAGAGAGGCGGCATATGCGGCGAGAATCGCGGCCAAGGCGTCTTCACGGTGAATGAGGTTGAGGTAAAAGTTTCCCGTCCCTTCGAAGACCCTCACCCCGTCGACGAGGCGGTCGAGGAGGTAGTGCCTGCCGGGACCGTAGATACCGGCGAGGCGCAGGACGACCCGGCACTCCGCCGGCACGCGTCGCGCCAGTGCTTCCGCTTCGAGCAGGATTCGTTGCCGTGGCGAAGCGTTATCCATAGAGGCGGCGTCTTCTTCGGAGACGGTCTCGCCACCGGACTGTGGATACACGCCAGTGCTGGAAGTGTAGACGAATGTCCGCGGCGGCGCAGAGCCCGCCCATGCCGCGATGGAGCGCATGCCCTCCACATAGGCGCGGCGGTAGTCCTGCGGAGAACCGCCGCCGCCGCTCACACAGTTCACGGCGAGGTCGACCGCTGTCGGCACGCGTCTGTGCCATGTGTCGGTCGCGAGGTCGGCGGCCACGGCGGCGGCGCGCGGGTGTCCGGCGAACCGCGCCATGCGCTCCGCGCTCCGGGAAACGATGGTCACTTCCCATCCTCCGGCAAGCGACGCCTCCACGACGGCGCCACCGACGTAGCCGCACCCGAAAACGAGCAGGCGCGGGGCCGTGCGACCGCGGCCGCTCATGGCGCGAGGCGGTTGCGCGTCCACGCACCGTCCCCGCCGCGTGTGTAGAGAAAGCGGTCGTGTAGACGGTTCTGCCGCCCCTGCCAGAACTCAAACGACTCCGGCACGACACGGTAGCCACCCCAATGCGAGGGCAGAGGCACTTCGCCGCTGCGAAACTTTCGCTTCATTTCCTCCAGCTTCGCTTCGAGGAGCGCGCGCGATGTGATGACCCGGCTCTGCGGCGAACTCCATGCCCCCAGTCGGCTGCCGAACGGGCGCGTGACGAAATATCTCAGCGATTCCGCCGTGGGCACGCGTTCGGCCCGCCCGTTCACGCTCACCTGCCGCTCGAGGTCGAGCCACAGGAAAAGGAGCGAAACCGCCGGATTGCATTCGATATGCTTCGCTTTGCGGCTTTCGTAATTGGTGTAGAACACGAGCCCCAGACTGTCCATTTGCTTGAGCAGCACCGTACGCGTGAAAGGCCTCCCCTCCGCGTCGACGGTGGCAAGGGCCATGGCATTCGGTTCGGGGACACCTCCATTTGCCGCCGTCTTCAGCCAGTCCTCCAGTAGTGGCAGCGGTTCCGCGGGCATCGTCGCCTCGTCGAGCCCGTTTTTTGTGTAATCCCGGCGCAGATCGGCCAATTCCATGCCGCACAGCATGGCCGCCTTTTCCCAACCGTCAACGGGGACCAGCCCGAATCCCGCCGCGGCTCTTGTCGGATGCAATTGAGGTGCGGCACTATCAGCTTTTTCTTGGAATCGGTCCGGCGCGGAGCATGCTCGTGCGCCGATGGATGTGCTTGGCATCGATATCGGCGGGACGGGGATCAAGGCTGCGGTCGTGGACACGCTTTCCGGGGATTTGGTGAGCGAGCGTGTGCGTGTGCCCACGGAGTTACCCGTCACGCGGACGGCGCTCCTGCGTACTCTCGGCGCTCTTCTCGACCAATTTGACTGGCGCGGTCCGGTGGGCTGCGGTTTTCCAGGCGTGATCCGCGGCGGGTGTGTCGACACCGCGGCGAATCTCGGTCCGGACTTGCCCGGCTGGGATTTGAAAGGTGCTTTGCGGGAGCACCACGGCATTGCCGCCTACATCCTGAACGACGCCGACGCGGCGGCCCTCGCGGAGGCGGCGTTCGGGGCGGCGCGGGGGCAGTGCGGGGTCGTCCTTGTGCTGACCGTGGGCACGGGCATCGGTTCCGCACTCGTCGTGGACGGGGTGCTCGTGCCGAACATCGAACTGGGGCACGCGGAGTATAAGGGCAAGGTCGCGGAGCACTTTGTTTCAAACCGCACACGGAAGGCGGAGGAACTGAGCTGGAAGCAGTGGGCGCAGCGGTTCGACGGGTTCCTCCGTCACCTTGAGCGTATCATCCAGCCTGACTTGTTTGTCATCGGCGGCGGCGGCGCGAAAAAGCCGAAGAAGTTCGCGGAGTTCTTGAGAGTGAAGACGCCCGTGCGCTTTGCCGCGTACGCGAACCGTGCGGGGATTATCGGCGCGGCGGTCGGCGCGGCGCGGGCGGAGACGGCCGGGACTGGACGGGGCGCGGGATGAGACGGGCGGCGGGATGAGACGGGCGGCGCCGCCGGGAGAGAGCGGGGTTTACCGGCGTCACGTGGCGGACTGCCGCATTTTGCGCAGAACCGACGGTCCGTAGATTTCTTTGAGAACGCGTTTACGATGGGCCACAGCGAGACGGAAGGCCTGTTTCTCGCCGTATTTCCGGATGGAGTATGAGGTGCATTTCTGCACGCCGGGCTCGGGGCGCCAGCTGACGGAGTAGCATTCGTTGAGGGTGCCGTTGGCCCCTTTTTTCGCGGTGCGGCACACGCCGAGGACGCCGGTGGTATTGCGCGAATCGCGGAAGACGATACGCCGGGCGCGCGGTCGTTGCGGGATCTTGGCGAGATCGTCGTGGAGTTGGTCGCGGTATTCGCGGGCCTGTTGCAGGGCCTTGCGTTTGCCGCCGCACTTCAGGTCGCTGAAGAGCCGTGAATAGGTTTTTCCATTGCGGTATCCGCGCACAAACCAGCCGTGGGTTGAGCCGGAATCGATCCGGCTGATCCCCTTGTCTTTTTTACTTTTGGCCATCGTTAATCCCTCGTGTTGCGGCTTCCGGCGCGGTCGACAGAATGATACGGGGAGTGTCGGCACGGCCCCAGCCAGATTCAGCAAAGCATCCAATCCTAAATGAATCACATGTTTTTAACGAAATCCCCTTAGTGTGCAAAGGAAAAATCCGTAATTCTCAGGCGTCCGGAGTCTGCCGCCGGTCGAGGCAGGCGGAGAACACGTCGAGGAAGGCCTTCGGGTTTTCAAGGTGGGCGCAGTGACCGGCGGCGGGGACGATGGTAAGGGAGAGGGCGGGGCAGCGACTCCGCATTTCGCGGGCGATGTCGAGGAACTTGGTGTCGGTCTCCCCGACGAAGAGGGTGGTGGGCACGTGGAGGGTGGGGAGGCGGTCCCAGAGCGAGGGCATCGCTCCGGTGCCGAGGCCGCGCAGACTGTGGGCGAGGGCGGCGGGATCGAGGCACCGCCGCCGTGTTTTCATCGGTTCGAGCCATGAGGCCCGGATATTGTCCTGTGTCTGTATAATGGGACGCGCCTCCCAGTGCGGGGCAAACCATGCGATACCGTCGCGCTCAATGCGCGCGGCGAGGAGCAGATCGTTGGCATGGCGGTCTTCGCGCGCCCGCGCCGTTTCGATGCCGGGAGAGGCACCGATGAGGTAGAGCCGGTCGATGGCGCGGGGGTGGCGCACGGCAAAGTGCAGGGCAAGCCGCCCGCCCATGGAATAGCCGAGGAGGCGGCGCGGCCCCGGCGGCAACCGGGCAAGGGCCTTTTCGATGAGGGCGTCGACCGCTTCGAAAGTGTAGCCGTTCTCCGGTTCATCGACGCGGCATTTGCCGTGCCCCGGCAGGTCCGGAGCGATCCACGCTAGCCGTGGGCTTCCCGCGGCCGCAGCGAGCGGGCTGAAGTCCGTACCGTTGCCGGTGAAGCCGTGCAGTGCCACAGTGCCGCCCGCACCGTCGGTTGCGTCGGCGGTCCCGAAGCGGTGCAAGACGGTGGTTATGCCGAAGGCGCTGAGGCGGCACCGCGCGGGCGCGGCGTCCTGCGCGGGCGTTTCAGCTGGGCCGCATGCCGCGGGCGAAGAGGGCTCGTGCTTCGACATTGTCCCAATTCACGACTCTCCAGAAATTGTCCACGTATTCGGCCCTGCGGTTCTGGTAGCGCAGGTAGTAGGCGTGTTCCCACACGTCGATGGCGAGGACGGGAAAAACGCCCCACTGCGTGTGGTTCTGGTGTTTCTCCGCCTGCATAATGACGAAGCGGTCGCCCACCGGTTGGTAGCCGAGGATGGCCCATCCGCTGCCTTCCACCGTCCGCGCCGCCGCCGCGAAGTGCCGCTTCATTTCCTCGAGGCCGCCGAAGTGACGGCGCATAAGGGAGCGCAGGCCGGAGCTTGGGCGCGTCGTGCCCGCCGGGGCAAGGTTCTTGAAGAACACGAGGTGGAGCATGAACCCGGCACCGTGGAAAGCCAACTGATTCTGCCAGTACTGGATCTGCTCAAAGGCGTCGCCGGAGCGCGCTTCCTCCAGCTTCTTCAATGCATTGTTGAGGCCGACCCGGTACGACTCCGTGTGAAGGCTGTGGTGTAACTCCATCGTCTTCGCGTCGATGGCGTCCTCAAGTGCGTCGTAAGGATAATCGAGTTCGAAGAGACCGTACTCGCCGTCCTCCACGGGCACGGCAAAGGGATCGAAACCGGCGTCCGCGGCGCCGTGCTGTCCGGCGGAGGCCGTCGGCGCGCCGAATGCACCGAGGCCCCATGCCGCCAGCGCTGCCGCGCCGCCCCCGAGAAAGGCCCGCCGCGCGGGATCGGCGGGAGGGTTCGTTGGGCCGACAGATGCGGGTGGTGTCGTCGGGTTTGGTGCGTGGGTATTCTGATTCATCGTTTGAACGGTTGTTGTGGTTAGAGACGTTAGAAAAGAGTAGCCGACCATGCGGATTCGTCAACAGCGGGCGACGGTCCGGTCAGTCGATCCGGTCGCGGTGGCGTGGACAAGCGTCTTCGCGTCTGCGCCCGCCGTCTCGCGCGAGGGCGGGTTCGTCGAGTCTCGCTTTGAGGCGGCGGACGCGGCGGGGCGTTTTTTCCGCCTCCGCATCAAACTCTTGGAATGAGCACGACCATCGTCGCTTTTCATGGTTGCCTACGCGCGGCGGGCGGTTTTTCTCTTCGATGTGTGGATAGAATCCTCAGTGTAGAGCGGGAGCGGGCCCTTGTCTCGTTGCTCGATGACGATTCGGCGTCGGTACGCGCGGGTGTGCTCGCCGAGTTGAAGCGGCTCGACGACGTGGGCGTGAGCCTGCTTAAAAAGGTTCTCCGGGAGGGTCCGGAGGAAGTGGCAGAGGCCGCGCGCGGGCTGCTCGACCAGCTCGACGGTCCGGACGCGGCGGGCGAGTTTGTGGCCTTCATCCGCTCCATGCGCTATGAGCTGGAGAGCGGGGCGCTGCTGCTCAACCGTGTGGTGAAGCCCGATCTGGAGGTGGCGCCGGTGCGAGCGCAGCTCGATGCGATTGCGCGACGCTGCGAGGAACTGATGCCTAAGCCGGGGTCGTTGTTCGAGCAATGCAAGGTGCTCAACCGCGTGATCTTCCACGAATACGGATTCCGCGGCAACACGGAGGATTTCGAGGATCCGCTGAATTCATTCATTTCGCCGCTCATGCGGCGGCGCAAGGGCATCCCCATCAGCCTGAGCATCCTCTACATTCTCGTCGCGCGGCGCTGCGGGCTGGAACTGGAGCCGGTGGGGCTGCCGCACCGGTTCATGGTGGGGTGCTTCGCGGGCGGCGCGCCGTTTTATATCGATGTTTTCGAGCGGGGCCGCTTCCGCTCGATAGACGAGGTGCATGCGCTGCTGGAGGCAAACCACGTGCCCGAGCTGCACCGCCATGTCGGCCCCGCGCCTGTGGGGGAGGTGTTGTGCCGCTCCTGCCGCAACCTTGTGCAGCACTTTTCGCGCAAAAACAACCCGCGCATGTCCCGCCTCTTCGCGGGGTTCGTGCGCGAGTTCGAGAAGGCCTACCGCCGCCACGCCAAGCCATGAGCGGGACGGAGTCTGCCGCGGAAGAGAGAGCGCCCGGGGCGGATGGCCCGCTCACCCCCGACGCGCTCGGGGCGTGGGACTTCGGGGGCACGGCGGTTGCCGTCCTGGGCCACCCCATCCATCATTCGCTCAGCCCGCCTATGCACAATGCCGCGCTCAAGGCGATGGCGGCAGAGGAACCGCGCTTCGCGGGGTGGAAGTATTTTGCTTTTGACGTGCCGCCGCAGTCCCTTGCCGGGGTGCTGCCGCTTTTTGCGCAGCGAGGATTCCGCGGTATAAACCTCACCATCCCGCACAAGGTCGATGTCGTCCCGCTCCTCGGCGAGGTCGACTCTGCCGCCGCCCGCATGGGCGCGGTGAACACGCTCATTCTTCGGGAGCAGGGAGGTGGCTATGCCGGGGCGAACACCGACGGCTACGGCATCTCGCGCGCTGTCACAGAGGCCTTCGGGCGGTCCCTGCACGGTGCCCGCGTCGTCCTCCTCGGGGCGGGCGGAGCGGCCCGAGCCATAGCCGCGCAGTGCCTCGACGAGGGCTGCGCGCAACTGTGGGTCGGCAACCGAAACGAGGCGCGCCTCGACGCGCTCCTCGACCTCGTGCGCGGGCTCTACCCGGAAGCGGCCGGGCGTGTGCACGGGTTTTCCCTCGACGAGCCGCCCGTCATGGCCGGCGGGGCCGTAGTCATCAATGCGACAGCTCTCGGGCTCAGGGCCGACGATCCTCCTCCGCTCGATCCGCGCGCTTTTGCGGCGGACACGGTCGTCTACGATACGACATACGGCACGGTGAACGGACTCGCCCGTGCCTGCGCGGCGGCGGGCGTGCCCTATGCCGACGGGCTTGGCATGCTTGTGTGGCAGGGGGCGCGCAGCCTCGCCATGTGGACGGGCGGCGAGCCGCCTGTCGATGTCATGACGCTCGCTGCGCGCGCTGCCCTTGAGGAGCGTTCCCGCCCATGAGCGCGCTCTCTGAAGCCATTCCCTTAATGCGCGAGTTTCACCCGCTGGCGTATTCGCTGTTTGTGTTCGTCTTCGGCGCCTGCATCGGAAGTTTTCTCAATGTCGTGATCTACCGGGTACCGGCGGGGCGCTCGGTTGTCTTTCCGGGCTCGCACTGCGCCTGCGGCGCGCCGGTCCGCTGCTTCGATAACATCCCCGTCCTTAGCTGGGTGCTGCTGCGCGGGCGGGCCCGCTGCTGCGGGTGTACGATCAGCGTGCGCTATCCGCTTGTCGAGGCCTTCACAGGACTGCTCTTCGTGGCCGTGTGGTGGCGCTTCGATCCGCTCGCGGCGACGGTTTTCTCGCTCTACGTGAGCGGGCTGGTTGCGCTTTCGTTCATCGACCTTGATACAATGGAGATCCCCGACCGCTTCACTGTCGGCGGGTTTCTTATCGGGGCCGGGGTGTCCATGGCTGTGCCGTCGCTGCACCTCGCCGATCCTTCCGGAGTTTTCGCGGTCGACGCCCTGCGCGGGCTTTTCACAGCGCTTCAGGGTGCCTTTATCGGATCGGGACTCATTCTCTGGGTGGCTCTTGTGGCGGAGGTCGTGCTGCGTAAGGAGGCGATGGGTTTCGGCGATGTGAAACTCATGGGCGCGATCGGCGCTTTCTGTGGTTGGGAGGGTGCGGTTTTCAGCCTCTTCGGCGGGGCGATTCTCGGCACGGCGTTCATTGTGCCGCTGGCCGTGCGGAAGTTTTTCCAAGGCGAGAATCTCTTGCCAAAGCGCGGCAGCGTGGCAGCGGAGGATGCGGGAGAGGGTGAAAGAGAGGGTGAGGACGAAGGGTGGCGGATTCCGTTCGGTCCATCGCTCGCCGGCGGCAGCCTCTTATACCTGCTCTGGTTGCAGGAACCATTCGATGCCTATGTCCACGCCTTCACGCAGTTGCTGGCCGATTTTTGAGGGCCGCCGGTGGCTCTCCGCCGTGTTCCTTGTGGCCGCGCTCTGCACGTCGTGGACCGGTTGCCGCACGGGCGGCGGTAGCGACGGTCCGGCCATCCGCTTCCACCTCGAGGCGAGTTCGATGGACGAGCGTACGCGGCACGTCGTCCCCGTCGCGCTACCCGTCAGCGGAACGGTCATCCGCATCAACCACTTTCCTGTCATCGTCGAGGAAGATGTGCGCGAAGTCGCCCTCGCGCGGGTGGATCTGGGGTTGTGCGTTGTCTTCGCCCTCGAGCCCCGCGCGGCCCGCGCCCTCTACCGGATCTCCACCGAGCACCGCGGCCAGCGCCTCGTCCTTCTCGTCGACGGCGAACCGCTCGGCGCGCGCGTGCTGGAGACGGTCATCGACACCGGCGAACTCTTCATCTTCCTCGAAGTCGACGACGACGAGCTGCCCGCGCTTGTCCGGTCGATGCGCCGCGCCCGCGGATGAATCCGGCGTAGCGGCGGAGCCCCGCCTCCGTCGATCCCGCGGGCAAACCCGTCGGCCCGACAGACAAATCCCCGCCCCTCCAAAGCGTCCCGCCTCCGTCGAATCTCCGCGGAAGATTCGCTACGTAGCGACGGAGCCCAGCCTCCGTCGACCCGCGTGGGAGCGGGTTGGCCCAATTGAAGAGATGCACCGCGTCTGGAGGGGATTGCCCTTGTCGAATCTCCGCAGAAGATTCGCTACGTAGCGACGGAGCCCCGCCTCCGTCGATTCCGTGGACAAACCCGTCGGCCCGAACAACTCGGTCGCGCATTCGCCAACGCCCCGTGCGAGGCCAAGTTTTTACCTCCAGCCAGTCGAAAAATCATTTCCCCGGTGCGCCGCAGGCCGCACAAACAGCGGAATTGCGCCGGATTTCATTCTTTAGCATAAAATTTACACACTAAAATGCTTGACCTGAAAATCGGGGGGGGGGGCAAGGATGGGCTTGTTTGGAAATAGCACGTTATTTATTGTCAACAATCCGCGGCATTTTTGCGGCGGAAAAACCGGAATAATCTATGAACCTCTCTTGTAAATTCGGTCTGTGCAGGGCGGTGATCCTCGCGCCGGCGGTACTGTGCCTTTCATCCGCTTATTCTTCTTACGCCGCCGAACTGCGGGTGGAGGACGGTGTTTGGAAGTTGGATACGCTGATTCTCGGCGGCGCGGGCAGCGGCGACGAGGCGGTGCTCTTTGACTTTTCCGGAGCGGACGCTTTGCCCGGGACGGTCGGTTTCCTGTTCGGCGGGGGCGTCCTTGATGTCGAAGCGGGCGATGTTGTGCTGCGTTTTGTCGGCAACGGTGGCGTTGTCGGTGTCAGCGGCGCGGTCGTCGGCGGTGACGCGGCGGGTTGGTTGCCGCTGGGGGATGTTGCCGCGGGGGAGGACACGGAGGGGATGCCCGTTTGGATCGACGCAACGGCCGGGCGGGTTTCGGCGGGCGGTTCGGAGTTTGAGATTCCGTTTCCGCCGACTGCGTGGGGGAGGCCGGAGAGCGTCGTTTTCGCAAATCCGCTGGAGGAAGCGCACGTGGTCACCGCCTTGGTGATCGGCCCTTCCGGCGCCGGGGATGTCGCGTTTGACGGCGGCGGCGCGGCTCCGTCGGCCGCCGCACCGGGTTATGCCGTTGAGTTCCGGGAAGACCCGCGCTTTCCGTTTCCGGTCCCGGTCGGGCCGCCGCCGCCGCATCCGTACCTGGCGATGGACGCGGAGGGCCGGTTGCTGGAGGCGCCGGACCGCCCGCGCGAGGGCCCGGGCGGGCGCTTGCACAGCCGGCCGGGGATGGTGCGGGTGATTGTCGCTGAGCCGCCGACGGACGCCGGGGATACCGGAGAGCCCGCTGAATGAATCCTTCCGGCGGGGGGTATTTTCCGGATCCGCTGACGTTTCCGGCCTTCGCCGCCCCTCAATACGATAAATAAGCCAATCTCAATATAAATTTCAGGAATTCACTATGAAAACTGTCAATATCCCGCTCCTTTTGTTTGTTGCTTCGGTGTTTTGCGTTCTTCCCGCCGTCGGCCAACAGGTCGACCAGCCGGTCACTGTGCAGGTGAAGTTTGAGTTCGCCGCGCAGGGCGACGCGCATCCTGGAGGAGGCGAACCGAGCGAAAGTACAACTTTTAGATTGTATCTCAATAGCGCGTTCGGCAGTTATTCCCAGAGCGATAACCTGTTGCATTTAAATACCCAGGAACCGGGGTCCCATTCCCTGTACGGTTTGCATTGGATCGACCTTCCTGTCGGAGACCTCGTTGAGTTGGCCACCACTTCGGTGTCGCTCTCGGATTGGGAGATGTTTGTCACGGCGCCGCCGGGCTATTCCGTCGTCATCAACGGGCGGCTTGATTCGTACCTTCAGGAAACGGTGACGGCATCCGGTGGAGCTTATATGGATGTTTCCTCCCAAACCAACTCCATCGCGGTCGTCCCGGACTCGTTCGAAGGCCGTGCCGCGGGCGAGGTCTCCACGCCGCAGATCGGGCGTTTCCTCTGGGACATCGGGCTCGGTTACGGCGTCAACGGCTCGCCGAGCGGGCTTTTGACCGTCCGCGAGCCCATGCTCGGGAACATCACGAAGCGGGAGAAACTGCGCCTCATGCCCGCCCCGAACGCGGAACTGGAGATTTACCGCGACGCGACGGGTTTGCGCCGGTTGCGCACGGATATCCTTGTCGACATCACGGATCTGGCCGACGGTTACCAAATCGAGTTTTACCCGCACACAGGCTTCGACGCCGGGGCGGACCTGGACGCGCCCGCGGGGACGCTCATCACGGGATTGCCGTGGCGGCGCATCACGCTGCGCGATGTCGACGGTTCGGTGGAACTGCGCGTCTACCGAGTCGTTACAGCTGGTTTTTCAGCGCTGCTGGAGAAACACACGCTTTCCTACGACGCCGCGAACAAAAAGTGGACGATGGACTCGGGCACGGGCTCGACCGCCAAACGCACAATCACCCACGATTTCGACGCGAACGAAACGGAGGCGGTGATCGAGGTGCGCGAAGGGAGTGAAATCGCGCGCCGCACGAAGAAAACCTACCAGACTGTGGCCGGGCAACCGGACGTGCAGACAGTAGTGGAGGACTACGGAGGGGGGGACTACACGACCGTCTATGTCTTCGATCCGGCGAAGGACTGGTTGCAGTCAGTGCGCCGGGCGGACGGCGGCTGGGAGTACCACACGCACGACTACTTCGGGCGGATGACCCATGCCTACCGGCCGTTCAAAGACACGCCGTCCAGTCCGTCGGCAAGCTTTTCGGGCGAGGTGACGCGATTTGAATATGGCCAGTTTCCTGTGCCGGATTTTTCCGGGGGCTTTTCGTTCCAGGCCCTGCAAAGCGGCGAAGATTACGAGTTCCGCAATCTTCCCACGCTAGTTGAAACGACTGTGGGCAGCTCCTCCGCGGTTGTGTCGCGCGCGGAGTACGCCTACGACAAGTCCGCCTCACTCAACGGGATCGTCCTTCTGGCGGCCACGCGCAAGGATTACGCCTCGGCCCCGACGTATTACACAAGCGTCTCCAGACGCTACACGGCTTTCGCAGAGGCGGGTGACGAACTGTGGGCGGGCCTTCCGGTCTCCGAAGAAAATCCGGACGGGACGAAATCGGTGTGGCTGCACCAACCCGGCGCCTATACGGAGGGCCAGAGCACGTTGACGGGCTTCACCCCGGCCTCAACGTACGCCCCGGGCGGCAACAACCGCTACTGGCGGACGATCACTTTCCATGGACGCGCGTCCGGATCGGGCACGATCTCTTCGTTTGCGTCCGGGCCACGCAACGCGATCGATCCGATCCGGATGGAACAGAACATGTCAACGATCGAAGTGACAGTGCGGGGAAACCAGGGACGCGTTGTGCGCCGGGAGCTGTATGTTTTCAGCGGTTCCAACGCCGCCGAAGTATCGAGCTATGAGCTGGTCGACTGGGAACAGATGAACTACCGCCCCGAGTGGGGCTACCGAATGCAGTGGTCGCGCTCGATCCGCACCCCGCCTGGCGGATACGACGCCCAGTACAACCACCATTCGGGGCGCTTGTACTGGATGAAGAACGCGGTCGGCCAGGAGTTCGAATATCTATACGACACACTGGGCCGGCGCGTCATCGAGACCCTTATCAATGACTGGGAGAACCCTGAGCGCTCCGTCTTTTTCTGGCACAACGCCGCGGGAGACGTGACGGCGGAGGCGCTTGTTCCGGGTTTGCCGGCGTATCCCGCCGACCCGGACCAGCTCACGGCCTCCCCGCGGCTGGTGAGTAAGACCGAGTACGACAACGCCGGGCGGGTGACGCGGAGGATCGCCGCCGACGGGGTCGAAACGAGGTGGGCATACGAGATGACGGGTGGATTTCACCGCCGCGTGCGCCGCACCAAGGACGTGCCCTCCCCGACCAACCCGAATGCCACGACGACGGCCCATTCGCTCGAGCAGTACCACCTCGACGGACGCCCCCAATGGGTTATTGGCAACGCCATCGTGCCGCGGTATTTCAGCTACAGCGTGCTTTCCGGAGGCAACCTGCGCAGCACCGAGTCCGTCGCTTCGTCCTCCTCCCCCCGGTGGTCCGCGGTCACGTCCGACTGGCTGGGGCGGGAGACAGAGCGGCGCGCGCCCAACATCAACGGCGGCGATCTCGTCGCGACCTTCGATTACTACGGTCCCGGCGAGGGCGGCGACACAGCAAAGCTGCGCAAAGTCACGGCACCCGGGCGCAACCCGGTTCTCTTCCAATACGACAACCTCGGGCGGCTCTGGCGCCAGGGACTCGACGTTCACAACAACGGCTCGCTCGACCCCGCGTCCCTCGACCGGGTGACGGATTTTGAGACCAAGTTTGTCAAGGTGGATTCGGATTGGTTCCTCGAGGAGTCCGCCTACACCTATCCTGATGACAACGCCTCCGGGAAAATCCTCCTTTCGCGCACCCGCGAGCGCCTGACGGGCTTCGCCAACGAGGCGGTGCCGCAATATGGCGTCAATAGGTGGAAACGGGGCGAGACCTACATTTACGACACCGACAGCACCACCTCGACGACCGCGTGGGCGGCCATTGAGCGGGACTACCTCGACCCGGGCACCAGACGGCAGTGGGCCGCCGTGCAGAGTCGCGGCGAGACCAACCACGCCGTCGCCCTCCGCGAGGACGGTCTCCTGCGCGAGACCCTCAGCGAAGCCGGCGTGAAAACCCGCTACACCTATGACTCGCTGGGGCGCGCCTTCGAGACCATCACGCGTGAGTCCGGCAGCGCCAAAGTCGTTGAGCGCACCGAGTACTTCGACAATTCACCGCGTGTGCACCGCCTTCGGCGCAGCCGCGGCAACGGCACGGCCAATCAACTCGTCACGGAGTACGCCTACTTCATAAACGGCGCGGTGCGCTCGGAGAAAAACGCCGACAATCAGTTCACCTATTACCTCTACAACCGCCGCGGGCAACTGACGCACCGCTGGGGGACGGCCACCACCCCCGTACGCTTCGACTACAACACCTACGGCGAGCGCCACGAGATGCGCACCTACCAAACGGGCGGCTGGAGTTCCTCATCGCTTCCCGCCGACTTCACATCAGGCACCGCCAGCCTCACGAAATGGAGTTTCGACGAAGCCACCGGCTTGCTCAAGCAAAAGACGGACCCGTCGAACGAGGCCGAGACCTACACCTACGACAACGCCCACCGCCTCCACGTCCGTACCCGCGCCCGCGGCGTTTACTCGACCCGCGGCTACTCCCCGCAGACCGGCGAACTCACGTCCGTCACCTACTCCGACAGCACCCCCGACCTCGCCTTCACCTACAACCGCCTCGGTGCCAAGCGCAACGTCACCGACGCCACCGGCACGCGCACCTACCACTACCGATCACTCGACCAACGCCTCAACTACGTCGCGTTGCCGGGCGCCTTCTACGGCAGCGGACGGCGGCTGACCGTTGATTACGAAGACGACCGACGGCTGCGCAACGGTCTGCGCATTGGCTACGCCGCAGATACAAGTTTCTATTACCGTAGCGATTGGGAATGGGAAGATGCAAGGGTCAGCAAAGTGTTCGCGTATGAGCGCGGCTCTTCAGTCGACAAAATGTCGTTTGATTACAACTTCGTCGGCGAATCGAACATCGTGCGGGGTTATCACACCACCGGCGTCAACGGCCAGACCTTCGCCGTCGACCGCACCTACCGCGACCACGAGAACCGCGTCTCCCGCGCGGAGACCACGCTCGGCTCGACGGTCCACGCCGCTTTTGACTACAAGTTTGACGAGATGGGAAGGATCGAGAGTGTCGAGGCTACGGGAAAGCTCTACGACGGCTTCGGGAGCATGGATGAACTGCGGACGCAGTATACCTACAGCAATAGCGGGCGCTTGGTTTCCGCGTCCGGTGCCGCGTGCCGCGGCACGGGTGACTACGTCACCATGGATAGCCGGTTTTTCCACTACGCATACGATTCGGCTGGGAACCGTAACTTCGCCGGAATCACGACGGGCAGTACGAATTGGTATGTCCACGACGACTTCCGCACCCAGTACAAAACCAACGCCGCCAACGCCTACACCGAATATGACAACCCGGTTTACGACACCTTCAGCGGCTCTGTCGACTCGGGGAGTCCGGCGGTCTATGATTTCAACCGCGGCCTTTGGATTGATTCGGAGATTACCCAACCGGGTTTGGGAGGCGTTTTTGAACACATTTTCGACACGACCGTGGGGCAGAACACTTCCGAACCGCACAGCCGTGGCTTCTGGTTCCTCAATCCAGGTGTGGGAAGCGTCGGATTCTATTATCCTCCCACCGTGCAGGAACCCGTGTATGACGAAGACGGCAATCTGACCTTCGACGGATACCTGCACTACGAATACGACGCCGAAAACCGATTGACGAACGTCACGTCCGTCAGCATCAATGGATGGGTTTTTGAACTGGACTTGGTCTACGACTACCGGGGACGGAGGGTTCAAGCGGAGTTTAAGAGAACGCTGATGGGAAATACACACCAAATCTACAAAACCCGCTACCTCTACGACGGCTTCCAGCTCATCGCCGAGATCGACGCAAGCGACGGCGTGTCCGGCCTGCCCGTTACCAGCACCTACTTCTGGGGCTACGATATCAGCCACACCCTCGGCGGGGCCGGCGGCATCGGCGGACTCCTCCTCATCGACCACGGAAAGGACGCCTCGAACAACCCTCGGCGCTACCTGCCCGGCTATGATTCGCGGGGCAACGTTGTCCTGTTGATCCGGGAGAGCGACGGCGAACAGGTAGCTGGATTCGAGTATGATCCCTACGGAAATATCCTCCGCGCCGAGGGCGAGGCGCACCTCACCCCCTTCCGCTACCAGACCAAATGGGACATGGACTACGGCATGGAGGCCGACACCTCGTGGTTCACCTTCGGCCTCGTCGACTACGGCCTGCGCTACTACAATCCCAAACACGGCCGCTTCATCAACCGCGACCCGATCGGCGAAGCCGGCGGGCTCAACCTCTACGAAGCCTTCGGCGGGGATCCGGTGAACCGGTGGGATTTTCTGGGGTTGCGGTCGCAGGGTCCGCTGGGGCGAGCCCGCGGTGGCTCGGCTCGCTTTGGTCTGTTGGAAATGATGGTCCGCCAGGCGGAAGCTTTTGGCGGACCGTCAAATAGCCATGGAACCGGATCCGGTGATGACAGCGGCATGATGCCGTCCTCGGGGTTCCCTTTCAGATCGGCCAAGCCGAGTTGGATGTTGGACACGGGCAACGCGCAGCCAACCGGTGCTTCCGGTGATGACTCAAATGTACACCAATTACCGGACTTTTATGTGCATGCCCGTGATGAGTCCGTATCCTTCACCCGGTCTGCGTTCTACGGTTTCCAAGTGATGAACCGTGATGCTTTCGTCGGATTTACGGGCATCGATCTTTCCTTGATGCCGGGAGTGGCTTCTCTCTCTTTCGCCGACGGCTGGGGCATTCGCGCTTCGGAAGGTGGCGGGGCCATTTTGCTGGAGTTGGTTCCGCCTCGTTCCGCTTCGGCCACAGTTGCCCCCGCAGTTGCGAGAACCGTACCGCGTTCACGCAATCGTGTCACCCTCGCGCAGATGGAGCGCTATTCTGATAGTGTCTCCCGTACTCTGCCTGCTAATTTTGCCTACGGCTGGCGCACCTACCGCGACTCGGTGCGCGACGAGTTCGCGAACCCGCCGACGGAGGTGATGGTGGCGATGTACGCGCCGTTTTGGGTGCCTGCCGCTGTTTACGCGCCGGTTGCTGCTCAGGTAACCTGGCGGGCATTGCCGGCGGCTCCAGTTGGAGCACCCTCAACACAAACCTTCTTGAATACCACGGGGCTACGACAGCTTAATACGGTAGATGGCGCGGCGTTCGCGACGGGAAGAGTTTTCACTGCGACTGGCGCTCTGGGGTCCAATGCAATGATGCGTGCAGGGCTGATTACAACAGCTGGAGGGTACGGAACCGCTACGGGGATAGGAGGATTCGCTTTGGGGTATAATACGCCAATGGATCAACCGGATCCTGTGTTATTTTTCAATCCTGCAACCTCATCCTTCGTTACGTGGTCGTTCGTAGGCGGTGCAATGAAAGAGTTTCATGATAGACTTGGCAATGACAATCCATAAGGGAGATAGAAAATGGTTTTTTTTGCAGGCTTAGTCTTGATGGGAATTGTTGCTTCAGTAATTGCGGTGCTGGTGCGAAATTACTTACATCTCTTAAGGCTTATTCCCCAACAGGTGTTATTGTTCTTTATTATGGCACCCATGTTTACGATCTTCACTCTTTCTGGTATCGAGTTTATTAACCCGCTGTCGGATGAAGTCACGAGTTCCGGAAGCCTCCTCGAGCCCGCCTTGATTATGTTGGTAGTGGCTTGTCTCCTGTTTGGCGGCTTTTTCTTGAGAGCACT
>JAFIGH010000070.1 GCA_020831525.1 Opitutales bacterium
GGAGAGAATCCCGAAAAAACCTCCACTTTGCTATACTTATTTTTTGACGAACCCTTAGTGGTTGGCGGATGGGCGGGGACGTGCGATGGATCGGGAGGTTTGCGGGTATGCGCAGGCACCCTGCGCTGACCCCAAAATGGGGCTGCGCCACGGTGGGGGTGGAACTCGTGGCCGGGTGGCCATCCTGGCCCCCGGCTTGGTGGTTGGCGTATGGGCGGGAGGTGTGCGATGGGTCGGGAGGTTTGCGGGTGTGCGCAGGCACCCTGCGCTGACCCCAAAATGGGGTTGCGCCACGGAGGGCTCACGGGCGTTCGACTTCGATCATCCAGAAGCCCTTTGAGGCGGGGAGGGTGGAGAGGTCGTAGTCGCGCGTTTGTTCGGTTGCCTGACCGGTGACGGTTTCGACGGGCGTCCATTCATCCAGATCGGGGGAGAAGCGGATGTGGTAGAGTAGACCGCTTTGCCCGGGCCAAGTGAGGCGGACGGTGCCCGTATCCGGTCGGGCGAGGCGGACCACGGGGGCGACCAGTTCGGCGGGCGGCGGGCTGACTTCATCAAAGAGGCGCGCGGAGACGTCGAAATTGCCGAAACCCAGCCAGTGGCGCACGTTGGTGTGGATGTCTTTGTCGACAGTGAGGCCGACAGCGGTGACATCGTCGAAGACCATGGGCACCCATTCCGCCGAGGCGGCGTCGAAGTTAAGGTCGACCGCCGGTTCGTAGACGGCCCAGAGGCCTTCGTCAGGTCCGCCGGTGAAGGTGCGTTCGGCCATGTCCCCCCCTTGCGGCGATATGACGGTTTCGGAAACATAGAAGATGTCACCTTCGCGCACGAGCCAACGGGGCGAGCCGAGATTTTCCCATCGGTCGATGTTGTTCAGGCGGAGAAAACTGCCCGCGCCGAAGGAGACACGTTTGTCGTCGCCGCCGTTGAGGAAGTGTTCCTTTGTCCACACCAGGGCAAGGTGGAGAGCCCCGTCGCGCTGCATGCGGAGGGAGAAGTTTGAGCCGAGCCCGCGGGTATCAAAGTTGCGTGTGGGGGTGTTTGAGAGGAGATCGCCACGGATGCCGCCGTAGACGGGCACTTCGGTGTAGCTGGCCCCCGTGGGCGAAAGCGGCTGCGTTTCGCTGTATTCGTAGGCAATGCGGAGATCGTCGGCGACGCCGTTGCCGCTCAGGTCCATGACCGTTTGGGTGGGCGTATTGCCGTTGCGGATACTTCCGGTGCTGGAGCCATAGCCCCATTGGACGATGGGCACGTTAACGACCGGCGTGGCCGTGGCGAGGATGGTGAGGGTGGTCGTGTCCGTCGCTCCTTCGTTGTCCGTTACGCGCAGGCGGACGGTGTGCTGGCCGGGTTGCTGGAAGGTGTGCTGAGTGCTCACGCCCGAGCCGGTGTAGGTGCCGTCGCTATTGAAATCCCATTCGTAGGCGACAATGCTCCCGTCGGGATCGAAGGAGGACGAGGCATTGAAGTTGACGGCGAGCGGGGCCATACCGTCGCGGGGAGAGGCCACGGCACCGGCCACAGGCGGCTGGTTGATGGTCGAGCGGATGGTTATCTCGGCGGTGTCCTCAAAACCCTCGTTGTCGACGACAGTGAGGGTAACGGTGTACGTGCCTTCCGGGAAGGTGGCGTTGGCCGTGGGGCCGAAGGCATCGGGTTGGCCGTCTCCGGTAAGGTCCCATTCGTAGGCGACGATGCTGCCGTCCGGATCGAAGGAGGCACTGCCGTCGAAGGAGACGGAGAGGGGCGCGCGGCCTTCCTCCGGGTTGGCCTCGATGATGGCCACGGGGGCGAAGTTGCCGGTGACGGTGATCGTTGTCGTGGCGTCGGTGAAGCCGCCTTCGTTATCCGTCACGCGCAGGCGGGCGGTGTAGGTGCCCGCGCCGGGATAGGTGTGCTGGGCGGTGACGCCGGTGGCGTCGATGAGGCCGTTGTTGGTGAAGTCCCATTCATAGAGGACGATTTCGCCATCCGGGTCGGAGGAGGCGGAGGCGTCGAAAAAGACCGGCAGGGGCGCGTCGCCGGTGGAGGGCGTGCCGCTGAACTCAGCCACCGGGCGGAGATTCCAGTCGCGGTAAATGTCGTTGCCGTTGACCTGGACAAGGACGTCGCCGATGCGCAGGAGGCGGTCGGTCGGGCCCGTGCCGGTGATCGTGGTGACGTCGGGATGCGCTTGCCCGGATTCGGCCACGGTCATGACGACGAGGTGGTCGCCATCGTCGGAAGCGAAGTTGATCCAGCGGTTGGTGCCGTAGTCCGCTCCTTCGAAGAAGAAGTTGGAGCCGCGGTTGAGCGTTCCCTGGTTGAAGGAAACACTTTCCGGATAGACAACGGTTGCGCGGAGGCTGCCGTTGGGGCCATGCACGGTGAAGGTGTTGCCGTCGACGGAAACGGTATTTATCCCATTGATACAACTGTATTGCCAGTAGCGGCCGTCGTCGCTCGTGTCGGAGACAACAAAGACGGCCCCGGCCCCGCTTGCGGGATCGAAGTCGGCCAGCCAGCGGCGGGTGTGGTTGAGCACGCCGACATTGGTTGCGGCCATGCTGGCGACGATGGCTCCCGAACCGTCAGGCTCGAAGAGGGGCGTATTGGCGGTGGAAAGGACGGTGCTTGTGGTCGTGTAGGTGAGGGGCGAAGTGGTGCCGGGGTTGTCGAGATATAGGGTGTTTTGGAGACGGTGGTAGTTGTTGCCGGGGCCGTAGCGCCCGCCGCCGGCGGCGAGCGGCCCGCCGAATCCGTTGATGCGGAAGCTCATGCCGTCCGGTCCCCAGTGCCCGCCGGTGTGGCGGCGGCGCAGGTTGAGCACGGCGACGACGTCGTCCTCGTCGGCGTAGCGATTGCGGAATACATTGTAGCCGTTGCCCGAGGTGTCGCGGAAGAGCGAGCGCCACTCCGGGATGTCCATGGGGTTGGCCATGGTCTCGTTGCCGGGGTGGTAGAGGATCGAGTAGATGACGCCGGCGCGCTCGTTGTCCCAGCTCTCGTCGCCGCTGAATCCGCGCATGCGGTCATACATCCAGACCTGGCCGGGAATCAGTTCGTCGGGCAGGAAGTAGAAGGAAAGGCCATAGGCCCCCTCGCCGATGCTGTGGTTATTGTCGTCGGTGAAGTCCGGGTGGGCGCCAACGAGGCCGCCGGGGGCGGTGTTGTGGCCGAAAGTACGGTAGAGGGCGGTGGGGGCGGTGATCGTCCACCAGGTCGTCGCGAGGTTGGGGTTGGCGTTGCGCATATCCACCCCGACGATGCCTTCGTAGGCAATGGCGAAGGGGCCAACGGTGACCATGGGGAAGGTCATGTAGCCGAGGCCCTCGAAATTCCAGCCGGGGCTTGCGGCCGTGCCGAGGTTGGCGTGGAGGTAGTCGCGCACCTGGTTGTAGCAGGTCTGGAGGCGGGCGGTGTCAAAAGCGTCGTCCGTGGCGAGGTAGCCGAGACCGGCGGCGGCGTAGCGGATGCCCCGCCAGTTGCTCGATTGGGCGGTGTTTTGGCTGGTTCCCCCACTGCTGAAAATGACATCGCTCTGTTGCTTGAGAGCGGACGAGACGGTGGCCTGGAACCCACCGGCCGCCCATGCGGCGGAGCCGTGGCAGAAGTCGTAGGCCTGGGCGACGTGCTTGTTCCACATATACATACGCAGGCCAAATGTGCCAGTCTGGCCCCATCCCGGATCGTTGAGGACGAGTTGGGTGTTTTCGCGCGCCTTCTGGGCCCAATACTCATTACCCGTGAGAACATACATGAAGCCGCACATGCTCGCCCGCCAGGAATCCTCGTAGCTTTCCAGCGAGGGCCACACGACCCCCTCGGCGTCGGCTTCGAGGCGCTCGAACATCGATTTCCAGGGCTCGTGCTGGATGCGCTCGCGCAGGGCGGGGATGTCGCCGGCTTCAAAGAAGAGACGGGGGTGGGTCTGCGCCGACAGGCTGGCCGTCGCCCCAAGCGACAACCAAAGGACACAGGCACGCCAAAAGAAGGAGATCCAAACAGGGGTAGGGGATTTCATACGGAAGCCAGCTTTCATGAAAGCCCGATTCAGAGCAATCACGAATCCCGCCGAAAAATCTTGAAGTCAGGGGTCCGGGAAAGGAAAACAAATGCAACCCCTGTTTCGTTCCATTTCCCACCATTTCCCCTCCCGAATCGAAGGCAATCCCCATGACCTCTCTCCGGCCCCTTTACGTTGTTCTGCTCCTGTCGCTTCCCGGATTGTTGGGGGCGACAGTCGTGCTAAACGAGTTTGTCGCATCCAATGGAAGCGGCCTTGTCGACGAAGATGGGGACTTTTCCGATTGGATCGAAATCCTCAACACCGGCGAAGCGCCCGTCGATCTGGAGCATTGGGGCTTGTCCGACCGCACGGATGAGCCCTTCCGCTGGCGCTTTCCGCAGCGCTCGCTCGCGCCGGGAGCGTATCTGGTCGTTTACGCGTCGGGCAAGGACCGGCGTTCGACCGATCCAGGGTCGCCTTTGCACACGAATTTCAGCATCGCGGCGGCGGGCGAACCGGTTCTGCTGACCCGTCCCGACGGCACCTTGGCCGACATTGTTCCGGCCACGCCCTTGCCCCGCGATGTCGCGCTCGGGCGCTCCCCCGATGGCACCGGCCCCTGGCGTTACTTTCTTGAACCTACACCGGGCGCACCCAACACGGCGACCGCCTACTCCGCGCCCCTCGGCGCACCGGAATTTTCCCACACGCGCGGGTTCTACGATGCTCCGTTCACCCTCACGCTCAGCCATCCGGACACGGAGGCCGCGATCTTTTTCACGACCGACGGGCGTGACCCGGCTACGCATGGCATCCCCTACACCGGTCCCCTTTCCGTCGAGACGACCACGACGCTTCGGGCCATGGCCAGCGCACCGGACGCCCTGCCCGTGCCGACGGTGGCGACGCACACGTTCGTCTTTCTTGAGGACGTGATTGCGCAGGACGGCGACCCTGCCGCCTTGGGCATGCCGCCAACCTGGGGTGGGTGGCCGCACACGCACTACGGGATGTCGCCTCTCATCACCCAGGACCCTGCCTACGCGTCCCGCATGCGCCCGGCCCTCGAAAGCGTGCCCATCCTTTCTGTCGTCATCGACCCGGACGATCTCTTCCACCCCTCCCACGGTCTCTATGCGAATCGCGGACGGCGCGGTGTCGCCTGGGAGCGCCCTGTATCCGTTGAGTGGCTCCACTCCGGGGACGCCGATGCGGGATTTCAGGTCGACGCGGGCCTGCGCATTCAGGGCGGGGCGAGCCGTTTCGACGAAAACACGCCGAAAAGCTCCTTCCGCCTCCTTTTCAAGAACGACTATGGCGCGAGCCGCCTGGTCCATCCCTTCTTCGGTGTCGGCGATGGTGCGGCCGATGATTTCAACACGATCGTTCTGCGCGCCGAATGGAACAATTCGTGGCTTTACCCCGACCTTGCCTTTTGGTCGGGCGACCGGCAGCGCCACCGCGGTCTTTCCATGCGCGATCAATTCATCCGTCACCTCGAACGGGCCATGACGGGGCACGGCTCCCGGGGCAATCATGCGCACCTCTTCATCAATGGTCTCTACTGGGGCCTCTACAACCCATCCGAACGGATCGACGCGGCCTTTGGTGCCAGCTACTTCGGCGGTGAGCGCGAGGACTGGGATGCCATCACGCACGACATCATCAACTCCGGTGGCGGGCAGGACGGCGTGCGCGACGGCACGCGTGAGGCCTGGGACGCGATGATGGCGATTGCCAATGCGGGCCTCGCGGAACCCGCCCAATTGGCCGCCCTTGAGCAATACCTCGATATTCCGCGTTTCATAGACTACATGATCCTGCAACTCTGGGCGGGCAACAGCGACTGGCCGCACAACAACGTCAACGCCATTCGCCGCCGCGAGCCCGGCGCAGGCTTCCTCTTCTTTATCTGGGACGCTGAGCATTCGCTCGAAGAGCTGAACGACAACCGGCTCGCGTTTGGCATCGATTTTGGTCCCGGCCGCATCTTCAACCGGCTCCTCGCCAACCCGGAGTTCAAGCTACACTTTGCTGACCGCGTTCACCGGCACTTCTTCAACGGCGGCGCGCTCACCCCGGAACGCCTCCTGCCGCTCTTCGATGAGTCGGCCGCGCGGGTCGGGGAGGCCGTCATAGCGGAGTCCGCCCGCTGGGGCACCTACTACCTTGAAACCTTCACCGGCGACGACTTCCGCGAACAGTTTTTTCTCCCGTCCTCCGCCCAGCCCGACTTCATTGCCTACACCCGCGACGTTCACTGGCAGGCCGAATACGACCGGCTGCGCGACGACTACCTGCCCCATCGGACAGCCATCGTGCTCGACCAGTTCCGGCACCCCCAGCGCGGTCTCTATCCTGCCGTGGCGGCCCCCGTTTTCTCGCCCCATGGAGGAACCTTTGCGGACACGCAGGCCGTCGTCCTCAGTGCCGCCCAGGGAACGATCTATTACACACTCGATGGGAGCGACCCCCGCACACCGTTCACCGGAGAGCTCTCCCCGAGCGCGGTCGCGCTTACGGACGGCACCACCATCGTCCTCGAGGCGAGCGCCGTCCTCCGGGCGCGGACGCTCCACAACGGGCAATGGAGCGCCCTCAACGAATCCGCCTACACGGCTGCGCCACTTGTTCCCCATATCCTCGCGGACGGGCCCTACCATTTCTCCGATTGGAGCCCGCTCTCACCCGCCGGCACCTACCCTGCGCACATGCTTTTCGAACAGACGGCCATCCGCGATGCGGGTCTGGCCATCGAGATGGATGCGTATTGGACCCTTCCCTACAACCTGACCAATCGAAGCCGCATCAACGGGCTCGGCACGGGCGGTATCGGTTTCATTAATACGGGAAACGCACAGGACCTGCCCGGTGCGGGCTACCTCGGTGCGGCCCGGCTCGCCCTCGACACCACGGGGGTGGACCAGGCGTGGGTTCGCTGGACCGGCGGAACGGTAACCTCGAACGACCGCGTCTATGGCCTGCGTCTGCAATACCGCGTCGGCGCAAGCGGACCCTTCAGCGATCTGCCCGGTCCCAATGGCGATCCGGTGGAATACATTCGCCACGAAATCGCCGGGCACAGCGCTCTCCGCGGACCCGTTGCCCTCCCCGCCGGGGCTCTCGGGCATCCCTACGTGGAGTTGCGGTGGAAGTATTACCACATCTCGGGCACGAGCGGCCCGCGGGCGCAGCTACGGCTCGCCGACATACGGATCGAGACGACACCGCCGTCGCCCACCAGCTTTGCCGCCTGGCGCTTGGCGAATTTCTCCGACGCCTCGGAGGCGGTCGACGATGCGATCAGCGGCCCCCTCGGCGATCCGCGAAAAACGGGCCTCACCAACCTCAAGCGCTACGCCCTCGGAATGGGGGCCGCCGACCATCCGCACGCGCGGCTACCCCGCATCGAAAATCGCGACGGCCAGCCCCACTTTTGCTTTCCCTTCGATCCGAACCTCGGGGATCTGGCCTTTCGCGTCGAAGCCTCCGCCGACATGGTTGCGTGGGATACCGTGCTTTTCGATTCTCTCGAGAGCCCCTATCCCCCGACCGGCGACGGCTGGCTGGCGCTTCCCCTTGAAAACGGGGACCCGCTTCATCCGCTTCGCTTTGCGCGGTTGCGGGTGGATCTTTTGCCCACCGCCTCGACGGCCTCCGACGGCAACGCGGCCTTGGCCCGTCCCGAAGATACCGGCGCCTCAAGTCGATGAGAGGCAGGTAGCCAAGCTTGCCAAAGTATGAACGGGTTCACGACGGCGTCGACTCGTTGCCGCCGGAATCCACGATCACGCGGAAGCCGCCGAAGATCATGCGCGTGAAGTCGAAGACTTCTTCCGCCTGTGGTCAGGCTTCGGCCATTCGGGGGTCATCCATGACCGTGGCATTGACCGCGTCGCGGTGTTCGCGGGATTTATAGACGATGTAGGACAAGATGAGCGTTTCGCCGGGCAGGGTGCCGAGGATTTCGGTGGGAGCTTTTGCCTCCGGGGCGCACGGCCGGAGATCGTGTCCGACTGTCTCAATGTATTTGCTCATGGTTTTCTTTGGGAGCGGGGTTCTTCAATATGTCGACGAACCAACTGTGTCGGCAAACACCTGACCGTTCAACGCCCTTCTTGTCGGGGCGTGCAGACTTTCCGATGCGCTGGTCGGGTTCCACGCGAGTCCATCGGCGAACTTCCGGCGGAGGCTGCGCGCGGGTGCGCTGCGGATTCCGATGGAGTTTTTGCGATAATTTGTGAAGCGCTTTGTCTCGTTTTGTGACCGGCGTTGCACGTATATAGGTTATTCTGAATCAGGTGCGTGACCGGGAGTTTACCGGTCTTTTCGTAGCGTGCCCGTGTGTGAACCCCGAAACGTTCTTCCAAGATGCCCCGATTTCTCCCCTGTGTAGTTCTTCTCCTATTTTGCGCCGTGGCCTCTGCGGTGGCCGGCCTGGGCACGCCCAACCCGGGCTTGAAATATTATTACCCGGCTCCGGAGGCACCGGTCGTGGATGTCGAGGCGGATATCATCGTCTACGGGGCAACCTCGGGCGGGGTGGTCGCGGCGGTGCAGGCGCGGCGGATGGGCAAGTCGGTGGCCCTTGTCGCCTTCCGGCGCACGGTCGGCGGAATGACGTCGGGCGGTCTATCACGCACGGACGGCGTGGACGCGAATGTGCAGGGCGGCATTGCACGCGAGTTTTTTGACCGCGCGGGCAATATCGGCTTCCGGCCTTCGACCGCCGAGCGCGTCTTCAATGAACTTCTGGAGGAGCCGGTATCCGGCGCCCCTCAACCGGATCCGGTTCCGGTGTACTACGAACAGCGGCTCGCATCCGTCGAGATGGACGGCCAGCGGATTGTTGCGCTGCACATGGAAAACGGGAGTGTCTTTCGCGGAAAGATGTTCATCGATTGCACCTACGAGGGCGACCTTATGGCGGGGGCCGGGGTCAGCTATACCTACGGACGCGAGCCTTACAGCCGATTCGGCGAATCCAGAGCGGGGAAAAAGTCCCCGGCCACCCTCCAGGGGGTCGATCCCTATATTGAGGAAGGCGTACCGGAGAGCGGGCTCATCTACAACCTGATCGATGAACCGTTCGGTTTTCAGGGCCTGGGCGACCGACACATCCAGGCTTATAACTTCCGCATGTTCACGGTAAGGCGGAGCAACCCGGCGGAGAAGCAACCGCTCTTTGAGCCCGACGCCTACGATCCGGACCGCTTTGAGATCCTCTACCGTTTCCACCGCGCGGGCGGCAGCACCAACCTGCGCATTGATTACGACGTGAACAACCACCACTTCTTCAATCGCGGTGTGGCCTCGGACCATATCGGAGGGAACCGGTGGCCGGCTGAGGACGGCGGATGGCTCCCGTGGGCGAAGGACACACGCGACGATTTTATTCCGTGGCCCGAGGCGGATTACGAGACGAGGGAGAAAATGTTCCAGAGCCACGTGGCCTGGCAACTCGGGATGTTCTGGTACATCCGCACCGACCCCCGCTACCGCGCCCTCGCGCAGGATCCTGAGCTGAGCGCATCAGTACGCGGGAACATTCAGAACCTGCTCAACACCGTCGACGAAATGGGCCTTCCCCTCGGCGAGTATCCGGAAACGAACGGATGGACGCACGAGCTTTATGTGCGGGAAGCCCGCCGCATGGTTTCGGACATGGTGGTGCACCAAGGCCACTACGACCGCGACATTGTCGTTCCAGACCCAGTGGGACTGGCCAATTATCAGGCGGACTCACACCACGTGCGGCGCATTGTGAGCAGCAGCGGGACGGTGCTTTCCGAAGGCGACACGGGCGGGGGCGTGGATACGCCATGGCGCATTCCCTACCGGGCCATTGTGCCGAAACGCGGGGAGGCGGAGAACCTCTTTGTTCCGTGGGCGATATCATCGTCTCATGTCGCGTTCGGGTCGATGCGCATGGAACCGTGTTTCATGGTGCTGGCGCAGTCCGCCGCCACCGCGGCCTCGCTGTGCATCGAGCAGGGTGAGAGTGTGCAGGATTTGGATTACGCTGTGCTGAGGCAGCGGCTTTTGGCGGATGGGCAGATCCTCGGCGAGTTCGACGGACCGTTCGTGGAGATGGCGGCCCCGGTGATCGATCTGCTTACGCAACCGGATGCTTCGGACGTCCTCGAAGCATCGGTCACGCCCGGCTCGGAACCGATCACAAAAGTGGAGTTCTTCCACCGTGAACGCCTTCTCGGGGAAGTCACGGAGCCGCCCTACGAGTGGCCGCTTCCAAGTGAATTGTATTCCGGCTGGAATGATTTCTCCGCCCGCGCAACGGATGGTGCGGGAAGGACAAACAACGAGTCGGTCTTCCTCTTTCACGGGACACCGGATGAAGTCGCGACGGATCCCTTTGCGGGCATTATCATCGACAACAGTGACGCCGCGCAGGTCACGCTCAGCGGGCAGTGGTTTTCCAGTTCATCCGTCGAGGGACACTTTGGCGGGGCCTATATCCACGACGGCAATACAGGCGGCGGGAAGAGCGCCCGCTACGAACCCGTTCTTCCGGAGCCGGGGTATTACCAAGTATATGTCGGCTGGATGCCGCACAACCTTCGGGCAACCAACGCCCCCCTCGACATTGAGCACGCGCACGGAACGACCACACTGCTCATCAACCAGCGACTCCACGAGCAATACTGGACTTTCGCCGGCCGATACTTTTTCGACGGGCAGGGCGGAGAGGCCGTCGTCTGGCGCAACGACGGGGCCAATCAGCACGTCATCGCCGATGCCGTGGCTTTTGTGCCGGTGGGCGCGCCGGGCTCCTTTCTGCGGTGGCGGCACCAGTGGTTCGGAGCCTCCGCCCTCGACGACGCTGTGAGCGGTCCGCTCGCCAAGTCTGCCGGAAGTGGAATTCTCAACGTGATCGCCTATGCTCTCGGCCTCGATCCAACGGCATCGGCGGGACACGATGGATTGCCCAGAGCCGGGCGTTTCTCCGAAGACGGAACGGCCTATGCCGCGCTCGAATACACCCGCGACCCCGGAGCAACGGATGTGCAGATTGTGGCCGAGTCCGCAGCTACGCTTGATGCCGATGCCTGGACGGGCGATGGCGTTGTCGACGAATTGGTCGGAGCGGACGGTCCGCTTGAGCTTCGCCGCGCGCGGATTGCTCTCGACGACGTTCCGCGCTTTCTCCGCTTGCGGATCGACCTGTTGACGGAGTAACACGCGCAACGTGACACAGACATTCCTGTCTGTGAAGCCCGTACTTGGGAACAGACAGGTTCCGAGGAGCGCAGCGACGACATGTCGCCGACCATGTCTGTTTCACGTCAGTGGAGGAGACGGGCGCTGCAGCGTGGGACAGGCATTCCTGCCTGTCGTTGCCGGGGAAGGATGCACAGACAGGTTCCGAGGAGCGCAGCGACAACATGTCGCCGACTATGTTTGTGTCACGTTGGGGGAGGAGACGGGAGCTGGAACGTTAAACAGGCATTCCTGCCTGTAGTCGCGTGGGAGGGGTGCACAGACAGGAATGTCTGTGTCACGTTGTGGGGAGAACCGGGCGCTTTAACGTGAAACAGGCATTCCTGCCTGTAGTCGCGTGGGAGGAGTGCACAGACAGGAATGTCTGTGTCACGTTGAGGAGGAACCGGTGGTGCCCTAGGGCGTACCTGAATCGAAGGCGGCGAGGAGTTCGTCGACGACTTCGGGGCGTGCGTTGTGGCCCATGAGGCCGATGCGCCAGATCTTGCCCGCGAGTGGTCCGAGGCCGGCGCCGACTTCAATGCCGTGCTCGACGAGGAGGCGTTTGCGCACGGCGGTTTCGTCGAAGCCTTCGGGGAGGCGCAACGTTGTGAGCGGATGGAGGCGGTCGCCCTCGGCCACGAGGGGGGTGAAGCCGCGCTTGCCGAATTGCGCCGTGAGGTAACGGGCCGCTTCGGCGTGGCGTTCCCAGCGGGCTTCGAGACCTTCTTCAAGGACCTCCGCGAGGGCTTCGGTGAGGGCAACGACCATGCTGATGGGGGCGGTGTGGTGGTAGCTGCGCCCGCCGCTGCCGTTGATGTAAGCAAGGATTTCGTTGAGATCAAGGTAGAAGCTGGGGACGGGGCGCAAGCGGCGCGCGAGGGCTTCGCGGGCGCGTTCGGAAACGGTCACGGGAGCGAGGCCCGGAGGGCAGGCAAGGCATTTCTGGGTGCCCGAGAAGGCAAGGTCGATACCCCGCGCGTCGATCTCCACGGGCATGCCCGCGAGGGAGGTGACGCAGTCGAGGGCGAAGAGCCCGCCGTGGGCGTGGACCGCTTCGGCGAGGCCGTCGACGCTTTGGTAGACGCCGGTGGAGGTCTCGCCGTTGACGAGGCCGAAGAACTTCGGCTTGTGCTCGTCAATGGCCGCCTTGAGGCCGTCGAGCGGCAGCGCTTCGCCCCAAGCGGCGGTGATGCGGTGGACCTCGGCACCGATCTTTTCAGCGAGATTGGCCATGCGCGAACCGAACACGCCGTTGACGCCCACGACGACGCGGTCGCCCGGCTCGACGAAGTTGACGAGGAGAAACTCCATGCCCGCGCTGCCCGTGCCGGAGACGGGAAAGGTAGCGGCATTGCGGGTACGGAAGACCCCGCGCAGGCGGTCTTTGCAGGTTTCCATGACCTCAAGGAAGTCGGGATCGAGGTGCCCGAGCATAGGGCGGGCAAGGGCCGCGCGCACGCGTTCGGAGACATTGCAGGGGCCGGGGCCAAGGAGGCGTTTTTCGTCGGTTACTATTTTCATGAGAGTGGGCAAGTGGGCACGTGGGGGAGCGGTGGAAAGTAGGCCGAAGCTTTAGCGAGGCATGGATGCGGTTGATTGGACGGCGGGCATGGTGGAATGCTCGGGCGGGTTGACGAAAACAAAGCGGGCCGGCCCGCGAAGGGACCGGCCCGCATGTGCGGGGGAATTTTGAAAAAGGGACCGAATCCGCTTACCTGGGGCGACGGCGGATGACGACAAAGGCCATGCCGACCGCACCCAGAAGGAGCGCGTAGACGGACGGTTCGGGGATGGGTGTGACGCTGTCCCAGCTCGATCCGAGGCGGACTTCATCGATGATGAAGGACGGATTGTTCACGTCTCTGCCCATGTGGGCACCCACGGTGACGGCGTCGAGGGTGTGGCCGTCAAAGTAGTCGGCCACAAAATTGTAGTTGGGTGTGCCTGGCGAGGTAACGTCGGTCGGATTGATCCAGAGGTCGACGGTGCGGTTCCCGAACCCGGCGTCGACAAAGCGGGCAACGACGAGGTGGGTGGTGGCGGCGGCGAAGGTCTCCGCGGAGGTGTTTCCGGCCGGGGCGGCAGAATTTAAAGTTGCACCGTTAAAGGAGCCGCCGATCAGGTTCCCTGCGTCGCTGAAGCCGATGTAATGGCTGCGGTCATCGCCGGCACCCGTGGCAAAGATGCTCAGCCGACCTTCCACGCCTTCCGCGAATTGGAACAAGGCGCTGAGGTAGAACTCACCGCTGGGACCGTCGATGCCGACGGTATCCCGCCGTGCCCGCTTGAATTGGCTGGAGTATTGGGTTCCATCCTGCGTCCCGCTGCGGAAGATTTCGGCGGCACCGGGCGAGGTGACGAGCGAGTTGCCCGAATTGTCGCTCCAAGTGAGGCCACCGTCGATGGCGCGGGGGTGGACGGTGCCGGCCATCGTGTCTACATTCGTCCATTCGCCGGTGCCGAAACCGAGCGCCGCCGGATTTTGCCCGTTGAGGGCATTGTTGTCGGTGCCGTTGGTCGAGCCGGGGGCGGTCTGGTACTCGCCGGGGCCGGGGTTCTCGCCGCCGCCGGTGAACCCGTCGTAAATGAAGATCGTCGCGGACGCAAAGGCGGCCGGGACACAGAGGAGTAAGGGGATAAGTTTCTTCATGGTGTTTCGTATGGTTTGAGTGAGGTTGACTCCGGAGGTGGCCGCAAGGTGTGCGGCATCCGGTAGTTTTTAAGGCAATACGGGTATGATGGGCGGGACAAATGGGAAGGCTGCACCGGATTGCGCAAAAAGTTCATTGAATTGCGCATGATTCGCGTTTTTCGGGGGACAGGCGCTTCAACGTGGGACAGGCATTCCTGCCTGTCGGTGTTTGGGGAACGGTGCACAGACGGGAATCTTATTCAGGCGGCTTGCGGCGGGCACCGCGCTGGCATGCCTGTTCCGCTTGAAGGCGGACGGGTTCGCCGCCAGCTTTGTTATGGCGCGGATATCCGCTTCCGCACCGCACCCATGAAATCCCCTCAGCTCCGACAGTCCGAATGGGCCGCCATGACGGTCAGCCTCCGCTGGGTGTATGAAGGCGGTCTCCCTGAGGACGGTCGGGGCCGCCGCAACAACCCGGACCTCGCCGCATGGCTTCTTTTGCGCGGAAAGGCGGATGTTGCGTTCGACGGGGGCACCCGCGCGCGCGCCCGCGCTGGGGATTGGCTCTTCCTGCCCGCGGGGTGGCGGGCGCAGCGCTTCAGCGATGATGCGCGGATCTTCTCGATCTGCTGGCGCGCCCGTTGGCCGGACGGCAGACCGCTCTTTGACGCGGGCCTTCCCGTTGTTCTGCCTGCGGCGGAGCATCCGCGGCTGGAAGCGGCGGCGCGGCGTGTCGATGCATTTGCGCGCAGAGAGTTGCGGAAGGGCACTTCGCGCGCACCCCGTTCGCGCGGCGGTTCCCACATCACAGCGTCCGTTTTCCTGCGCAGCGAGATCCTGCTCATGGTCTGGCTGGACCGTGTCGTCGACGCTTTCGCGGGCTACGGCATCCATCCCGCCGTCCACGAACTGCCGGACGACCGGGTGCTCAGTGCGCTCGAGGTCATCGAGACGTTTTCACTGAGCCGCAAGCTCTCTGCCGCGCGCCTTGCCGCGGCGGCGGGCCTGAGCGAGAGCCAGTTGAACCGGCTCTTCGTGCGCCACCTCGGCCACACGGCGAAGGCGCACCTTGAAATGCGGCGGATCGTAGAGGCGCGCCACCTCCTCGCCAAAGGGGACGTGCCCATCAAGGAAGTCGCTTTTCTCCTGGGATTCTCCTCGCAGAGCGCGTTCTACAACTGGTTCAAAAAGCATGAAGGGGTGAAACCCAGCGATGTTGTGCGCAGGGGGCGGTGACCTGAGTTCACCCTTGCGTCCCGTCCGGCTGCGGTCGTGCGCGGGAATCCGTGTGGTGCCTATGCGGTTCCTCCGATTCTATGGAGCATCGTGGAGTGAGAACGTACTTATGTCTTTACGTTTCGCGAACTGTGCGCCAGCGTTCCCTCTGTGAATAGAAACCGCCGCATCGCCATTGTCCTGAGCCACAACACCCCGTGGCACCGGGCGGTTCTTGGGGGCATACCGCTACATACTCCACGGACAAGCCGCTGGGACTTTCTCCTCACCCGTCCGGACAATCTGGGCGAGGAGCAACTGCGGGCGTGGGGACCGGACGGAGTCATCGGGTCATTCAGTCTCAGACGGACGGTGCGGCTCATCCGGGAGTTGGGTGCTCCGGCGGTAACCATTTCGGAGAACATCCGGGGCATCGGTTTGCCGGCTGTTCTCTTCGATTGCGTGAAAGCCGGGCGGATGGCGGCGGACCACCTCTCGGATGCCGGACTGCATCACTTCGCCTACGTCGGCTGGGGCGGACACGGGGCCTCGCCGCCGCGCTTCGCCGGCTTCAGGGAACGCCTCGCGGAAGTACGGCGCCGGCCACAGTTTTTGGAACTCCGCGGATTTGGCGGGGAGCAGCCGTTGAATGATCTCATTGAGTGGCTGCCCACGCTGGACCGGCCCGTGGGCGTTTTTGCCTTCAATGACATTACGGCGGCGACAGTCATTCACGCCGCGCAGGCGATCAGTCTGCGTGTTCCGGATGACATCGCCGTGCTCGGCGTCGACAACGACGAAGCCATTTGCAGCTTCACCACGCCCCCTGTGTCCAGTGTGGAGGCGCGCCCCCTGCGCATCGGGCGGCTCGCCGCCGACCTTCTCGACCGGCTGCTTGCCGGTGAACACCCCGAAGAATCGCGTATCTTGGTGCCGCCGCGCGGCGTGGTCGAACGCGCTTCCACCGATCACCTTGCCATCGACGACGAGCGCATCGCGAGGGCGGTCCGCTACATCCGCGCCCGCGTGGGCACCCGCATCAATGTCGCCGAGGTCGCCCGCGCCACCGGAATCGGACGCCGCGTCCTCGAGCTCGGCATGCACCGTGCCCTCGGCCACTCGCCGCTCGAGGAAATTCAGCGCGCGCGGCTGAAAATTGCCCGGCATCTCCTCGCCGACACACAGGTCCACCTCGACGAGGTGGCCGGGCGCAGCGGGTACCGCGACCTCAATCACATGGCCCGCACTTTCCGCGACCGCCTCGGCACCTCGCCCGCCCGCTACCGCAAACGGCACGGGAGCGCCCGGCGAATGTCCATCGACCCCTGAACCGCCGCACCGCCCCGGTGCGCCATAAATGGCCGGTCCGGTGCGGGCGGGGGACCGCACGGATGGCAGCCGGATACGCCTCGTCGTGCCGGGGCGCGAGCGCTACACGGGCGAGGCCGGGCGGGGGACCGCAAGGATGGCAGCCGGATACGCCGGGCGGGTCGGTCCCTGGTGTGGGCTGCCCGCGTGTGTGCGATCTGACTGAGAAGACCACCCCAGCGTATTTATTCGCAAAACGTATTTTCTTTTGCGCATTATAAGCGTTGAGTGTGGAGGGTTCACCGGCATGCTGGCGAATGGTTTCCGGCGGCCTGCTGAATCCGGTGCCGGAGACCTCCCCTTCATACATTAACCTCAAGAATCCAATATGAAACCTATCAAAATCCTTGGTATCCTCGCCGCCGCATCGTGCGGCCTTGCTCCCTTCGGCCAAGCGCAGATCATCCTTGCCGAATACAACATGGACAGCCTCGCGGCGAGCGCGTCCGATGTCTCGGTCTCCGCCGGTGACCTGACAGCAGCGGACAATCTCGCGGTGTTGTCCACCGGAAATCCGGGTCCCGACGGCGGCGTCTACGACGACGACATCCTACAGGCGGGCGTCGGCACCGATCACGTTTATAATACCTCTGCTGCTGCGTTCGAAAACCTTGCTTACTTTTCGTACACCCTGACGGTCGACTCGGTTGATCCCGTATCGTTTGAAAATATTTCCTTTCAGGCCACGCGAGGTGGCGATAACCCCGGGCGGGGTTTTGGTCTTCGGGTTATCGATCCATTGGGTACCGCAATCGATATTGCTGAAGACGTTCCTCTGACCACCCCCCGTGGAACTTTCTCCGATTTCGACTACGATCTTTCGAGTATTGCCTCTCTGCAAAATGTTGCTTCCGGAGAGTCGATCACGTTTCAGATGGCTGTCGTGATGAATAGTTCTTTCGGCAGCGCCACCCGCTCGATCGACGTTGACAACATCCAGGTCACCGGCATCCCCGAGCCTTCGGCCTATGCCGCTCTCGCGGGTCTCCTCGGTCTCTTGATCGTTGCCCGCCGTCGCCTGCGTGCGGCGTAAGTGATTGCTGGAATCATTCCCATTCCTGGCTCCCCGCCGGAAAATCCATCCGTGCCCCGACGCCTTCCACGGCTTTGGGGCACGCCTGTTTCGGTGGATTTCAATAAATCGAGTTCACTCACGTTTAACCCTAAGTCCCCCCCAAGAAAACCATGAATCTGTTTCGACCTCTCCTTATCTGCGGTGCGTTGGCCGCTGTCTCCACCGCCGGTGCCCTGCCGACAAATAACCCGGTCGCGGAACATTATGGTCCGGAAGCCTTTCCCTGGACCGACGAACTCCCCTGGGCTTCTGTCTTTGATGTCACGACCTTTCCCGGCGAGACCGATGAAGAACGCTTTTATGCAGCCCAGGAAGCGGTTGTGGCGGCCGGGGGCGGGGTCGTCTATTTCCCTGCCGGTGTCTACACCTTCACCGATCACCTGGAGTTGAAGGACGGGGTCATTCTCCGCGGACCGGCTCCGGCGACGGCGGCGACCGAGATCGATTTTGCTCCGCCGGCGCGCCTTGAGTTTCCGAAATACCACTTTGTTGCGGAAGGCGAGGGGACACCCAACGACACGGCTTTCAAGTTCATCCGCGTCGCCCCGGACAACCTTGGATCGCGCCACGGGGTTGTGAACCTTGATGTCAACCGCGCGGGCCTTCGCCTGGGCGGGGGCCATCCCGATGTGCGGAACGTCATCGCCTTTGGCGTGCGGAGCAACAACGTCGCCGAGGCCTCCGATCAGGTGCCGTGGCAGCAGCAGCACGCTTGGCAACGCCACAGCTGGCGCTTCACCCGCAACATCAATGCCTTTGCTTATGAAAACGTGCTCGTGGCCAATTGCCGTATCAACGACAAGCATTGGCTGCAACACCGCCTCATCGATGGGCGCGATACTTTCGGGATCGACCTCTCCCAGCCGGAATGGGAAGTGGATGACTTCGAACAGGAGGGGTTCCTCATTGCCGAGGAAAACGGCAGCTGGGCGACACCGCCCCGCGCGCTTGCCGGGCACCAGGCCGTCTTCAGTTACACGGACAATTACGGGATCGCGGTGCGCGGGAGCGCGGGCGGTTTCAACGGCGCGGCCCCGCACGAATCCCCCTCGCTCTTTCGCCGGGGTGTATCCATTGAAGACAACTGGGTCTATGGCACGATGCGCGTGAAGATCCACACCTCCGGCGACGGCCTCGTTATCCGCAACAACACGCTGCGGGACCGGCTGGGCAAGCAGCACTTCATGCACCCGACGGGCCAACGCCTGGCGCGCGCCGCCAACACCCTGGAGAACCGGGGCATCGACTGGTCCGGGCGCAACGTCCTCGTTGAAAACAACGATGTCGAAGTCTTCCGCCACCAGATGCGCGGCACCCATTATTACAGCGTCGACGGGGAGGGAATCCTCTTTCAGGAGTGCTGCGGCGGAACAATCATTGACGGCATCATTTTGCGCAACAACACGACCAATGCCTACATCGGCATCTACAAACAACCCTATCTGCGCAACGCGCTCATCGAACACAATACCGTGACCCTCGGGGAGACGGCGGGAACGGGCCTGGGCATTTTTGTCGATGCGAACACGAACAATCGGGCCGCTCCGCTTTACAATGTGATTGTGCGGGACAACACCGTCGAAATGGGCATGCGCGTGACGGGCGATGTTTACGGCGAGGGAAGCTTCGCGGGCGCGGTGCACGACAATATGGTGACCGGGATCCTCCGCGTGAGCGACCACGTGGACTTTGATGCGGAGACCAATGTCGGGCCCGACGGTGAACCGCTCGCCGCCGACCGCGTCATCTTTCACGAAACGCGTTTTGTCATTCCGCCCGCACCCGAGGTCGATTTTCTCATCGCGACCGATCCCGACCGGATTCGTCCGGGCGAAGTGGTCGCCCTGAAGGCCTTTGTCACCAACGACACGCCCGTCGATCACGTTGCCTTTTATCAGGAGAACGAATTGCTCGGGACCGTCTCTGAGCCCCCCTACGAGTTGATCACGATCACGCGCGATGGCGGAACCCGCTTCAGCGCCGTGGCCCGTCAACCGGCGGTCCAGACGACCTTGGCGAACGATGTTCAGTTCACCTCGGCCTTTCTCGAACCCGATTCCGACGCCACCGGGGGTGCGCTCTGGTCGGCATGGGTGCAGGACCATGTGCCCGCGCATCTGCAAAACGAGCCCGGCCTGCCCTACATGGACGTGAACGGAAACGGCAGCCCCGCCATCCTCGACTTCCTCGCCGGGGGTCCGGCGGGCGAGCCCGCTTCCCTGCACATCGAAACCGATTCCGAATCGGGCAACATTCTTGTCTCCGGCGTGTATCCAAACGATCCGGCGGTCCGGCTCTACTTCGAAACGACTAAGGACTTTCTCGAATGGTCATCGCCCCTGAACGCCGTGCCGGTCATCATCGAGGAGCAAGGCGAGGCCCTCGCCATCACCCTCGTTCTCCCTCCCGAGAGCGATGCGCGCGCCGTCCGCCTTGGAGCTGAATACCGATAACGGGTAGAAGGATTGGCTGCAGGGCTCTGGCCGACCACAGTCCTATCGTTGGTGTAGCCGCTGAAACCTTCATAGACAAAGAGAGTTGTGAAGGAGGTGGAGATGGAACCGATGAAGGCCAGTAGACTGAGCGTTTTTTCTGTCCATAGTTTCTGAATGGTTAGTGTATAAAGTTGGGGCAGGTAGGAATCTACGGGAAATTAGGGCCATTTTGATAGGGGGAAGCGACGGTAAGGGCTTCACCGTATCGACCGGAAAATCCACCTTTTTGGGCATGGAGGGGGCTTTGCAGGATTGACCTGCGTCCCGCGATGGAACACCGCTGAAGGCATGAAAAAAGGTGCGCGCGGACATGTGATGCGGCAGACGGACTGGAGTACCCTTTCGCTCAGTCTGCAATGGATTTATGAGGACGATGTGCCCGACGATGGCCGTGGGAACACCGTAAATCCGGATCTGGGGGCGCTCCTTCTCCTTCGGGGAACAGCGCGGATCACAATGAAAGATGGACGCATGGTTGAGGCACGGAAGGGGCAGTGGCTTTTTCTGCCGCCGGGGCCGCGTGAACAGATTTTCTCCGCCGACGCGCGCATCCTCTCCCTGACGTGGCGGGCACGCTGGCCGGACGGACGCCCGCTGTTTGACCGGGGATTGCCCATTGCCGTTCCGGCGTCGGAGCACCCCGAGCTGCGCCGGGCCGCCGATGCACTCATGCGGCTCGTCGACCGTAGCTACGGGGATGTGCCGGTGCCCGCATGGCGCTCGAGGGCGGGTGCCCGCATTACCGCCGATGTCTTCTTTCGGGGAGAGATCCGGTTGCTGCAGTGGCTGGGGCATTTGGTCCGGATTCTTGGGGCCGAAGGCGTGCAACCGGCCATTCACGACATCCCGGATGACCGCCTTCTTACCGCGCTCGAGGTCATGGAGACCATTCCGTTGCGGCGCATGCCCACTGTGCCGGAGATCGCCCGAAAGGCGGGGTTGAGCGAAAGCCAGTTCAAGCGGCTCTTCGTGCGCCATTTGGGGCACTCCCCGAGTGCGCACCTGCGCGACCGCTGTCTCACCGAGGCCCGCCACCTTCTGGGCAGCAATGATCTGCCGATCAAAGAGATCGCCTATCTCCTCGGGTTCCCTTCGCAAAGTGCCTTCTACAACTGGTTCAAGAAGCATGAAGGCGTCCGCCCGGGAGCCGTTCCCCCGGTGAAACATCCGGCGTGATCAGGCGTCCTCGCCGCGCACCGTCATCCCTTCGGCTTCAGCGTGGGAAGGCTGGCCGACGTCGGAATGTCGGACTGCAAATCGCGCAACATGGCCGCGCCTTCCTCTTTCTCGAATCCAAGGTTGCGTTCTTTCCGGTTTAAGCGAACGGGCAGGCGCACCGATTGCGGGAATGACGGCCCTCCCAAAGGCCTAGAAGTGGTTGCCGGCGTTGTTGATCGTGAAGTTGATGTTGTTTTCGAGCGTGATAATGCTCTCGATCGACGGATTGAAGGTGATCGAGCGGGTCGCTTCCACGGCTTCATTGTTACGGATGAATACATCGGCGCTGGGGGTGAGGTCGTTCACGTTTGGATTTGCGTTCATGAACTCACTGGCGGCGATGCGGATGCTGTTGCCCGAGCGCAGGATGTTGTTTTCAATAACAACATTCTGCACGCCGTAATTCGTTGAGTTGGCATCGTTCGCAATGATGAGGATCTGACCATTCGAACCGGGGAGGAACTCGTTGTTGGCAATGAGGACGTCGCGCGTCTCGCGGGTGCGGTAGAGGAAGATCGAAGCCCCCATCTTGTTATTCGTGATGGTGAGGCCGTTTGCGCGCGTGGTCGTGTTGTCGATCATGAGGCCTTCGCCGTCGTTCACGAAATAGCCGCCGTCACCACCTGTTGTGATGTTGCCGATACGGTGCTGGAAAGTCCGTACGGTGTTGCCGTCGAGTACCGCGTCATAGCCTCCATAAAGCATCGCACGCGACATAAAGGTGGAGCCGGCCGGCTGGCTGCGTCCATCGGAGCGAAGGAAGGCGCGTTTGCCCGGGGTGTCGTCGAGGTAGTTGTTGAGGAAGCGCAGGCTCTGTCCGGAGATTTCGGCTTTGCCGCCCATCGTGCTGAAGACGTAGCTGTCACGAATGACGTTGCCGGGTGCAAAGAGGTGCGGGGCAGAGTGGGGCGTGCCGAAAAAGCCGCCGGGGTTGCCGTCGGGATCGGACGCGACCTGACCGGCGGAGGAAAAGTAGAAGAGTCCGTTGATGGAAACGCCGTAGTGGTTCGAATAGAGGAAGGTGGCCTGGCCGATCTCATTGAGCGCGTAAAGGTCAGTGCCCGAGACGGCGCGTCCAAGGTAGCCGAACTGCTCGAAGGAATCGCCGTAATGGGTCGCGGGGCCGCTCTCGCCGGGGCTCCCCCAGCGGAAGTCGTTTTGGGCGCTGAGGTCGTTCACGCGGCAGTTGGCCACGAGGGCATTGCCGCCTCCGCCGATGCGGATGTTGGCGTTAAAGCGGTAGGGCCAGCGCTGCCAGGGCTCCTGGCCGTCGCCGAGCCAGGGCACGCCTGTATTGGCCCCGTCGGCCCCTTCGGCGATGACAGCGTTGTTGCTGCGCACGCCGAAGACAATGCGGTTGGTCCCGACGAGGTCCTGGCGAATCGTGCCGGGCTTGCCCGACCAGTTGCCCCCCGTGTCGATGGGGAGGCGCGAAGGCGTGTCGATGATGATGGCGGCGCGGTTGATATCGAGCCAAACGAGGCCGAGGTTGGAGGCCGTAAGGGGATTTTCGGTGAAGATGCGCTTGAAGCCGAGGTGGGCTCCGCCCCCACCTACGGCGTTGCCGTTGGGGTGGGTGAAGGGATTGTAGGCGGTGAAGTAGCGGGGAAAAATCAGCTTGGAGGGCGGGTTGAAGCTGGCTTCGAGGGCATCGCTTTCACCGGCGGCTGGCTCGACCCCGCGCAGGACCACGCCATCGCGGAGAAAGAGGTGATCGGCGATATAATAAGTGCCTTCGGGAATGAAAACGACCCCGCCCCCGGCCTCATGGGCGGCCGCGATGGCGGCGGTGAAAGCGGCGTGGTTGTCCGTGCCCCAGCTGTGCGGAATGCCGGCGGGGATGATGTAGTCGGGGCGCAGCGGATCGCTGCTTGCACCGAAGAGAATTAGGTCTTCGTCGCGCACGTAGGCGGCGTTGCCGTCGGCGACAGCTCCAAAGTCGGTCACGTCGAAAACAACGTCCCATTTGACTTCGTCGGTCCAGGCATATTCGCCGCTGGCGTAGTCATCGGGGTAGGCCAGGGCTATGGGATTGTTGGCGGAGGCGGGCGGGGCGAGATCGACTTTCAGGCGGGCGAGCGTGGCCCCCGATTCGACCGGAATAGAAAGGACAATCGTATCGGCATCTTCGGAGACGTTTGCCGTATTGACTTCCCATTCACCGGAGCTGGTGTTGAAGACTTCGATGACGGCCTGGAGGTTGGGCTCGGTGATGCCGGGGCGCTTGGTGACGGTGTAAACGAGGTTTCCATCGACAATGACCGGCTGCGGTAGGCGATGTGCATCGGGGTTCGAGGGATCCATTTCGGCGATGAGGAATTCGACGCCGCTGGGGACGCCGTCGCCGTCCGGGTCATCGGTCATAGCCCGCCGGTCTGCTGGGATGACGGAGGTGTCAAAGGTACCCATCCACTCATCAAAGGTGAGGGCGGCGGCCATAGAGGGAAGTGCGAGCGTGGCCAGTGTGAGGCACAATCTGCGGAAGGCCGGCGACGGGTGCCCGGGCGCTTCGGAATTTGTTTGAATACGGAGGGAAGAAGAGTTCATTTGTTGCATGGGGTGGGTAGTCGTTACGTGATTCAGAATGTAGACTTCGCTTTGAACCGGTTGTCAGGTGGGATGCGAAAATGGGGGCGGTGCGTAGACCGGACTCTCCAAGAATGGAGTTCGGGAAAGGTTGTGGGTTGGATTAGGCGCTTTCAAAGCGGCTTGAGCAATGTTATCCGATTCACACTTTTGATCAAAAAGTTCACTTTCTGATTCATTCGTGGATGGAGATGACCGCATGTGACGATGGAGGCACCCGCGCTTCCGGAGATGCGGACACGCGGGTAACGGCGATGGCGTGCGCAGTCGCTTATGGAATGGCGATCCTGTCCTTCTTGTGCTTGGAAAGAGAAGTGATCTGTGAGCGTTTTGGCTGTTGTGGATGTATGCCTTTTCACGTCTGTCCCGGATCTTTTTTTGTTGCGCGGAACCGTCGCGGTCAGGTGAAATAGACTCTCGAACGTCAGGCGGTTCCCCACCGATCTGAGGTCCCCAGATCCTTTCGCCCTCCTGCCTGCCCGGCGGGGAAGAGGGCGTTTTTCATCCTTCATCCGTGGCATTCCGAGCCCTTTTTCTGAAATGATCCCCTATCTTATCCTCCGGTTTCCCCGGTCCCTGCACCTTTCCGTTTTTGCCTTCGCAGCGTCTCTCGCCTGCGCGGCATTGGCCTTCGGCGAAGATTCCCCGTGGAATCTCTCGGCGGCTTCCTACCTCGGCTATGCCGGGAACGACGACGAAGTCTACGGCCTGCGCGTTCTTGCTGACGGGACCATCGTTCTCGCTGCGCAAATCGGGGATGCCCAGCCGCGCAATCCGGGCGCGCCCGCACCGGTCGAGCCCACGCTGCTGAACGGAGCCACGGCGACCTCCTCCGGTGCCATCGTCCGCCTTTCTTCCGACGGGCGCACAATCCTCTCCGTCACCCGCGTTTCCGATGAACTGCGCGACCTTGAAATCGACAACGACGACAACCTTTACGTGGCCGCCGGTTTTGCCGGTCTGCTCAAACTCAACTCCGCCGCCGACACCCTCCTCGGGGTGCGCCAGGCGGGGTCCTTTGTGAAGCGGGTTACGGCCAGCGCGAGCTATGTCGCCACCCTCGTGCCGGACAACCTGGCGGCGCCGCAGACCACGCCGGGGGGCGGGGATATCACGCTCTACGACACCGCCTTGAACGAAATCGCGGCTTTCCGCGGCTTCCGCCACACTCTTGATCTTGCCATACACGAGCCCTCGGAGACGGTGGCGCTCGTCGGTTGGCGTCAGGCCAATTCCTGGCAAAACGATGGCGCAGGCGTGCTCCCCGTTCAGATCGCCTACCTGCGCGGCGTCGATTTCAGCGGCAGCGTGAAGTGGGATGCCTACGACTGGGATACCCATTCGAACATCGACGGCGGCAACGAATTCGCCTCAGAAGACATCACTGTGGGCGATACCGTTATCCCGCAGGGCTTTGTCGTTACGACGAACCCGCGTTTCCTCAATTCCACCGGGCAGGTTATCGGCCACCTTCCCGAGCCCGACGGTCGGGCCGTCTACGGATTCGAGAACAACATGGCCGACACCCGCGGTTACCGCCTGACGGTTGGCGAAGACGGATATCTCTACGCCGGATACGAGGCCGCCGGGGGTAACCATGTGTTCCGCCGCCGGGGCCTTCGGGATTCTGACCTGCCGGATTTTCGCGAGAACACTCCACAGGCCGGGGGCGATCTCTTTAACAGCTTTATCAACACCGGTGCGGGTCACAAGACGGTCATCAACCGCTACGATGCGGCCACCGGCGAAAAGATTCGCGGTAACCTGTTCAATACGCTGATTTCCATCAGCAGCGGCCCAAGTGCCAATACCCTGCGCATGACGCAGGGGGGCCTGCATGTGGACGCAGAGGGCCGGCTCTATTTCGGAGCGGCGGCCGCCAGCGGTCTGCCCCTGCCGGGCAATGCACTCTTCTCGCAAGGCAGCCAAACTTCCCTTCAACCCTTCGGGCTCGGCACGAACGAAGGCGGGGCCTACCTGTGGGTGGTCGACAGCAATATGTCCACGCGCCTCTTTGTCGGGCGGATTTCCAGCGGAAGCACCCGCGCCGTCCATGCCCGCGTACCCACCGGCACAACGCAGCCCCTTGTCGCCTGGGCCGGACGCGCTGCCCTCAGCCGCCCCATGTTTGTGCGCAACGCCGTGCAGCCCCAGCCTGGCTATGGCACCGACGACGGCTTCTTCGCCGTTCTTGGTGGACCTCCGGCGGTCGATGGGGGCGGTCGCTTCGACTTTGAGTATGGAGGGGACTACACCGCTTCGAACACGACCCTGCGGGGAACCAACCCGACCCAGTTCGCTGTCACCGTTGAGGGCACCGACGGACGGATCACCGAATATCCCTACCGGGAGGACATCCCCTTGAGCCCCCCGGCCCCCAATTACAGTGGTCCTCCTTTCTTCGGCGGCTTTCGCGCCACTTACAAGGACCGCACGGGAACGACCAATTTCAGCACCAATCAATACAGCGGTTCCAACACGAACATCCGCGTGCAGCCCGGTGGGTCCACCACCGCCCGTCAGCAAGGGGTGTTTTTCTTCGACCATACGGCCTTCGGCAACATCGGCCCGGAGGATGTGCTCACATTTGATTCCGAGAGCTTTCTTACCATCAACGGCTCCGGCTTGAGCGGCGGGCGCTGGCTCGTTCGCGACGGGGAGACTTTCTACGTTTCCGAGGCCAGCTTTGGCGGCACGGCCAACTTCGTCTTCACGAGCGCCGAGGACAATGGCAACTGGGCCGTTTTTGATCCGGACGATTCCCTCGACTTTGACCTCTCCGGCGTGACTTACGAACCCCACGTATTCAATAACGTCACCGCGGTGGGATTCATTATTAACCAACCGGATTTCTCCGGTAGCCGTTTCTGGATGCAGTGGAACGGGTTCACCGCCAACCTCGCGGTCAACGCGGAAGGCAACCAAACCCCCGTTGCCATCATCGACGCTTCGCCCGCGGGCAACCTCGTCGCCCCGGCCACCGTCACGCTCGATTCCGCCGCCTCTTTCGATCCCGACGGCGACATCACCTTCATTCGCTGGGATACCGGTGACAACACCAACATCGCCGGGCCCGTTTACAGTCACGAGTACCAGACGGCCGGGCGCTACAGCGCCCTCCTCACCGTCTGGGACGACAACCTCGTCGTCGCCACCGCGAATTCCACGGTGAACATCGCGGCTCCGGCCGCCGACCGCCCGGAACGAACCATTGCCTCATGGGGCGGCAACCCGGTGAACTCGAACACGAATTTCCGCGACGGCGGCAACGTCCAGCACGTCGTCGACCTCTCGGGTGACGGGACGAACGATGCCCGCCGCCGGGGCACACCTTTTCGCGAGGACAGCCCCGTCGTCGGTGGTCGCGGCACCACCCTCTACGGCGGTATCTGGAACACTTCCCTGAGCGAAGGGGGCACGGAGAGCAACTCGTGGGCAGAAGGCGGAATCGGCAACAGCGGCGTGAACGACCGCTTCACCATTCGCCTCCAACCGAACTCCACCCGGCCGGTCTCCCTCCACGGGGCCATTTTCCTGAACAAGGAACACTTTCTCGGCGCAGCCGCCTCCGAGTCCGTGAGCCTTGCCGCCGGTGACCGTTTCATCATGTCGAACATTGATCTCTTCGAGCGCATGAGCCCCCTGCGCTGGCTCGTGCGCGATGGCGATCAGTTCTATGTCTCCGAAGCCACCATCACGCCAGGGACCTCCGCCTTCACCGTGCCCGCCGACAACGACCACGGGCAGTGGGCGCCCTTCGATCCCGCCGACGAAGCCGATTCCCTCAATTTCGACGCCGATGCCGCCGCCTTCTCCTCGCGTGTGTTCTCCGACATCACGGCCCTCGGCTTCGTCATCGACAACGACACTTTCGAGGACGGTCGTATCCGTTTTCGTTTCCGGGAACTCATTTTCGAAGGTACGGTCGACGCACCGACTCCGGTGACGAGCGGATTCGACCAGTGGTTGCTCGACAACTTCACCGCCGCCGAACGCGCCGACCCGGCGGTTGTCCACCCCCTTGCCGCTCCCGACGGCGACGACATCGTCAATTTCGTCAAGTATGCCCTGCGCCTGCCCCGGCAACTGCCGGACCGTTCAGGTCTGCCACAGGCGGAAATGCTCGACGGTCGCCTCGGTCTTGAGTTTTTCCTCGATCCGGACCTGACCGACGTCGCCTATGTTGTCGAGGTCTCGAATACGCTCGAAGCCGATCAATGGACCCCGCTCTTCGACTCCCGCACCGACCCGCTTCCGCTCACCGAAGCCGGATGGGTCCGCGTGGAAGATCCCGCCTTGGTCGATCCCGATGAACCCCGCCGCTTTCTCCGCCTGCGCGTGGAGCTGCTTGATTGATCACTTTTAAACCGCGCTGCGCGCATCTTCAATCTGTCGGCACTTCATGAGTCTGTCCCGCTCACTCGTACTCACGATGACGCTCTTTTTCCTCACGGCTGCTTCGGCGAGCGGCGGCGGTGTCTACCCGTCGGCGTGCCCGATGATGCTGTGGCGGAGTCACTCTGTGCGCTTGCGGCCGCTCCTGCGCTTGATCAACATGTGCCCGTCGCTGGGGTCCTCGGAGAGGACGGTTTTGCATCCCGTTCGGCGTGCGGCCTCGATGATAGCCGCATCGCAGTAGGAAATTCGTTTCCGTCCGGTAAGTGACCCCCTATGCAAGCGGCGCGGGCGGATGGTAGACTC